>JAXJUI010000151.1:0-2264 GCA_036309165.1 Agathobacter sp. | reverse complement strand
GTCTTTACTTTCCGCTCCGTACTTTGCCACAATTGCCGCCTTGTCAATCAACAGATTAACTCCATCAATGACAGTAGGGTACCACATATCCCCTAAACGGCTTTTGTAGTGATTAAAAAGCGTTATTTTTTCAGAATACATGATACCCCTCCTTGTTACTGATTTAACTGTTTGTAAACCTGATTTACACCTGTAGCGGCAAGACCTGAAACAATTCCAACCGCAATAGATGTGATAATATCATTTGATGGAAAGTCGGGCATCACATACATTCCCACAACACCTAAAACACCGCCTAAAACCCCACAAATTACGGGAAGCCATTTGTTATCAATGCTTGTGGCTTTAATGCCCTGTGCGACTAATAAACAGATAACTGTGATAGCCGCAACACTTGCAATTCCAAAATCCATGTTTATACCTCCACTCTATACGGATATCTTCCGCCAAACAAAAGATTTACTCCGTTTGCATCCGATACACCGCTTAATCTGCTTGTAATAAACTGATACACTGTCATATCTTTGCTTTGCAAATCCTTTATTGCGTTGCTAATGGCCGTATCAGCACTTTTACCTACCGCATAAGTTATTGATTCATTTCCTGCCGACACAGAAGATACAACCTTGCCTTGCAAACTTCCGTCTGCACGCTCGGTATAATTAGACATTGCATTTAAGGAATTTTCTGCAAGTTCCATTTTGTAAAGGAAATCTATAAGCCCTAAAACACACCGTTTTACCGCTTCTGCATCATAACTGTTTGTTGGAAATGCCACTTGAAGTTTTCGCACTCCGTCAACTCCGCTTGTGGCTTTGTCAACTTCCCTTTCGGCATCCCACAGAAGCCTTGTAAAGTCTGTTTCTGGGATTGCCTTTTCTCCATAGAGGGTTTTGTAATATTCATAATCAACATATGCCATTTACTATCCCTCCTGCTGTGCTAAAAACTCCGTTATAATATCAGCCTTTTTTGTTTCTGTTATGCTATAACCTAATTCATCAGCCAAAGCCTTAATCTCTGAAATGGTCATGTCATTAAGGCTTTCGGCTGTATAGGCTCTGTTTAAGTTATAGCCTGTTATTCCCCCACAGGTGCCTCAATGGTAACAACTGCAATACCGTCAATGTATTCTGCAAAGAGTTTGATACCCATAAGCGCATGAGTTTCACCCATAACACGTCCATAGTTACCTTCTTTGTGGATACCGATAAGGTTTGTCTCACCGTTGCCTGTTGTGTAATCAAGACCTAACTGGTTGAAATCACCATCTGCTGGGTCAATGTAGTACAGAACAATGTTATCTGCCGGAATGGCAATAACTTTTCCTTCTGGAATTTCAGAAGATACGATAACAGTACTTGCACCAAGGAAATCCTTGAAATACTCAATACCGTTCTGTGTCTGCATTGTGATGTTTGCACCACCAAGATACTTACCAACATCCATAGTATTTGCGAATACTACAATATTGGAATAATCCATACGCATCTTTTTGAACTTGTCTTTTACAAGTGTTACAGCCATAGATACTGCCATCTGGAATCCCTCATAAGAACCTGTAAGAGTACCTGTCTGCATAAACGCATAGAATCTATCCAATACATTACCCTGTAATTCATTCAAGAAAGCATCGTCTGTCTTCTGTACTGCCACAGATGCACCAAACTTAGCAACTGCTTCTGCTGTTACTGCCTTTCTGTATTTTTCCAATGTAATATCTTCGTAGTACACTGGTTCTACAGTAGCCTGAGAAAATGGCACTTCGTCACCTTCTGCAACGTTTCCATCCTGCAATACTACAGTTGCCTTACTTGCTACCAACTTAGTACCAAGAGTTTTTCTAACAGGACGCATAATTCCAAGAATCTCTCTCAACGCATCCCAATTCTGCTCAAATCTGGAAATAAAATCCATTTCTTTTACTGCTACAGTGATCTGCGCAGTAGTAGTTGTGTTCTCAATAACTGCCATAAAAAATAGTCCTTTCTACCCTTTGAATGATAGATAGGACTAAAATATCCCATCTACCTATAATTTTTAGGGATTTACTAGGTTAGTGATGAAACTCCAAACGCTCCACCAGTGACACAGATATTACTTCTGAAAAAGACTCATATTCTCAGCAATCTTCTGCTGACGTTCTGCCGGGTCCTTAATCGCCATAATATCTTTCTTTGTTAAGTTACCATTGTTATTACCATTCTGATTGTTCATCGGAGTGGTAAATTTTGCCTTGTTCTGTTCAAGGTTCTGCTGTTCCT
>JAXJUI010000150.1:0-28745 GCA_036309165.1 Agathobacter sp. | reverse complement strand
GAAACATAATACTTACTTTAAAGAGATCTCCATCAATATCTAGCTTCAATCGACCATTCATAAGCTCTGTGAGACTCTGTGCAATCGAAAGACCAAGTCCACTTCCTTCTGTGTTTCTTGAACTATCCCCGCGAACAAATCTCTCTAGTAATGCTTCACTTGACATATTTAACATTTCTTTTGAAGTGTTTTTAAATGTTACAATCGCATAACCATTTACTTTTGTTACATCTACAAATGCTCTTGTTCCTGGCTGTGCATATTTACAAATGTTGTTAATAAGGTTATCAAATACCCTCCACAAGTGACGCGCATCTGCAAGAATATAGATTTCTTCTTCTGGAGTATTTACTACAAGTTCGATTCCACTTGCACTTAATTTCTCCTGAAATTCTCCTACTGTCTGTGTAAGCATTACACCTACTTCAAATTTCTCGAAGTTTACAGCTAAATTTCCCGTCGATGCTTTGGATGCTTCCATTAGATCTTCGATTAATTTCTTAAGTCGCGCAGATTGACGATCTAATACTTCAATATACTCCTGAAGAGTTTCATCCTGGACGTCTTCTTTTTTTATTAAGTCAACGTAGTTAATAATCGATGTGAGTGGTGTTTTAATATCATGCGAAACGTTTGTAATCAACTCTGTCTTAAAACGCTCACTCTTCATTTGTTCTTCTACTGCTTTCGAGATTCCTTCTGTCATCTTATTGATATTTTCACCATGCTTTTTAAAATCCCAAAACATATGTGAGGTATCAATTGGTGTCTCTAAATCTCCATCCACAATTCGCTTACTTCCTTCTTGTAGTTTTGAAAGCTGCAATACTGCAAGCACAACCACAAGGACTTCTACCACTTTATACAAGAAGAAGAACAACACTTCTACATCTGGTTCGTATCCTGTTGCAAGAATGACAAATAACTCGACGACGCTCAAAATTGCAAGTATTAAAATAGTTTTCCAGAACAACCCAATGTTTTCTCGAATTTGTCCATATACATTCTTGAATGGACGAAGCAAATAGCCAAACTCGGTATATTTCCAAAATGCTTTTGCCTTGAATCTTGTTACAACAGACATGCAATACCATATACAGATAAGTAATCCCGTCACCAGACATTCGGTCGTTAATGCTACAACGGCTGATAAGGACATAACTTCAATTCCATCCATGATAATCAGCGCTCCAAAGGCACAGAATCCAAAAGCGGCGCATCCTAATAACATCGAGAATACAAAGAATGGAACCTTATCCCAAATGCGTAAATGAATTTCATCATCTCCAGACCGATGCCCTGCCACAACCATAAGATAAACAAAGCTAATAAGTGTAAGTAAAACAGATACAACTTCAATTCCGACAGATATTTCTACAAAATCCCAAATAGTTTCTATAACCTGCTCTGCTGCTGTATACCAACTATCCTTTGTCGCCAAATCCAGATTCTTTTCTTTTCCGTATATGACAACATGTTTTATTTCCGCCATCTCTTTTCCTACAGAGATCACATCTCCCTTTACTTCATAGGAAGATGCATAAACAACCATTTCTTCTTCTACATCCTTAATTGTAAAAAATCCATTCCTCATTTCATAAGCGCCCACATAATCAAGCACTACCGTACCCCAGTCTGCATATTGGCTTGTTTCAAGAATATTTTGCTCAGAATCAACATACACATATTTATCTAATGTAGCGATAGTATACTCCATTCCATCAATGGATATCATTTCACTTACGAAATACCCCTGAGAAGTTTCATACAAAAATAGTCCAAGATTTGGTGCATATATAATATCTGTTATCACAAAGTCTTCGGTTTCATAGACATTGTGATCATAACTATATGCTGGGTTTATCATTGCACGGAACATATTTCTTGTATCGTAAGAATAATATCCGCCTTCTTCTCCACTGTATTTGTAATCAAACTCTTCCGTAGAAACGGGATAGCCTGAATTCCATATACAAGTGGCTTCCTCTTCATTTTCAGCATATGTATACAACGAATAATCCATATCCAGTTCCAGATTCATTCCAACAATTCCGGCTTTACCACTCTCTTCATAATTATCCAGGATACAGGCTGCCTTGTTGGAAAACAAATTTTCCTTTGCACTGTGCAATACTTCTTCTTTATCCACTTCGCCAGATAATAGCATCGCAAATCCACTTGCCGCCGCCATCATTATAGAAATTGTACATACAATCGCCGCAAAAATTTTTAAAGGTAACGAATATAATACTTTTTTCATCTTATTCACCTTCCATTTTGTATCCGCGTCCCCACACTACTTTCAGGAAGCGTGGTTCTGCCGGATTATATTCTACTTTTTCTCTTAAATGACGAATATGCACTGCAACTGTGTTTTCTGTTCCGTAAGGATTATCACCCCAAACTGTCTCATAGATTTTGTTTGGAGAGAATACTTCTCCCGGATGCTCCATCAATAGTTTTAGAATGTCGTATTCGGTACGTGTCAGATTAACAAGCTCTCCATCAAGCGTTACTTCCTTTGACTTATCATCAAGTTCAATTCCACCCATACGAAGCTTTTTCACAGAAATATTCCCACTTCCAAGCATCATATAACGACGAATCTGAGACTTCACTCTTGCCTGTAACTCAACAGGATTAAATGGTTTCGTAATATAATCATCTGCCCCGACGGTAAGACCTAACACCTTATCCGTATCTTCACTTTTGGCCGTAAGCAAAATCACGGGAACATTTGAAATTTCACGAATTTTCACCATTGCCTGAATACCATCCATCTTCGGCATCATAATGTCCATAAGCACCAAATGCATCTCTTCTCTTTGAACTACCTCAAGAGCTTCTAATCCATTGTACGCTTCATACACCTGATATCCCTCACTCTCCAAGTAAATTCGAAGTGCTGACACAATGTCCTTTTCATCGTCACAAACAAGTACTTTATACATCCTAACTAATCCTCCGTTGCATTTACATCCCAACTTATTTTTCAATTTTCTATGTAACTTTATGCAGCAAAACGCTACATATTATTTAAAAGCAGTTCGATGTCAAAAGCTCCTCGTATTCCTACGATTTGCACATGTAGCAAAGTAGATTGTACTTTGTGAAATATGTTAAAACATAGACTAAAGGTGGAGCTTTTGACTGCCAAATGCCTTAAAAAAATCCGCTAGGTATGTTGCATGTTTCATCATGTACATAGCATAGCGGATTTTTGATTAACATCCAATTAGGTAACTCATTAAGACTTTATTAAGAATTATGGATTATAAAATGAGTTCCTAGTCACCGATTACCACTTCGTCTTCGTCGCGAAGATGTCCTATGCAGTAATTGTTTCGGCTATGTTTCTTTACGCGATAGAGCATTTCATCTGCCTTATGTAAGAAATCCCAAACACGACTACCTTCTACAGGCACATCCCAACACATTCCCTGTGAGACTGTGACAATAGGAAGAGCTTTTGAATAATTGTGCTCAAGTTCTAGGCTCATTATTTTTCGTTTTAGTTCTTTCTCTTTTTCCATGGCTTCCTCAAAGCAGATACCCTCATAAATGAGAATAAATTCATCTCCACCATATCGCGCACAAAAACGTTCTTGACCTTCTGCCATTTCCTTAATTGCGTTTGCTACTGCTATCAGACACTGATCGCCTTCTTGATGTCCATAGTTATCGTTAAACTCTTTGAAGTAATCGATATCTAAAATTTCTACCGCAATTGGTGTTCCTTCCATAAGTGCGCGTTCGAATGATATTTCCGCCTGTTCATTTAGCTTGAATCGATTTGGCATCTTAGTTAATGCATCCTGTTCTGATTTTTCTGTCAAGATTTCATTTTGGCGGTTTACCGTTTCTAGACTACGACGAAGATTTAGAACATTATTCATCATTTCTTTTTGTTCTTTATCCATCATCTCTGAAATCTCATAATAAAGCCCTGCTGCACGTAAATAGTCTGCACTCTGAGAATGTTTACGATAGAACTTCATTTTCATAGATATAATTTTTAGATGAAGATTTAGAATATTGATATTCTTTGTCATTGTCTCAAGAGTCTCGATAACATTCCAGAATTCTTTTTCTTTGTTATACTCAAGGAGCACTTTACAATACTCATAATAGTCATCAAAAATATCCATTATCGACATATTTTCTGTCGTTCCCTGGTCGATCATTTCAATACATTCATCTAATTTCTCAAACTGATGTGTATGGAAATAATACAGAGCCTCGGTACATAAAACAGACATTTTATCTATTTCATCTGCATATTTCCAATGCTCTCGATATACGTGTCTTTGAATTTCTTCTACTCGATCATACTGTCCTTGGAAGATAAAACATTTTGCAAGGTTTTCATAAATTCCAAGCATATACATATGATATTTCTCACACTCTGGATGCTCATTTATGTAAGAAAATGCTTGCTCAAGGCATCTTTGAGCCTCTGTATATCGCTCACATTGCAGGTTTAATGCACCCGCATTAATATTTAATATCGCTTCCATCTCTGGCAAGTCATAATCCTGACAATACTTAATTGCATTTAAATAGTAATCAAGTGCAAATGGTAAATTTCCCCCGGTACAAGCCATAATTCCCAGGTAATTATAACAACGTACTACGAATTCCCACTCTTTTGCCTGTTGTAAATAGTCCAGAGCCTTACTTACTGTTTCATAAAAATGAGAACCATCGTTTAAACAATAGTAAGTCTCTGCACTATAATAATATCCAAATCCAATTAGCTTGCTATCACATACTTTTAGACCGTAATCAATAATGTCATTACAATATTTCAGCGTTACTTCCGCATCTTTTTGACGATTCTTATATACTTCTTCGGTCCAAAATCGAATGATTTCATTGTATTCGCTAAAGTTCACCTTATTCTCCTTCTAGATACTCCTTCGGATCTACTGGAACTTGGTCTTTTTCCACGGCAAAATACACATTACTTCCCTGCACTGCATAGTATTTCGTAGGTTCTGTAATAAATCCCACAACTTGTCCTTCCTGTACCATATCCCCCACCTGGAAATTAAGTTCCTTCAATTGTCCATACTTAACTACATATCCATTACCAATCTCTTGCGTTACCGTACATCCTGTTTCTTCATTTGTAGAAATATCTACAATTTTTCCTGTTGCTGAAAAATAGACTTTGTCGTTTACCTTCCCTGCAATAGCCATTCCCTTGCTGTAACGGTATTGTTCAAGTGTTGGATCATAAACTGTTTTATCCATACTATAATCAAAAAGGACTTCCCCCTTTACAGGCCACTTCAATTTATCTTCATCCGAAAAGTGATATGTCTCTTCTTGATTTGCTTCTACCTCTACTGTTTCCTCAACAACAACTTCCTCTGTTGACTCTTCTGTATTTTCTTCTGTTTCCTGATTTTGCGCAACCTCATTTTCCTTCATTTCTGTAGGTTCTACAATATTTTCAACTGGTAATAAACTATTTTCTTCCTCTTCAACTATTGCGTTTTGATTCTGATTCTCTTTTATTTGATACACACCTACAAAGGCCAATGCCCCCATTGTCAGGCATGTTACTGCTGCAATCACGATTTTTCTTTTCATGGCGTCTCCTTTACTAATTGTTTTAGTAATAGTATTGACGCACAAAAAGTTTTTATTCAGTTTCGTTTTGCAATTTTTTGTGAATAATATTGCTAAGTGTAGCAAATTGTTCCAACGTTAATGCTTCCCCTCTTACTGTAATTGGAACACCAAGCTCTGTAATACTTTCCTGAATCACTTCTTTGCTTAATTGTATTTCTGGAAAATTATTAAGACCATTTGCTAATGTTTTTCGACGCTGATTAAATGATGCACGAATAATTTTAAACATCAATTTTTCATCAATAACATCTACCGGAGCAGATTCGTGTCTTGTCAATCGAATAACCGCACTTCCGACCTTTGGTTGTGGCATAAAACAACTAGGTGGAACATTCACGATAATTTCTGGTTTTGCATAATATTGTACCGCCAAAGATAATGCACCATAATCCTTTGTTCCTGGTCCAACCTGCATACGGTCAGCAACCTCTTTTTGTACCATAATTGTGATGCTATCAATTGGAACATGACTTTCAAACAATCCCATGATAATTGGTGTTGTAATATAATACGGAAGATTTGCAATTACTTTAATCGGTTTTCCTCCATTACGTTCCAATGCTAATTTTCGAATATCGACTTTTAAAATATCGTCGTTAATTACTTCTACATTATCGTATGCAGAAAGTGTATCTTTTAGAATTGGAATTAAGTTTTGGTCAATTTCTACTGCAACCACTTCTCTTGCTGCTTCGCAAAGATACTGTGTCATAGTCCCAATTCCGGGTCCAATCTCAAGTACAAAATCCTCTTTTGTCACATGTGATTCTTCGATAATCTCTTCCAATACGTTTGTGCTGATTAAAAAGTTTTGCCCAAACTTCTTCTGAAAATTAAACTTGTATTTTTGCAATACTTCTATCGTATTTTTGGGATTTCCAAGTGTTGCCATCTTTCTCTCCTCAAACGTGTTCTATGCAAAACAGTGCTCAAACATCTGGTCTAAAAATTCTTTATAGAGACGATTGTATTCTTCATGAAATATCATCGCAATAGACTTGTCTGCCTCTCCCATTTGTGCCATTTCATATAATGCAAATGCCATTTCGTACAAATCAGGATTCTTTTCGTAAAATACTTCTGTTAATGTATCCTGAAAAGTAAACATTGCTGTTTCTGATAAATTCTGTGCAAAATCCTCTTTTCGAATTGCTCCTGCACTTTCATAGTCTTCAATAAAAATATGCTTGTCAGATGCTTTTACAAAATCTTCAAAAGCCTCTTTTACATCCTCATAAGATAATTCTTTATATTCTTCGTTCCAATATGCATCAAAAGCTTCTTTATTTGGAAATTGCTTCAATAATTCGTCCATTCCATCTATTCCTTTTCACTTTTATATTTCTTATTTTCACTATTTTTTATAATAGCACAATTTTTTTCAAATGACTATGGATTTTAAATAGAAGAATTGGTAAACTGTAAGCGAATGTTTTTTAAGGAGGATTGATTATGAAATTTTCAATTGAAGGCGAACCATTACCAGTAGTAATTTGTGACTTGGAAAATGGCGAATCTATGCTTACAGAAAAGGGTGCAATGTCTTGGATGTCTCCAAACATGCAGATGGAAACTCTCTCAAATGGAGGGTTCGGAAAAATGATTGGACGTGCATTCTCAGGAGAAAGCATGTTTATGAACCGTTACACAGCTGTAAACGGAAACGGATTAATTGCTTTTGCATCTAGCTTCCCTGGTTCTATCCGCGCATTTAACATTGCTCCAGGACAGGAAATCGTTGCTCAGAAATCTGCATTCCTTGCTTCAACAGCTGGTGTAGATATGAGTGTATTCTTCCAGAAACGTTTTGGTGCTGGTTTATTCGGAGGTGAAGGATTCATTATGCAGAAAATCTCTGGACAGGGTGTTGCATTCCTTGAATTTGACGGACACATTAAAGAATATGATCTTGCTCCAGGACAGCAGATTATCGTAGATACTGGATACCTTGCTGCTATGACAGCTACATGTTCAATCGATATCCAGTCTGTTCCAGGTATTAAAAATGCCCTCCTCGGTGGAGAAGGACTTTTCAATACAGTTGTATCTGGACCTGGTAAAGTTTGGTTACAGACTATGCCTATTTCTCAGATGGCTGGATCACTTCAGCCTTACATCGTTACTGGAAAATAATCGCATTGCGTTATCATAGGTAACCTGTGTTACAATTTCTTTTGTAGTTCCTTTTATTTCCGCAATCTTTTCAATGATGTGCGGTAAATAAAGGGAACTATTTCTTTTGCCTCGATGTGGTTCCGGTGCCATATATGGACAATCCGTTTCTACAAGAATTCTATCTAGCGGAATCTCTTCTACCGTTTCTACTAATTTTTTCGCATTTTTGAAAGTCACAACTCCGCCAACTCCAATGTAATATCCCATTTTGATATACTCTTTGGCAATTTCCTTAGAATATGAGTAGCAGTGGATTACACCAGAAATTCCGTCCCGATACGCTTCTTTCATAATCTCCACGGTATCCTCTGCCGCATCACGAGAGTGAATAATAACAGGAAGGTTTGCTTCTTTTGCCAATTCTAGCTGCCGACGAAACCAGTATCTTTGAGCTTCTTGTACCCCTGGCTCTTTATCCCAGTAATAATCTAATCCAATTTCTCCTACCGCAAGCACCTTTTCCTTTGAGGTCTGCTCCCTTAACCACGCAAAAGTTTCTTCATTTAAATCCGAGATGTCACTTGGATGAACCCCCACTGCTGCATATACATGTTCAAATTGTTTTGCTAATTCTATCGTTCTTTTTGTTGATTCAATCGATGCTCCCACATTAAGAATACGACCGATTCCATGCTCTGGCATGTCCGCCAAAAGCTGGTTTCGGTCGTCATCAAAACGTCTGTCATCGAAGTGTGCATGTGATTCAAAAATCATAAGTACTCCTCTATCATTTCAAGTTCTGCAATATCGATACAATGTGGAATCATATTATTTCTTACAGATTCTTTGCAGGTACGAAATTTCATCCACTTTACAGAATCAATTTCTTCTTTTTGCACACAAAATTCTGTTTCTTCATAATCTTTCCACAATAAAAAGATTCTCGCATACTGATTATCCACAAATTTTTCCCCGTGAAAATCACGGATAATATAGGTACGATAATCGCCGCAAAATACTAGTTCTTCTGGTGTCGCTTTTACTCCAAGCTCTTCCTCAAGTTCTCTTAACGCGGATGGAATATAGTCCTCTCCTGCAGGGATATGCCCTGCACTTGAGATATCATAACATCCGGGAAATGAATCCTTTGTCATACATCTTTTCTGGAGAAGAATTTCTATATTGTCATCTTTTTGTCTTACAATCCAAACATGTGCTGTTCTATGTGGTATCCCATTCTTATGCGCAATGGAACGCTCTACTTTTTCTCCTGTTGGATTACCGTTTTCATCTACAATATCAAAATATTCCATACTATCACCGCCATTTTCTTACCGACTATACTAGCAGATTTCAGCTCCTGCTGGCATTGGTTTTTCCGGTGTCATAAGTGCGAGAACTCCGTTTTCATCCTCCGCACAAAGGAGCATTCCTTCTGATAATACCCCTGCAAGTTTTGCAGGTTTTAAGTTAACAAGAACCATTACCTTTTTTCCAACCATCTCTTCTGGAGAGTAGTTCTTACGAATACCAGATACAATTTGTTTTACCTGGCTACCAACTTTTACCTGTGAGCAAAGTAATTTCTTTGATTTTTCTACTGCTTCACATGCGATGATTTCTCCTACCTGGAACTGCATTTTCATGAAATCTTCGTATGTGATTTCTTCTTTTGCTTCAATATCAATCACTGGCGCTTCAGAAACTTCTGATTCTCCATTTAATTTACGCTGCTCTGCTTCGTATTCTGCTTTCTGGGCAGCCTGAATTTCTTCAATTTTTGGCATTACTTCTTTTGAATCTAATCTTGCAAATAAAATTTCAGGTGTTTCTGTTACTTTTGTTCCGCTTTCATATAATCCGAATTGATCTAATACATCAAAGTCACGTAAGCTTGTAGAAAGCTGTGCTACAATTTTTTCAGCTGTTTCTGGTAAGAAACTATGAAGAAGACTTGCACCAATTGTAATTGCTTCAGTTAAATTATAAAGTACTTCTGCAAGACGATCTTTCTGCGCTTCATCTTTTGCAAGTACCCATGGTGCCGTTTCATCAATATATTTGTTACAACGACGGAATAAAGTAAATACTTCTGAAATGGCATCTGCCACACGAAGAGTTTCCATTTTCTGTTCTACACGTGCTTTTGTTGAAGTTACAACTTCTTTTAAGTCTGCATCTACTTCATCTGTTACACCTGTTGATTTTACAATTCCTCCAAAGTATTTGTTACTCATTGAAATTGTTCTATTTACAAGGTTTCCAAGTACGTTTGCAAGCTCAGTATTCGTTCTTTCAATTACAAGATCCCATGTAATTACACCATCGTTTTCAAATGGCATTTCGTGTAATACGAAGAAACGTGTTGCATCTACGCCAAAGAGTTTTACCATATCGTCTGCGTAGATTACGTTTCCTTTTGATTTACTCATTTTGTCTCCACCCTGAAGTAACCATGGGTGTCCAAACACCTGCTTTGGAAGTGGTAAGTCAAGTGCCATTAAGAAGATTGGCCAATAAATTGTATGGAAACGAACAATATCTTTTCCGATTAAGTGAAGGTCTGCCGGCCAGTTCTTGTTGAATAAATCAGAAGATCCATCTGGGTCATATCCGATTTTTGTGATGTAGTTTGTTAATGCATCAAGCCATACATATACAACATGTTTTGGATCAAAATCTACTGGAATTCCCCAGCTAAATGATGTTCTTGATACACATAAATCCTGAAGTCCTGGTAATAAGAAGTTATTCATCATTTCATTCTTACGCGATACTGGCTGAATAAAATCTGGATGTGTATTAATATATTCAATCAATTGATCTGCATACTTGCTCATTTTAAAGAAATATGCTTCCTCTTTTGCTGGCTGTACGTCACGTCCACAGTCTGGACATTTTCCATCTACTAACTGTGATTCTGTCCAGAAGGATTCACATGGAGTACAGTAAAGACCTTCGTATGCTCCTTTATAAATGTCACCTTTGTCATATAATTTCTTAAAGATTTTCTTTACACAGGCTTCATGGTCTGCGTCTGTTGTACGTACAAAATTATCGTAAGAAGAATTTACAAGATCCCAAATATTTTTTACTGTTCCAGCTACATCATCTACCAATTCCTTTGGTGTAATACCTGCCGCTTCAGCTTTTTCCTGTATTTTCTGTCCATGCTCATCCGTTCCTGTCTGGAAATACACATCATAGCCTTCTGCTCTTTTATATCGTGCAATGGCATCTGCTAAAATTACTTCATAAGTATTTCCAATATGTGGTTTACCTGATGTATAGGCAATGGCTGTTGTCATATAAAATTTGCCTTTGTTATTCATATTATGTCCTCCTGGTTTTCCTATAATGTAAAAAACTCGCCTTCTATCAATAGAAGACGAGTTGATTCCCGTGGTACCACTTCTTTTTACTGATTCTTAAATCAGCCTCATAAAATGCTCTCACATCTGTCGCTATATTGGGCGCACCCATCAACGCTTATCCACCAAAAATGGTTCATCGTTGCCACTCCAAAGCCATCTTCCACACGTTTTCCTTTTCACCTCTCAGCATCCGGTGATTCTCTGTAAAATTCCCTCGTGTGTACTCTCTTCTTCTACGTGTTTGATATTCATCATTAATTAATGATTACTGTAGCATGATGCATCAAGAAAGTCAAGAATCTTATAACTTCACACCACACGCGTTACAATACGCATTTGTTTTCTCCTGGCGTTTCCCACAATTGGGGCAAACCACTGCCCCCTGCGCCTTTAATAAGTCATTTTCTAAACGATTGATATCTTCAAGTGCTTCTGCAATCGCAGGAAAAAAATCCTTTTCGGGAATATCTTCCTCTTTATGATTTTGATAAAATGCTCTTCCTAATGCTGCAAACTGCTTTTCTAAATAATCTTTTTTTGTACGTATATCAATGCGAAGCTTTGCTACATTTGATACTTCACAAACTTTATCTCCAACTTCTTTTCCTGCTGATACCATGCTGTCTTTAAATGCTTCAAAATCAAATGCCATTTGTTTTCCTCCTAAACAAACAGGTAATTTCTTGCAAGGATATATGCAAGATATCCTACATAAAGAAGAATCATAATAAATCCTTCTTTTTTTTCTAATTTCCTTTTCGTCCAAGCCATTACCCATACGATTAAACTAAATGCAACTAATACACAGATATCATAAATATTTTCCATGATAAATGTGACTGGACTAATCGATGCTGCAATACCAAGTACAACTAAAATATTAAATACGTTTGAACCAATTGCATTACCAAGTGCCATATCCACTTCATTCTTACGCGCTGCTACTACAGATGTTACAAGCTCTGGAAGAGATGTTCCAACAGAAACAATGGTAAGACCTACAAGGGTCTCGCTCATGCCAAGTGTCAGTGCTACATTTGTTGCACTTTCTACAACAACGTCACCTCCAACAACAATCGCAAGTCCGCCTCCTACGATAAAGAGAATACTTTTCCACATTGGAAGAATTTCCATGTGTGCAACTTCTTCATCTTCTACTTCCTGTCCCGCTTTTCTAGCTTTTAATGCCGCACGAACTAATGTAGCGATAAAGCCGATAAATAGTATCAATAAGATAATACCATCAATATGTCCAAGTACCATTCCAATTGCCCCAAGTACTAATAAAAGCACTGCACAAACAACGGAAAATGGGAAATCCTTTTTTAATGTTTCCTTTTGTACTGCAACCGTTGTCATTGAAGCGCAAACTCCAATAACAATCATCATATTAAAGATATTTGAACCAATGGCATTACTGATAGCAAGCGAATTTTCTCCTGCTATAGATGCCGCAATACTAACTGCAGCCTCTGGTAAAGAGGTACCCATTGCTACAATCGTAAGTCCAATAATAATAGATGGAACATTAAACTTCTTTGCAACACTTGAACTGCCTTCTACAAAAAAATCTGCTCCCTTTACAAGAAATACAAATCCCACTAAAAGCGCAATTGCAGCCAAATACACTGGCCAGTTTTCAATAAAACTAAACATTTTTCTCTCCTATTTTACAATTACCTTCGCAAATTTCTTTTTCCCACGTTTTACAATTAATCCGTCACCGGAAAAATCATCTGCTGTATATGATGTTGAAATATCAGTTACTTTTTCATCTGCCACAGATACACCTCCCTGCTGTACTGCACGGCGTGCATCAGAACGACTTTCTGCTAATTTTGCAGCTACTAATACTGACATTATATCCATGTTTCCTTCAGAAAATGCATCTTTTTCTAATTCAACAGTTGGCATATTTTCTAATGAACCAGCCCCTTTAAATAATGCATGTGATGCTTCTTTTGCTTTTGTAGCTTCTTCTTCACCATGAACAAGCTTTGTAAGCTCGAATGCAAGGATTTCTTTTGCTTCATTAAGCTGCGCACCCTCCCATGCATCCATTTTTTCGATTTCTTCTAATGGAAGGAATGTAAGCATACGGATACATTTTAAGACATCGCTATCTGCTACATTTCTCCAGTACTGGAAGAACTCAAATGGAGATGTTTTTTCAGGATCAAGCCATACCGCGCCAGACTGTGTTTTTCCCATTTTCTTTCCTTCTGAGTTAAGAAGAAGTGTAATTGTCATCGCATGTGCATCTTTTCCAAGTTTACGGCGAATAAGTTCTGTACCACCAAGCATATTACTCCACTGATCATCTCCACCAAACTGCATGTTACATCCGTAATCCTGGAATAAGCGGTAGAAGTCCATACTCTGCATGATCATGTAGTTAAATTCAAGGAAGCTTAATCCTTTTTCCATACGCTGCTTGTAACATTCTGCAGCAAGCATTCGGTTTACCGAAAAATGTGGTCCGATTTCACGAAGTACGTCCATGTAGTTTAAATCTAAAATCCAGTCTCCGTTATTTACAAGCAACGCTTTTCCATCCGAAAAATCGATAAAGCGGCTCATTTGTTTCTTGAAGCATTCAACGTTATGATCGATGGTTTCTTTTGTAATCATCTGACGCATGTCGGAACGTCCAGAAGGGTCACCAATCATAGCTGTACCACCACCAATTAATGCAATTGGCTTGTTTCCTGCCATCTGAAGACGTTTCATAAGACAAAGTGCCATGAAATGTCCTACATGAAGGCTGTCTGCGGTTGGGTCAAATCCAATATAAAATGTAGCTTTTCCATTATTTACTAATTCTCTAATTTCTTCTTCGTTTGTTACCTGGGCAATTAAGCCACGTGCAACTAATTCTTCATAAATTTGCATTCTTTCATTCCTCCTAATTTACACAAATAATCCTGATATATAGGGTAAACGCTTTTGTATAAAAAAACTCGTCCCTATATACCTTTTGATATATAAGGACGAGTTAACACTCGTGTTACCACCTTAATTCATAAATCCCTCGCAAGATTTACCTCTGTGAGTGTCCGACAACACTCCAGTACGATAACGTGCACCAATCCGTCGTAGCCTACTATTATTTCGGTACGCAGCTTCGGGATGTATTCCATCATTGCTTCCCATGCACCTCTCATCTACCGGTTACTTTCTGTTTGTTTCACAATTATGTACTTGTTCCCATCATAGCCTTTTTATAATGCTTCAATTGATGTTATTATAGTCACCACTTTGCTGTCTGTCAAGAAAAAAACTTACAGTGTATCACCACAATAAAACCTCTATTTCACTCTCATTTTTCTTCTTCTAAAGAAGACTGTTCCTGTACCTGCGGCCCCACCTGCTACTGCCACACTTCCTGTTGTCACAAGAATCGCTGTCTTATGTGCAAGAATTCTTACCCAAAGATTTGTCGATACTGTCACATCTCGATTAAAGTCATAGGTTGGAGCAAAAACATAATTTCCCTTCGCATCCTTTTCATCTGTGTCTGTGATATTTCCTGCCAAGTCACTAACCACGAAACGTACATGCTGGTTTGTTCCCTGCTCTAGGTCAAAACTTCCTGTGAAATTAATACGATTGTCGATTTCTTCAAAAGTCTGAACTAACATATCTTCCACGTACACATCTACCTTTTTGATACCTATCGCATCAAACACTTCAAAGGATACTTTTTCTGCCTCGGCATTTACAACGTCACTTTCTAATCCTTGTATATTTGTGATTTCTGCTGGTGTAGTATCTACACAGAAGCTAATGAAGTTTTCTTCAAAGTTGGTTGTCTCTGGTTTATTTCCTACTGTATCTTCTGAGGATACGACGATTTTATACACACCATCTTTTTCGAAGTTCTCTCTGTCGATTACATATTCGTACTGATACCAGCCACTTTCTCCAACTCCATCTGCTTCCGTTTCAAAGGCTGTTGCCTGATATTTTACTTCTTCGATTGGTGATCCATCACAAGTAATTTCGATTTGTAACGAATCCTCTACTAATGGATCTGCATTGTATTCTGTAATTACAAGATCATCTTCGATGTCATTTACATATGCTTCCTGAATATTGATTAAGTAGTCACTAAACGCATATACAGAACCAAATCTATTTAATGTAAATGTCACTTTCTGTGTCTCTTCATTTCCTGCAAGGTCCATTGCTGTTACCGTTAATGTATAAATTCCATCATTTTCGATTTCTTTTTCCATGTTTGCAAAATGAGCTTCACAGCCTGTTTCAGACTCACTTACTCCTGGTAAGAACTCGCTTGTTACATCCACATTTTTCTGATTTGCTCTTGTTCTATATAATGAGATTTCTACATTACTATAGTTTTCATCTGCAAAGCTTACACTTGGTGTTACATCATCTTTATAAGAAGAACCATTTGAAACACCTGTAATCACAGGCTTTTCAATTGTCTGGTCAACAATAAAGTCGTTTGGAGATGCTGATGTACCATAATCAACACCCGTACATGCATTTCCTGCTTTATCTGTATAAGAAACTCCAAATGTATAGTCTCCATCTGCCTGATAGGTAATGGTTGCAACGTGTTTTGTGTTATCTCCATTTCCACTTCCGGCTTCTACTGTCCAGCCAGAGATTACGGGTGTGCTTCCACCTACCGTCTGGATATCAAATACAACATCGGAAGCATCAAAGTTTCGTTCCACGACTTCAATGGTTGCCACACGACTACCTGCATAATAAATTCCTTTTCCGTTGTTATTATCGTAGCTTATGTTAATTACCGGTTTTGTTGTATCCATCATAAATGATGTGGTTTTTACCGTAATATTTCCAGCCTTATCCACTGCTTTTACCGATACTGCGACGTTATTCACATTGTTTTTGCTCGCTTCTACAACAAAATCTCCCTCGTACTCTGCTCCGATATCATGGGATACAAGAACTCCTGACTGGGTTACCTGCTCAGATGCAATTCCATCAAAATCAATGTTTTCTAGATCCTGCCCGGCTGCATACTGCCATACTTTATATTCTAAAGAAACAAGGCCTGATGCCACTTCGTTTTCTTCTTCATCTACTGCGTGAATCTGCATGGTTACATCACTATTGTAGTATCCATTTTCAGATGAAGTTTCTGGTGTCACCTCGATTTGAATTGGTTTTGCATCTACAACAATTCCGTCTGTTGTTGCATAGCTTTTGTAACATTTTTCTTGTTGCTAAGAGTGCGTTTATATCAGCATATTGGAACTAAATATTCTATTTTGTTTTTACAATGTTCGTCCGTAAGCATGCCAAGTTCCTTAAAATGCACCAGTAAAGTTCCTTAATTCAGCTACTGCCACCATAGAACCCACCAGTACAGCCATAGTTCCTAAACCAGTACGAATAAGCACTTTGCTACGAAGCCGTAATTCGACCAAATTTGCCGACAAAGACAATAGTGGCAGTAGTTACCACCAAAACCAATAAAACGGAACGTAGGGCTTTGTGTGCAGGCGTGAGGGGCAGGCATACACACCACCATAATAGTGACGGTAGTATTTTTACCCCAAAGCCTGCTCACACCATCCAACTTCCTAAGTATTGTCAGCTACCACGTTTTAACACACCATCAGCAGAAAACATATGTGCCAGAATATCAAGGTTCATCAGTTCGAAGCACCGATAAGCATACTCCCACTGGGAATCGGTCATCTTAGAACCTTGTGCCATCATTCCCTTTGCTTTCTGCTCACTCTCAACCATGCTGGCAATGACTTTGGCAACAGCTGGTCTCCACTGCTTACCATTGCCAATATCAAGATACGGTTCAGCTACAAAATGAAGAATGATACCCCTTTCGTGACAAAACCTTGCAAAGGTATACACCTGCCGCACCGATGCAAAACGATTACAGCTAACGGTATAAACTACATCTCCAGTCTCTAACACTGATGTAAATGCACCAAGACTTCCAGCACAGTAAATGTTATTCCCACGAATCTTCTTACTTCTGAAAAACACCTTTGTTGTCTCATCATCCAATGATGAAATAAAACCATATACCATAATTTTCGACCTCCGATTATTGATAAAAAACTTGTGCCTATATGCGTCATACTGAAAACAGTCTGTAGTTTCCAAAGTTCCTTAAAGTCGGCAAGTTATATTTAGAAAAAAAGTTTAACACCCCCACCAGTGGTTCATCTTAATTCTTGGTCGCACACTTTATTCTTCAGAAAACACGCAAAAAAATCGAGCATATACAAAAATTCAAATACCTTGATAAAAGAAATATTATGCGGATTTATGGAACTATGCAGTACCGGTGGATGAGCAGGTTGTTGAAGATATTGGTTTGATTGATATTAGAAAAATCAGAATGAATCGAAGCAGAGGTGTGATGTTAGGATATGCAGATTAAAATTGGAGAATTTTGATGATATCAGATACAGATAGTTTCAGATTGCTGGAGATTATCAATCATTGTCTAAGTTATCTGTATTCATGAGACCCCAGCGAATTGTCAGTAACCTGTCTCTAAATGTCATAATTCATCTTGAAGTAAAACTTAATTGCAGTCAAATCTTGAAAAACACTTGCCTTCCTAAGGTTTCAGTGTACATTCTAGCAGTTTTGTGCTATAAAAATGAGCAAACGGATATCCTTATCATACCACCACAATACGAAGAATTTTATTATAAAACCTCGTATCGAAATAATAATGCAGGGGTGAATGCTTTTTACGCAAAATCAGATAATATAAGGTTTACAAACACTTATCAAAACATCAGTTCTGTGGAACAACCATATTTCTACATTCGCAAAAATGTCGATACTATATGGGTTTCCAGCATAGTCTAAAGACTTTGTCCGACACTTTGGTCTAAATGCATTATTCAGAACATGTGAGGATACATCTCATTCCACTACCGCCCAAAAGAAAAACTTATTCCTTTGGATTACCGCTTTTTAGACCAATTTTTATGTCTGAAATACCACTTGTAAGACTGAATTTTATAAAAAACCCTTACATTTACAGTAAACTTCCACAGAAAAACGCACCCTTTTGCAACATTCGGTTGCCAAGAGTGCGTTACATCAGCATATTAAATTTGCTATGTTCGTCCGTATACCCAACTCGGCAAAATTTCGCTAGTGTCTATTAATTAACATCATGGATTCTTAATTACTTCGCAACAGCCATGATGGTTAATTAATAGACGTGCAGGAGTTATAGGTTGTTGGGAGTCCGAAAGTATAACCATAATAATGTATTTTCTAATTCATCAATTGGTCATACAAAAATTGACACGCATCATCTTCAGAGTCAAAAATTTCATTTGTTGTCTTAATACCTCTTTCTAAATAATAAACAAACCACTTATCCTGAATTTTTTCCAAGCATAAACATTCATCCTTTTTTCCCTGTCCTGTCAAATTATAAATATAATCTGGAACTCCAGCTATTTTTAATTTTTTTTCTAATACCTCTCTAGTCATTTATTTAATCTCCTTTATATAGTCTAATTCTTTTAATTTTTTAATATTATTGGGTAATTCATACTGTATTCCACCCCCAACTTGTTCAAATGCAGGAGCAATCTCAGATATTGTAACGTTATCAATTGGCTTTAATACTTCATATTTATGGTATGCATTTGGGTTCTCAATATATGGAAGTGCCCTTTGTTCATATGGTACTCCTGCTGGTGATGTATATTTTCCCCATTGACTTCCATATCTGTCAATAATAGTTCCTGCAGGAATAGTTTGATTTTCCTTGATTGTTCCTGGTACTCGCCCACCATTTGGTGCCCACTTTTCCCAATCAATATTTCCATCTGCATCTAAAAATTTAGTATCTCTTACAACTAATTCATCAGCACCTAAAGCTTTACTACCACTCTCTATTACATCATCTACATACTTCCCTGCACCTACTACTTCATCTACACCTTGGGCTGCATCTACTACATCATCGCTGTACTTCGCCACATCAAGCGCATCCTCAGCCTTCAAAGCTTTTCCCAAGGCTTTGTCTAGTAAGAACCCAATCGTTAAGTCCGTTGCCATATATGATACTGAATATGCTACTCCTTCTTCATCTGCTTTGTCAAATGTACCTTGTCCCATTGCCTCTAAAGCATTTCCCGGATTCGTTAGTAGACCTATCATTCCTTTAATCTCATTTATAGCATATTCATCATGGCTTTCCGACACTACGTCCAATCCTATTATTTCCAAACTTGTTCCAGATAACCAACTACAGAGCTTTATACTTCTGTCATATATAGAAATATAGCCTGCTAATAAGTCCACGGTAGCATCTTCCATCCCACGCTCTATGTCATCACAAGTCCTTTTAATATCTATGCAAGCATCCCAAAAACTTCTCCATTCCTCATATAAACTGTTGAGTTCTGTTTTATAGTCATCATCGGTGTCTTCAAATGGAATAATTCTATTTTGGTATATGGCTTGTATCGCGTTTACTTCATCCATGACACTTCCAAATACTTTTGAAGAACATAAGGTCCGAAACTGTGCAAGTTTTTCGTAATTAGCCCTGCGTCTTTCCTTTTCTTCTTCTTTCAGTCTAACCAAACTATAAGTACTTTTTGTATCTGTGATGATATCCATGACATCCTGTGAATTAGATACTATTTGTGTATAATTAAACCATATATCATCTCTGTCAACACGCATGGTTTTAAAATAGTCCACGGGGGCTATATATTCCTTCATTTCGTTTCCATACCGTTCTAAAATGTCCGCAACTGAAGTCAGTCTTTCTTTTAGTTCACCTTCTTCCTTGCTAATGTTTGTTTCCCACATTTGTGCTAGTCTTTCATATGCTACACTGTCCTGTGATTGAATAACTTCTAAAAATTTTGTGGATGCACTTTCTATTTCTGAAAGAGCATCCGCGTATCTTCTTATAACGTAATATATTGATTCCAACACACCCATGTTGATTTTTATATCTCGTTTCATTTTCCCTTTTGTCCTTTATAAGAATACCATATCTTCCAATGCAGAAATTAATTCGTCAAAAACATTTTCTATATTTTCTACATGACCTTCTATATAATCTCTTACCTTTACATTTGATATAACATTTTTTCACACTAACGTTACCATTATCCACCAAAATTATTTTATATTAATTTATCTATATTCACAATATGACTTTAAACCCATTCAGACACTTCATAGAAGCTATAATCTATTTACACCTACAGAACCTGCCACCGGCAGCTTCCTTCGGATACATGGCAACAGAAAACGCACACTTTTCAACATCTCGTTGAAAAGTGTGCGCATATTTTGTATAACTCCAATTATACCCCCGCAAGTTCTTCATCAATTTCAATAATCTTTTCCATACATGTATTGATATAATCTCGAAAACTAGAAACCGATTCTGGAACCGTTGTAATCAAAAGCGTCTGATACTGCTCTTCATATGTAGTTCTCGCATTCTCATATGCAGCACCTTCCCAATAATTCGGAAGTTCATTCATTGTTCTTTCTATTTCGGCTGCTGCAGAACTAAGTGCATCAATTGCATTGTTAATTTTGAATATACAATCTTCAATTCCGCTTCTTTCAACTCGTGTTGACATATTATTATTTCCTTTCCCAAACAAATTTTCACTATCTATCAAAAATATTTTATATTAATCTATCTATATTCACAATATGACTTTAGACTTATTTCATTTCTATAGATTTTCGTTATGCTTTTTGATAAATTGTATAAATTCATCTAACGGAATTGGTTTGCTATATAGGTATCCTTGATACCATTCGCAACCAAGCTCTAAAAGCTTGTCTCTTTGTTCTTCTGTTTCCACAAACTCTGCAATTACTTGAACATCTAATTCTTTTCCAAGTTTAACAATGGATCCGACAATCTTTTGGCTTGTCTTGCTTTCTAAGACTTTGCGGACTAAGGAACCATCTAATTTTACTACTCCAAAATGGTTTGACTGCAAATATTTAAGCGACGTATGCCCCATTCCGAAGTCATCAATTAATAAGGTGTGTCCTTTTTCCTTCAATCGTCGTAGCTTGTCCACTACATGACTTGCATTTGAAATAACATCCTGTTCTGTAATTTCAATCCACAGGCGTTCTGGTGGAACATGATACTTTTTCAAACAACCATCAATGCATGCTTCAATATCCCATAAGAGAGATTTTCCCGTAATATTGACGGACATTTTAAATGGTCCATCATATACCTCTGTTGTTTTTTTGATTCCTTCTATTGCTTTGTCAAACAACATGAGTTCTAATTGCGGAAGAATTCCACCTTCTTTTGCAAGATATATAATTAGAGGCGGATGAACAAATCCATATAATGGATGATTCCAGCGAAGCAATGCCTCTGCTCCAATGCATCTATTGTTGGCATCCACCTGCGGTTGGAACAATAGATACAATTCTCTGTCCTCAATCGCAGTCTGAAGATCTTGTAAAAGCATACGCGAAATAACTCCCACACGATCCGCTCTTGATAAAAATAGCGGCGTTTCATTATTCTCCTCGTATTCCTGAAGCTGTCTTACCAGCTTTTGTACCTGCTCTTTCGCATAGGATTCACGCACCTGTTTATTAAGCTTTAAAAACGGCATATATATGCAAACACCAACTGCAATACATATCAATTGAACAACAACTCCTCGCAAGGATCCTGATGCTTTATATCCACTAAATAGAATTGGTGTTGCCCAAGGAATTGTTTCCGTCATCCTTGGCAAAAATCCAATGACAGTTGTTCCATATGCGATTAAGAAAGAAACAAACGGTGTAACAATAAATGGGATTGCTAGTATCGGATTTAAGATAATTGGAATACCGAGCGTGAATACTTCATTCAAGTTAAATATTACCGTAAATGATGCTAGTTTCGCCAACTTTCCCATTCTGTCTTTTCGGAAGAAAAGAATTAATGCTACAAGTACACAAATTGTCGTACCGCAACCACCCATTACTACATATGTATCAAAAAAGCTTTTGCTAAATATTACTTCTCCAGAGACATTCTGGAAGTTCGTCTGTGCGACAGGTTCAAGTAAATGACTTCCATGAAATCCCAAAATCCATAATACATGTAACAAAATCGTGTAAAGCAGACTCGATGAAAAATCATTATTTATGTTTGCAAAGAAACTACATACGAAATTTGAAAACAACTCTTGTAGATTTGCAACTCCAAACAAAACTGTTAACAATTCTGAAAGAAGTGCTGTCACACCGATAACTATTATCGCTGGAATTACCGCTTGAATTGCACTAGCACAAACCACTTCCATTCCAACCGTATATCGTTTTACAACTTGCTTCGCTAAATTTTTTAATTTCGAATACGCAAAGCACGCCAAAAGTGTTATTACGATTGCCGAAAAACTGCCTTGTGGTCCAATCTGATTTAAATCAAATAACTCGCTTCCTAGATTTAGTTGCGCTCCAAATGCCCCCAATGCAACGACAACGTAAATAACCGCTTGATCTAATGGCTCATTTCGTTCCATTCCATAACTGATGCTAAGTGCAGCCACTAGTAGTACCGAAAACATTCCAAATGTTCCCTGATAAATCGCATGTAGAATCTGATACAAGGCAGATAATTTACCCCCACTAAATGCCTCGACATAATTTGGAAATGGCAGATTCATAAATGCACATGCAATTCCACCCACTAAAATGAGTGGTATCATTAGGGTAAGACCGTTTCGAACCACTTTGAGGAAGAAAATATCTTCAACCCTAAACATCAGTGATTTAACCTTTTCCTTCATTTTTTATCCCCATTACAAATTAGAATATTTATGTTTAAATTATAATACTTTTTTTCATGTATTGCAATACAAAAGCAGGAAGTTTATGGGACTTCCTGCCTATTTCTACATATTTAAATTTTTTTGTTCACCGAAAAATTCGTTATACCATACAAGGAAAATGTAGATGGTCCAAATCTTTCTGCTGTTATCTTCTTTTCCTGCTCTATGTCTGTCTAAGAATTTTACGATTTCTTTTGTATTAAAGAACTTCTCTGCCGCATCGCTTGTAAACATCTCTTTTACGATTGTATAATACTTGTCCTCTCTTAACCAAATACGGATTGGAACCGGAAAACCAAGTTTTTTCTTCTCTGCAACCATATCCGGCAAATATCGATGTGCAGCTTCACGAAATGCTTTCTTTGTTTTTCCATCTGATACTTTAAATTTTGTTGGAATTTTTCTAATCACATCAAACACTTCTTTGTCCAAGAAAGGTACACGTACCTCCAAAGAATGAGCCATGCTCATTTTGTCTGCCTTTAGCAAAATATCTCCAATCAACCAAAAATGAATGTCGATGTATTGCATCTTCGTTACATCATCTAAATGTGCAACTTTCTGATAAAATGGCTTTGTTAATTCCTTAAAATTATAATGGCCCGTTGGACTTTTTAAAATTTTCTCACGTTCTTTCATATTGAACATAAACGCATTTCCGATAAATCTCTCTTCTACATCCTTACTTGCGCGAATAAGATAGTTTTTGCCCTTAAACTTAAATGGCACAACACTTGCAATCGCAGCCAATCCCTTTCGTAATGGTTTTGGAATTTTCTTCATTGGCGCAAGCGAAAATGGCTCATGATAAATGTTATATCCACCGAAAAATTCATCTGCACCTTCTCCGGAAAGAGATACTTTTACGTGTTTTGCAGCCGTTTGCCCTACAAAATATAGCGCAATTGCAGATGGGTCCGCAAGTGGCTCATCCATATGATACTGGATTTTTCCTAATGTATCCCAATACTCATCAGTTGTGATGAGTTTACTGTAATTATCAATTTTAATTTTTTCTGATAATTTCTTTGCATATCCAATTTCATTATATTTTTCGTAGTCAAAACCTACGGTAAATGTCTTATCTCCATGGAAACATGCGGCAACATAACTAGAGTCTACTCCACTTGAAAGGAAGGAACCAACTTCTACATCACTGACTTTATGACTAACAATCGAATCTTGAACAATCTCATCAATCTGTTCTACTACATCTTCATATTTTGCGTTTTCATCAGGTTCAAACTTTGGCTCCCAGTAACGGTTTACTTCCATCTTTCCATCTTTAAAAATAAAATAATGAGCAGGCATTAATTTATATATTCCCTTAAAGAAAGTTTCCGGCAAAACAGAATACTGGAATGTTAAGTAATTCTCTAATGCTTCCTCGTTCATTTCTTTTTTATAGTTTGGATGCATCAGAATACTCTTTATTTCTGAGCCATAAATAAGCTGACCATTTACATTTGCATAATAAAATGGCTTAATTCCAAAATAATCACGCGCACCAAATAGTTCCTTCTTGTTGCTATCCCAAATTACAAAAGCAAACATACCACGGAGCTTTGTAAGCATATCTGTTCCATATTCTTCATAGGCATGGATTAATACTTCTGTATCTGCGTGATTACGGAAAACATGTCCTTTTTGTATCAAGTCTTCTCTTAACACTTCATGATTATAAATCTCGCCATTAAAAGTAATAACGAGAGAGTTATCTTCGTTATACATCGGCTGGCTACCGTAATCCAAATCTATAATACTAAGACGACGAAATCCCATTGCAATATCGTCATCAATATGTTGTCCCTCACTATCCGGACCTCTATGAATAATCTTATTCATCATATTGGTAAGACATGTCGCCTTACTTTCTACCTGTCCTGTAAATCCGCAGAATCCGCACATATTGTCCTCCTTACTGCCACTGACTACCAATAAAATTAGAAAAAGCGCCCAAGAAAATCTTGAACGCCCTTGTCCAAGAGGTATTTTAGCACCATCGATTTTCTCTGTCAATTTTATAGTCCGAATTTTTCCACATTAATTTGACCTTTCCGCTAACTAAATTTTCTCCACCCATCTTCATATGAGAGAAATGAACTCATTTTTGAAAGTTCGACGGCTCCTATACTCCACATTAAAATAGCCCATCTTCATCTGATTTTGGCTATTATTATTTGATGTGAAGAGAATCGAATTACAAAATCTTTTCTATACATTTTAAATTAACGTATTACATCAAGTGCAATCTCCTTCACGCTTTCATGTGCTATGGAGATGAGACTCCCAAAATGTGAAAAGCCTCTGCTTGACTCATTTTGGCCTTTAGGAGGCTCATCGGAATGGTTTGCACATGTAGTGAAGGAAGTTGTACTTGATGAAATATGTTAAATGTGATTTTGCGCAAAGATTTTGTAATTCGATTTATAAATATAATATAGCCCATCTTCAGATGAAGATGGGCTCAAATTTTGACAATAAGATGCGACTCCTAACGTCCATTTGCAACATTAATTCGTGTTAATGCTTTTCTAAGTGCAATTTCTGCACGTGTTACATCCAAACCGTCGTCCTTATTCGACAAACGTTCTTCTGCTCTCTTTCGAGCTTCTTCCGCTCTTTCAAGGTCGATTTCGTCACCCCACTCTGCAATTTCTGCAAGTAACGTAACCTTTTCTCCTAGAACCTCTACGAATCCAGCATGCACTGCTGCTGTTTCGACTTCTTCTCCCTTATGAATATTGACCGCTCCTGGAGCCAAAACCATGGTCATTGGAATATGGTTTTTGTAAATACCAACTTCGCCTTCCATCGTGTTAAACTCTATAAAATCGGCCTCCCCTTCATAAAAGATTCTGTCTGGTGTAACAATTTCTACTTTGAAAATATTATCTGCCATACGTTTTCCCCCTTACTTCATGCGGGCACGTACTTCATCAATACTTCCTGCGTTTAAGAAATGTCCTTCTGGAATTTCATCGCATTTTCCTTCTAAGATTTCGCGGAATCCACGAAGTGTTTCTGCGATTGGTACATATTTTCCTTCTAATCCGGTAAACTGTCCGGCTACGAAGAATGGCTGTGACAAGAATCTTTGAACTTTTCGTGCTCTATTTACGACAAGTTTATCATCTTCTGATAATTCATCCATACCAAGAATTGCAATGATATCCTGTAATTCTTTGTATTTCTGTAATATTTCCTGTACGCCACGTGCAACTTCAAAGTGTTCCTGTCCTACAATTCGTGGATCGAGGATACGTGAAGTCGATGCTAATGGGTCTACTGCTGGATAAATACCAAGTTCTGCAATCGAACGTTCCAATACCGTCGTTGCATCTAAGTGCGCGAACGTTGTCGCTGGCGCTGGGTCAGTTAAGTCATCCGCTGGCACATATACAGCCTGTACCGATGTAATAGAACCGTTCTTTGTAGATGTAATACGTTCCTGTAACGCACCCATTTCTGTCTGTAAAGTTGGCTGATAACCTACGGCTGAAGGCATACGACCTAAAAGAGCCGATACTTCTGAACCAGCCTGTGTGAAACGGAAGATGTTATCGATGAATAACAACACATCCTTTCCACCCTTATCACGGAAATATTCTGCCATTGTAAGACCTGTTAATGCTACACGCATACGTGCTCCTGGTGGCTCGTTCATCTGACCGAATACCATGGTCGTCTTATCAATAACTCCCGATTCTTTCATTTCATAATAAAGATCGTTTCCTTCACGTGTACGTTCTCCTACACCTGTAAATACAGAATATCCACCATGTTCTGTCGCAATATTATGAATTAATTCCTGAATCAATACGGTTTTACCTACTCCGGCACCACCGAACAAACCAATCTTTCCACCCTTTTGATATGGACAGAGCAAGTCTACGACTTTGATACCTGTCTCAAGCATCTCCTGGGAGGTTGCCTGCTCTTCAAATTTTGGAGCTGGTCTATGAATTGGCCAGTTTTCTTCTGTATTTGGTTTCTCAATTTCGTCAATTGGATTTCCCAATACGTTAAACATTCTGCCCAGTGTATTTTCACCTACTGGTACAGAAATTGGTGCTCCAGTTGCAATTGCATCCATTCCACGTACCAATCCATCGGTTGGTCCCATGGCGATACAACGAACTGTATCATCACCCAAATGCTGAGAAACTTCAACTACTAAAAGCCCACCATCTTTTAATGGAATTTCAATAGCATCATTAATCTCTGGCAATGCACCTTCTGTAAATTTGATATCCAGAACGGCACTGATAATCTGGGTAATCTTACCAACATTTCTATCTGCCATTTTTCTGTCTCCTTGTTGTTAATTTCATTTAAACGATTATTTCCATTAGGAAATCGCGTTCGCACCCGCAATAATTTCTGTAAGTTCCTGTGTAATAGAACTTTGACGGGCTCTATTGTACTTCAGTGTCAGATCGCTAATGATTTCTTCTGCATTGCTTGTTGCAGAATCCATCGCCTGCATTCTTGCTCCGTTTTCACTCGCATGCGCTTCCACTAGTGCGCCATAGAACAAACTTGATATATATTTTGGAATAATCATGTTCAGTGCTTCTTCTTCATTTGGCTCAAAATTCATGGATACATCATTTCTTGCTTCTTCAAGGTCTTCTTCTGGAACCTCAACCGGAAGAAGCTTCATTAATGTCGGAACATGTGTAACCGTGTTTTTGAAATGTGTATACGCCAAATAAATTTCTCCAATTTCTCCTGCTGCAAAAGCATCAAGAACCTTCTTACAAAGTGCTGCTGCATCATCATAGGTTGGATTTTCAATAATTTCCTGATCGTTTAATGCAATATGATATCCACGACGAGAAAGGATTTCTGCACCTTTTCCACCAATTGCATAAATATCAAGATCTTCTGGATTTAAATCACTATTCATAATCAATTTTGCGATATTTGTGTTATATCCACCAGCCAATCCACGGTTTGAGGTAATCACAATCACTGCTTTCTTCTCAGACTCCCCTGGCGTTAAATATGGATGATTGATATTTCCACTCTTTGCAAGCATTGATGATACTGTTTTATACATGTATCTAAAATATGGATCTGTTTGCTCCGCTCGCGTTTTTGCTTTCTGCAATTTAACGGTAGAAACAAGCTTCATTGCTTTGGTGATCTGCTGCGTACTTTGAATACTGCTTTTTCTTCGCTTAATGTCTCGCATTGAGGCCATTTTACCACCTACTTTCTACCGATATTAACGGAACTGCTTTTTACATTCTTCAATAGCTTTTACTAATGCTGATTCTGTTTCCTCGTCGATTTCTTTCTTTGTAATAATCGCTTCTGGAATTTCTGGATATTTTGTGTCGATGTATTCGAACAATTCATCCTGGAATCGAAGAATATCCTCTACTTCAATATCGAGAAGGTATTTCTTTGTTGCTGCATAAATAATAATTACCTGTTTTTCAACTGGCATTGGTTTATACTGTGGCTGTTTTAAAATTTCTTTAATTCTTGCACCCTGTGCGAGTTTTTCTGCTGTATCTGCATCAAGCTCTGAACCAAACTGTGCAAATGCTGCAAGTTCACGATACTGTGCTAATTCCACACGAATTGGTGCCGCAATCTTTTTCATCGCTTTAATCTGTGCTGATCCACCTACACGCGATACAGAAAGACCTGCGTTAATCGCTGGTCTAAAACCTGCGTTAAACATTTCTGTTTCCAAATAAATCTGTCCATCTGTAATCGAAATTACATTTGTTGGAATGTATGCAGATACGTCACCAGCCTGTGT
>JAXJUI010000149.1:0-18164 GCA_036309165.1 Agathobacter sp. | reverse complement strand
AAATTCTTTGGGTGAATGAGGGATTTTCTCATTTGACGGGAGTAGATAGAAGTTATCATAAATCAATTACGACCATTTTTCCTACAATTACGCGTGAATCATTACAAAAAGCAGATGAAAACGTAAATATGTATCTCCAGATGGAAGAGAAACAATTTCGTGTTTCAATTAATAAGATTTTCTTCGATGCCATAACAAACGGAAGTGATATTATGGATGTTAATGGTGGCGAAGATTTCCTGACTGCACTCTACTTGTTTGATGAAACCTTACTCAAGAACTACATGATAGAAAATCAAGAACAGAAACAGGTTTCTGCTCTTGTTTATATTGATAATTATGAAGAGGCACTTGATAGTGTTGAAGATGTAAAACGTTCGTTGTTAGTTGCACTAATTGACAGAAAAGTAAACCAATATTTCTCAAAATATGATGCGCTTGTTCGTAAAATTGAAAAAGATAAATATTTCGTTGTTTTTAAACACAAATATTTAAGAGAAATGAAAGAAAACAAGTTTAGCATTCTTGAAGAAGTGAAGACTATTAAGGTCGGAAACGAAATGGCGGTAACTCTTAGTATGGGTATCGGCTTCAAAGGGGATGTGTATACAGAGAATTATGAATATGCCAGAGCTGCAATCGATTTAGCCCTTGGTCGAGGTGGAGATCAGGTTGTGGTAAAAGAAGGCGAAGAAATCTACTATTATGGTGGAAAAGCGAAAGAAGTAGAAAAGAATACGAGAGTAAAAGCCAGGGTAAAAGCACATGCGCTTCGTGAGATTATGGAGTCCTGTGACAATGTTTTGATTATGGGACACAGCTTGACGGATGTTGATTCATTAGGTGCAGGTATTGGAATTTTCTGCGCAGCACGCGTGCTTGGAAAAAAGGCACAAATTATTATTAATGATCCGACAAGTACAGTGCGGCCACTTATGGATACTTTTTCATCTGATGCGGGATATCCGGATGATTTATTTATAAATAGTGAAAAGGCAATAGAAAATGTAAATAGAAACACTCTTGTTATGGTTGTAGATACGAACCGTCCAAGTTATACAGAGTGTCCTGAAATTTTATCTAAAACAGAGAAAATAGTAGTATTTGATCACCATAGACAGGGTGCTGAAATTATTGAAAACCCAATACTTTCTTACATTGAACCATATGCATCGAGTGCTTGTGAAATGGTAGCGGAAGTACTTCAATATTTTGATGAAAACTTTAAGTTAGATTCATTAGAAGCGGACTGTATTTATGCAGGAATCATTATTGATACAAACAATTTTATGACAAAAACAGGTGTGCGTACATTTGAAGCGGCTGCTTTTTTACGTCGCTGTGGAGCGGATGTTACACGTGTTCGTAAGAAACTTAGAAATGACATGTCATCTTATAAAGCAAGAGCGGAGGCTGTTCGCCATGCAGATGTATATCATGGAGCGTTTGCGATTGCAGTATGTCCAAGCGAGGATTTAGAAAGTCCAACAATTGTTGGTGCAATGGCTGCAAATGAATTATTAAATATTATTGGAATCAAGGCGTCTTTTGTTTTGACGCAGTATAATGACAGAATATATATAAGCTCAAGATCGATTGATGAGATTAATGTACAACTTATCATGGAACGTTTGGGCGGTGGTGGACACTTAAATGTTGCAGGAGCACAACTTCGTAATATGACGATTGTACAGGCAAAACATTTATTGCAGGAAACCATTGATGAAATGCTAAATGAAGGAGATATCGTGATATGAAAGTAATTTTATTACAGGATGTAAAGGCTCTCGGTAAAAAGGGAGATATAGTAAATGTTAGTGATGGATACGCAAGAAACGCGATTTTGCCAAAGAAATTAGGTGTAGAAGCAACAAGCAAAAACCTTAACGACTTGAAGCTTCAGAATCAGCATGCAGATAAGGTTGCACAGGAAAATTATGATAATGCAGTTGCACTTGGAAAAGATGTAGAAACAAAGAAAGTTATAGTAAAAACAAAAATTGGAAGTGACGGAAGAATGTTTGGTTCTGTTTCTACAAAAGAAATCGCGCAGGCCGCAAAAGAGCAGACAGGTCTTGAATTAGACAAGAAAAAAATGCAGTTAGATGAACCAATAAAGGCACTTGGTACTTATGAAGTTCCAGTTAAGCTTCATCCAAAAGTAACAGCAAAATTAACGGTTCAAGTAGTAGAAGGATAGGTGACAACCTTGGAGGAAACACTAATTAAACGAATTATGCCAAATAGTTTAGAGGCAGAACAGTCGGTAGTTGGTTCCATGATCATGGATAAAGATGCGATTGTAACAGCTATGGAAATGCTCTTAAAAGAGGATTTTTATCATCAGCAATATGGAATTCTGTTCGATGCTATGGTGGAATTATATAGCACGGGTCAGCCTGTTGATTTGGTAACATTGCAAAACAAGTTGAAAGAAAAAGACGTTCCGAAAGAAATTTCGAGCTTGGAATTTGTAAGGGATTTGGTAACAAGTGTACCAACTTCTGCAAATATCAAATACTATGCTTCAATTGTTAAAGATAATTCTATGAAACGAAAATTAATTCGTGTCATGGAGGAAATTGAAAATGAATGTTATGCCGGAAAAGAAGGATTAGAGAGCATTTTGGATAAAACAGAGCATGATGTATTTGGATTACTTCAAAGTCGACAGGGTGGAGACTTTGTGCCAATTCGTACAGTCGTGATGAATGCTTTGGAAAAAATTGAAAAGGCCGCACAACAGGAAGGAACTGTTACTGGTATTTCGACAGGTTTTATTGATTTGGATTATAGAACAGCGGGCTTACAGCCTTCCGATTTGATCCTTGTAGCGGCGCGTCCTTCTATGGGAAAAACAGCATTTGTATTAAACATTGCACAACATGTAGCATTTCATGAAAATAAGTGCTGTGCAATTTTCTCGTTAGAAATGTCAAAGGAGCAGTTGGTAAACCGTATGTTTTCTTTGGAATCAAAGGTAGATGCACAAGCTCTTAGAACAGGTAATCTTTCAGAAGCAGATTGGGAAAAACTTGCCGAGGGTGCTGGAATTATCGGGGATTCAAAATTGATTATTGATGACACACCGGGTATTAGTATTTCAGAAATGAGAAGTAAATGTCGTAAATTTAAGCTTGAAATGGGACTTGATATCATTATTATCGACTACTTACAACTTATGACAGGCTCTGGACGAAGTGAATCACGTCAGCAGGAAATCTCGGAAATTTCTCGTTCGTTAAAAGCACTTGCACGTGAACTTAAAGTGCCGGTAGTAGCACTTTCGCAGTTGTCTCGTGCGGTTGAACAAAGACCAGATCATAGACCAATGATGTCAGATCTTCGCGAATCTGGAGCAATTGAGCAGGATGCCGATGTAGTAATGTTTATTTACCGTGACGATTACTATAACAAAGATACAGAGCTAAAAGGTATCTCTGAAATCATTATTGCAAAACAACGTAATGGTCCAATTGGAACGGTAAATCTTGCATGGTTACCACAGTACACAAAATTTGCAAACTTGGAGCATCATCCAAATGAATTTTAGTAATTTGCATGGCCTCAAATTTGATAGAAATATGTCGATGGAAAATCTTTGGAAAAAGGACAATCCTAAGATATAATTAGTTTATCAAATACTTAAGGTACATAAGGAGGCTAGGAATTGGAGAAGTTGCGTTACATGATCTCTGACGCTTCAAACATGGTTCAGGTTGAAGCGCATGTATTACGTTACTGGGAAGAGGAACTAGGGCTTGCCATTCCAAGAAATGAAATGGGGCATAGATACTATACCAAAGAGAATATTAAGGAGTTTCAAAGAATTAAGGAACTTAAAGATCAAGGATACCAGCTTCGAGCAATTAAAAATTTGTTAGCAACCGGTGAAACGGCGCTTGAGAGGGCTTCAAATCCACAAAGTATGGTTGCGAATGAAGAAAAAATGGAACAATTTCGAGAAATCATGAGCCATATTGTTGGACAAGCGATTTCTCTAAACAATGAAGAACTACTTGAACTTATTGGGAGAGAAGTAGAAGAAAGAGTTCTAAAAGAGATGAATTATTTGGTACGAGAACAGGATGCAGCAGAGGAGGAGCGTTTCAAAAAGCTTGATGCTGCGATTCGTGGTCAGATAAAACATAAAAAAATTTTTTTCCCAAAAAAGAAAATGACATCAAAAAAAGAGTGTCCGATATAGACACTCTTTTTTTTACTTTAATATAAGTAATTATTCAGCTGAGATAGCTCCAACTGGACATACACCTGCACATGTACCACAATCAACGCATGTGTTTGCATCGATTTCGTACTGTGAATCACCAGCAGCAATAGCTCCAACTGGACATTCTCCTGCGCATGTACCGCAGCTTACGCATGAATCAGAAATTACGTGTGCCATAATAAATTCCTCCTTATATAATAATGATCATTATCAGCCGTATTGGCTTAATTTATATTCTAGATGAAACTATGAAGAAGTTCAAGTAGAAAATAAAGGGAATAGTACTTTGTTCTCAAAATAGAACATGATATACTAAAGCTAGCAATAAAGGACAATTATATAAAGCTATGGAGGGAGAAACTATGGGAAAAAATGTATTAGAAATATGTGTAGACTCAGTGGAATCTGCTATTGCCGCCGATCGAGGTGGAGCAAGTCGTGTGGAATTATGCCAGGACTTGGTAGTAGGGGGGATTACGCCAAGCATAGCACTATTTGAGAGAATTAGAGAAACGACAGATATTCCAATTCATGTACTTCTACGTCCACGTTTTGGAGATTTTTTATATTCCGAGGAGGAATTTAATGTCCTATGTAAAGAGACAGAATTATTTCAAAAAGCAGGTGCGGATGCTCTTGTTGTAGGATGCGTAACGCCGGAAGGATGTCTCGATAAGGAAAAGATTAAACAATTGAAGCATCTTGCAAAAGATACAAAGCTTTGTTTACATAGAGCTTTTGATATGTGTAGAGATTTGATGGAAGCCTTAGAGATTGCGAAGGAACTTGAAATTGACACTATATTAACCTCCGGTGGAGAAAATTCTGCGCTAGAAGGAATGGAGATGCTTCGTAAATTGCATGAAAATGCAGGAGAGGTAAATATCATGGCAGGTGCGGGCGTAACGGAAGCCATTGTACGAGAGTTTGTAGAAAAAACAAGCTTAACGTATTTTCACATGTCTGGAAAAATAATGGTTGAAAGTGAAATGGAGTACAGAAATCCACGTGTTAGTATGGGTATAGGAAGTATGTCTGAGTATCAGATTATCCGTACAAACGAAGAAGAGGTTCGCAAAGTATGCTCTTTCTTAAAAGTCAAGTGAAATATTTGCTAAAAATAATGTTAAAAAACATAGAAAATCAACAAATAAATATGGAAGACGTTCTATTGATTGACGAAAAGCGACAATATTGATAAAATGTCAGTAAATAAATTAAACAATTCTTACAATTTTATAAGATTGTTGCAATACCAAAACAATTTAGGGAGAAGAGGAAAGATGTTTGATTTTTTTAAAAAGAAAAGCATGAATAATGTGGAAGAAATTGGTTCTCCAATTGTAGGGGAAGCTGTTTTGAGCAGTGAAATTTCAGATCCAACATTTAAAGAAGAGATGCTAGGAAAAGGTATGGCGATAAAGCCTGAGATTGGAAAGGTGTTCGCACCTGCGGACGGAACGGTTGCATTGGTGTTTGATACCTTGCATGCAATTAGTTTTGTGACAAATAAAGGGGCAGAGATATTAATTCATGTTGGGCTTGATACAGTAAAATTAGAAGGAAAACATTTTACATCTCATGTTTCAAGTGGCGATGTGGTAAAAAAAGGGGATTTGCTTCTTGAATTTGACATTGAAGGTATCAAGGCGGATGGATATGATACAATTGTTCCAATCGTTATCTGTAATACAGATGATTATAAAGAAGTTGTTTCTAAAACCGGAAAGAGCGTGAAAGCACAGGAGACGGTTCTAGAATTAACCAAATAAAAAGAAGGGGGTGTTGCCTATGAAATCATTTACCTATGTCATCAAGGACGAGTTAGGAATTCATGCACGTCCGGCAGGCCTTTTAGTAAATGAGGCAAAGAAATTTTCATGTGACATCACGATTAAATGTGGTGGAAAGTCAAATAGCTGCAAGGGTATTATGGGGGTAATGGCTTTGGCAGCGAAGAAAGGGAATGAAGTTACCGTTGAATGCAATGGTGCAGATGAAGATGACGCTGCAAAAACACTGAAAGCCTTTTTCGAATCAACATTGTAGAAAAATAGTGTAGCAACTATTTTTGGGGTAAAAAATTATATATAGTATAGGAGGATTTACTATGAAGTTTCTTCAGAAATTAGGGAAAGCTTTAATGCTTCCCGTAGCGTGTTTGCCTATCTGTGGATTACTGATGGGAATTGGTTACGCTCTCTGTCCAGCAACGATGCAGGGTGGAGAAATCGAAGGTTTTATTCCATTAGTTGGCCTTTTCTTAGTAAAAGCAGGGGCTGCTTTAATCGATAACATGGCATTGTTGTTTGTTATCGGTGTTGGTGTTGGAATGTCAAAAGACAACGATGGTACTGGTGGCGTAGCTGCATTAGCATCATGGTTTATGATTACAACACTTCTTAGCACAGGTTTTGTTACTACAATTCTTCCTTCAATTGCTGATGACGTAAACAAAACATTAGCATTTGATAAGATTGCAAACCCATTTATTGGTATTGTTGCAGGAATTATTGGTTCTATGTGCTATAACAAATTCAAAGACACGAAGTTGCCAGACTGGTTATCATTCTTTAGTGGTAAACGTTGTGTAGCAATTATAGCCTGCCTGGTTTCAATGGTAGTTTCTGTTGTTTTATTATTTGTATGGCCATTAATCTTTGGTGCTTTAATTGCTCTCGGTAATGCAATTGTTGGAATGGGTGGAGTTGGTGCCGGAATTTATGCATTCTTAAACCGTTTATTAATTCCAACTGGATTACATCATGCATTAAACAATGTATTCTGGTTTGATACAATCGGACTTGGAGATTTAAGCCATTTCTGGAGTGGAGAAACCTCTGCAGATGTTAGCTGGTCACTTGGAATGTATATGTCAGGTTTCTTCCCATGTATGATGTTTGGTATTCCTGGTGCGGCACTTGCTATGATTCATTGTGCAAAATCTAATAAGAAAAAAATCGCAATTGGATTATTGGCATCAGCTGCTATTTGTTCATTTGTATGTGGTGTTACAGAACCTTTTGAATTTGCATTTATGTTCTTAGCTCCAGCATTATATGTAGTATATGCATTGTTATATGGAATCTTTACCGTAATTGTTTACTATCTTGGATTTAGAGCAGGATTCAGTTTCTCAGGAGGATTTACAGATTTAGTTTTCTCTGCATCACTTCCTGCAGCACAAAAGACATGGTTGATCATTCCATTAGGTCTTGCAGCATTTGTAGTATTCTACGTAGTTTTCCGTTTCGCGATTACAAAATGGGATTTAAAAACACCTGGTCGTGAAGATGATGATGAAGAATCTGAAAAGAAGGTTGTTCTCTCAAATGACGATTATACAGAAGTAGCAAGAGTTATCCTTGAAGGCGTTGGAGGAAAAGAAAACGTAACTTCTATTGATAACTGTGTTACAAGACTACGTTTGGAAGTAAAAGATAACACATTGGTAAATGAAAAAGTAATTAAATCCGCAGGTGTTTCCGGCGTTATTCGTCCAGGAAAAACAAGTGTACAGGTTGTTGTAGGAACAAAAGTACAGTTTGTTGCAGATGAATTCAAAAAACTTTGCCAGTAAATATTAAATAGAAGAGGGGTGTCAACGGGCGCCCCTTTTTTGCATTAGTGGGGGAAAAGTATGCAAGTATATTGTGGAAAAGACTATGCGCAAATGAGTAGAAAAGTAGCAAATATTCTTTCGGCTCAAATAATTTTAAAGCCAGATAGTGTATTAGGTCTTGCTACAGGTTCTACACCAATTGGAGCATATGATTTACTAGTAAAATGGTGTAATAGAGGAGATTTAGATTTTTCTAAAGTAACGACCGTTAATTTAGACGAATACAAAGGCTTGTCAGGAGAAAATGAACAAAGCTACCGGTATTTTATGAACAAGAATTTGTTTGATCGGGTGAATATAGATAAGTCAAAAACTTATGTACCTGATGGAACCGAAGAAGATAGTCAAAAAGCCTGTGAAAACTATAATTCAATTATCCGGAGTGTGGGTGGAGTAGATATGCAGCTTTTAGGTTTAGGGCATAATGGACATATCGGATTTAACGAGCCTGGGGAAGCCTTTGAAAAGGAAACACACTGTGTAAAACTAAAACAAAGCACCATTGAAGCAAATAAGAGATTTTTTGATAAAGAAGAAGACGTGCCCCAATATGCATATACTATGGGCATAAAAACGATAATGATGGCAAAAAAAATTGTCATTGCAGTGTCTGGAAAGGATAAGGCAGAAATTGTTGCAAAAGCGTTTGCGGGCCCCGTTACACCTGAGGTACCGGCATCAATTCTACAGATGCATCCAGATGTAACTTTAATAGGGGATGAGGATGCATTAGAAAAGCTTCGAGAGTTTATTTCATTCTAGAGGCAAAAAGGAAAGAAGGAAAGAATATGGTAATAAAAAATGGAAAAGTTTTTCAAAAAGAGGGGTTCTTTGAAGAAAAACCATTGCATATTCAAGGGAAAAAAATTGTAGAAGCGACAGAGGGTTTGGATGAGGAAATCATAGATGCAACAGATATGTATGTGATTCCCGGCCTTGTGGATATTCATTTCCATGGTTGTGTAGGATATGATTTTTGTGATGGTACCAAAGAGGCCATTGAGAAGATGGCAAAATATCAAATGGAAAATGGAGTTCTTGCAATTTGTCCGGCGTCAATGACTTTTTCAGAAGAAAAGCTAGGAGAAATATTTGCAAATGCTGCAAGCTACGAGAGTAAGCAGGGAGCAACTCTTATTGGAATAAACATGGAGGGGCCTTTTATCAGTTTGGAGAAAAAGGGGGCGCAAAATCCAGCCTATATTCATGCTCCGGATGTAGGTATGTTTCAACGCTTACAACAAAAAGCAAAAGGAATGATTAAGCTAGTAGATATTGCGCCAGAAGAAAATGGTGGAATAGCTTTTATTGAGGAATTAGGAAGTGAAGTAACCATTTCTTTAGCACATACGACAGCAGATTACGATACTGCGAAAGAAGCCTTTGAAAAAGGGGCAAAGCAGGTTACACATTTATATAATGCAATGCCACCTTTTTCACATAGAGCGCCAGGCGTTATTGGAGCGGCATGTGACAACGAAAAGGTTATGGTAGAGTTAATTGCAGATGGTGTTCATAGTCATGCATCTGTTGTACGTACCACGTTTAAAATGTTCGGCGATGAAAGGATTATTTTTATCAGCGATAGCATGATGGCATGCGGCTTGCTGGATGGACAATATTCTTTAGGTGGTCAGGATGTCACGGTGAGAGGAAACCTTGCAACACTTACAGAAAATGGTGCAATTGCAGGTTCTGTTACAAACCTGATGAACTGCATGAAAAATGCCGTACAAAACATGAACATTCCTTTAGAAAGCGCAATCAAGTGTGCGACCATTAATCCTGCAAGAGCAATTGGAATGGAGCACGCGTATGGAAGTTTAGAAGAAGGAAAACTTGCAAATGTAGTTCTGCTGGATAAGAACCTAAATATTTGCCGAATCATCAAAGAAGGGACTGTTGTTTTATGACACGAAAAATAGGAAAATCAGTTTGTGATGGCATCGCACTTGGACCAATTCTAGTATTTAATACAAAAGAGCCACAGCTAACGCCAGACAAAATAAAAGAAATCAGTGTGGAAACAGATAGATTTGAAAGCGCTGTAAACAAAGCGAAGGAACAACTACAGAAGCTATATGAAAAAGCTGTTATAGATGTAGGGGAAGAAAGTGCCGAAATATTACAGGCGCATCAGATGATGTTAGAGGATGATGGATTTTTAAATTCTATAAAAGAGATGATAGAAAAAGAGTGTGTGCATGCTGAATATGCAGTAAGCATAGTGGGCGAAGAGTTCGCCCAAATATTCGAAAACATGGACGACGAATATATGAGAGCACGCTCTTTGGATGTAAAGGATATTTCAAAACGAGTCATTCGTATCCTTACAGGAACTGAGGAGGTGGATTTTAGTCAGATTCCAGCATCCATTATTGTAGCAGAGGATTTAACCCCAAGTGAAACAATCCAAATGGATAAAAGTAAACTGCTTGGATTTGTTACGGTTCGTGGTTCGTCCAATTCACATACAGCAATTTTGGCGCGGATGATGAATATTCCGGCACTCATTGGCGTGGAAATGAATTTGGAAGAAATACATACATCAGACTTGGCCGTTTTAGATACTGAAGAAAACGTGTTTATTATTAATCCAGATGAAACAGAATATAAAAAAGCAGAAGAAAAAATCAAAAACCAAAGAGAACAGCAAAGATTATTACAGGCAATGAAAGGCCAAAAAAGCATTACAAGGGATGGGAAAACAATAAAACTGTTTGCAAATATTGGAAGCACAGAAGATTTGCCACTTGTCATAGAAAATGATGCAGAGGGTATTGGCTTATTTAGAAGTGAATTTTTATATCTTCAAAATACAAAACTTCCAACTGAAGAAGAGCAATATGAAGCATATAAGAAAGTTTTGGAGGGAATGAACGATAAGGAAGTTGTTATTCGTACGATGGATATTGGTGCAGATAAACAGGTAGATTACCTCCATCTGGAAAAAGAAGATAATCCAGCGCTAGGATATCGCGCGATTCGAATCTGTTTATCACAACCAGAAATTTTCAAAACACAGCTTCGTGCTCTTTTAAGAGCAGCCGTACATGGAAATCTTGCAGTGATGTATCCGATGATTATTTCTCCAAAAGAAGTAGAAAGAATCTATGAAATTCTAGAAGAAGTAAAAACGGAGCTAGAAGCGGAACAGATTCCATATAAGGTTCCAAAGCAGGGAATTATGATAGAGACGCCTGCTGCCGTTATGATGAGTGAAGAATTGGCAAAAATGGTCGATTTTTTCAGTGTTGGGACAAACGATTTGACCCAGTATACGCTTGCCATTGACAGACAAAACGAGAAATTGGAAGCTTTCTATGATTCACATCATCCTGCAATTCTTGCCATGTTAGAAATGATTACAACCAATGCACATAAGCATAATACAGAGGTTGGTATTTGTGGAGAGTTAGGTGGAGATCTAGAACTGACAGAAGAATTTTTAAGAATCGGGGTAGATGAGCTATCTGTTTCACCGGGGAAAATACTAAAACTACGCGAAAGGATACGAAATATATAGTTTGCGCCTACTTGAAAAAGTAGGCGTTTTTATTATATAATAGAGTGATATAAAGAGTGCAAAAAGCAATATAAATGCAAGAAATAGAAAGTTGGTTTACATGAATACAAAGATGATTCAAATAGACCCAATCAATATAGATCAAGAAAAGATAAAAGAAGCTGGTGAATTGATTGCGGAAGGCGAATTGGTAGCATTTCCAACTGAGACCGTTTATGGACTTGGAGGCGATGCGCTTCGACCAGATGCTTCAGCAAAAATATATGCGGCAAAAGGAAGACCAAGTGATAATCCGCTCATTGTGCATGTGGCTGATTTTGCGGATTTAGAAAAGATTGCAAAAAAGGTGCCTCCACAGGCAAAGAGATTAGCAGATGCATTTTGGCCCGGACCGTTAACCATGATTGTATGGAAAAATGATAAAGTACCATATACTACAACAGGGGGAATGGACACGGTTGCCGTAAGAATGCCAAATCATGAAGTGGCGTTAGAACTAATCAGAAAAAGCGGATGTCTTATCGCTGCTCCAAGTGCAAATACTTCAGGGCGTCCAAGTCCGACTGAGGCATCACATGTTGCAGAGGATTTAGATGGAAAAATAGCAATGATTGTAGATGGGGGGCCGGTAGGAATCGGCATAGAATCTACGATTATTGATTTGACAGAGCAGGTACCAATGGTACTCCGTCCAGGATATATTACAGTAGAAATGCTTGAAGAGGTATTACAGGAAAAGGTAATTATGGATCCTGGAATTGTGGCAAGTGATGATATTACAAAGCCCAAAGCACCGGGGATGAAATACAAGCATTATGCACCAAAAGCGGAAATGATTATTGTGGATGGACAGCAAGATGCGGTGGTGGAAAAGATAAATGAGCTTGTTGGACAAGCAAAAAGTCAGGGGAAAAAAGTTGCTGTAATTGCGACGGAGGAAAATAAAGATTATTATCAATCAGATGTTGTTTTATGTATTGGGAAAAGAGCAGATGAAGATAGTATAGCAAAGCATTTATATAGTATCTTAAGAGAATGTGACGAATTATCGGTAGATGCTATTTATTCGGAGTGTTTACAAACACCACGAATTGGACAAGCTATCATGAATCGTTTATTAAAAGCAGCGGGACATCAAGTGATAACGGTATAGGAGAGTATATGAGTTTAAAACGAATTATATTTGTGGCTCAATCGGGAACATGTAGAGAGCCAATGGCGGAGGGAATATATAAGGATCTTATGGTAACAAATCCATTAGAGGTTTTATCCAGAGGATTAGTTGTAATGTTTCCAGAACCAATGAATCAAAAAGCAGAAGCTGTCCTGATTAGCAATGGAATTAGTATGGAAGGCTTTACTGCAAAACCCTTAACAAATGAGGATATTACACCGGAAACTATGGTTTTAACGATGGAAGAATCACATCGACAAAAGGTTTTAGAAAACTTTGAAAATGCAACCGTAGACAGGACTTATGTATTAACAGATTTTGTTGGAGATGAGTTAGAAATTATGGATCCGCACGGTGGGGCATTACCTGCATATGGATTGTGTTATGAGACTTTAAGAAAATCAATAAAGAAACTAATAAAAATACTTAATGAAGGAGAGTAAAAATGGCAAAAGTAGTAGTAATGGATCATCCACTTATTCAGCACAAAATCGGAATCATGCGAAGAACAGATACCGGTTCAAAAGATTTCAGAGTATTAGTAAGTGAAGTGGCTATGCTTGAGTGTTATGAAGCAACAAGAAATCTTGAATTAAAGGAAGTGGAAATTGAGACTCCAATTTGTAAGGCTACCGTAAAAGAGTTAAAGGGAAAAAAACTGGCGGTAATTCCAATTTTAAGAGCTGGACTTGGAATGGTTGATGGTATGCTTAATATGATTCCAGCGGCAAAAGTAGGACATATTGGTTTGTATCGTGATCCAGAAACGGCAGAACCTGTAGAATACTATTGCAAGCTTCCAGATGATTGTGCAAATCGTGAAGTATTTGTAGTAGATCCAATGCTTGCAACTGGGGGATCAGCAGCGGAAGCAATCACAATGTTAAAAGATAAAGGTGTGAGAAATATTCATTTTATGTGTATTATTGCAGCTCCAGAAGGAGTAAAGAGATTAACAGATGCACACCCTGATGTTGATGTATACATTGGAGCACTTGACGAAAGATTAAATGAGCACAAATATATTGTTCCAGGTCTTGGCGATGCTGGAGATCGTATTTTTGGCACAAAATAAGGAGACAGCATATGGGTATTTCAAAAAGAGAAGACTATATATCATGGGATGAATATTTCATGGGAGTAGCCATGCTTTCCGGAATGCGTTCAAAAGATCCCAATACACAAGTAGGGGCTTGTATTGTAAGTGGGGACCATAAGATTCTATCAATGGGGTATAATGGATTCCCTTCGGGTTGTTCGGACGATGTTTTTCCATGGGATAGAGAAGGGGAAGATAATAAATATTTTTATACAACGCATAGTGAGTTAAATGCTATTTTAAACTATCGTGGGGGAAGCTTGGAAGGAGCTACCATCTATGTAACTTTGTTCCCTTGTAATGAATGTGCGAAAGCGATTATTCAGTCAGGAATTTCAGAAGTAGTATACGACAGTAATAAATATGAGCATACAATGTCGGTAAAAGCATCCAAGAAAATGCTAGAAGCTTCCGGAGTAATCATTAGAAGATATGAGCATTCTGGAAGGGATGTAAAACTAGACCTATAATTTCAAAAATGAAGAAAAGTCTTTCTGAGGTTTAATAGACAAAAAGGAGAAAAATAGTTATAATATAAATGCAAAAAAGCGCTAATTGTCAGAAAATGCGAAAGAATTTTGTATATTGACGATTAGAAATGAAAAGGAGAACTATGCGTAAGGATAATAAGCAGGTAATCGAAGCACTTTCCATGGTGCTTCAGTTTGGACTCAATATGATTGTTCCTATTTTCGCATGTACCTTTTTGGGTATATGGATTGGGAATTATTTCAACATCACCTGGCTTGTTATCCCTTTCTTTTTTATAGGAGCATTATCTGGTTTTACTAGCATATATAAGTTATCAAAACGACTTATGAAGGACGAGAAAAAAGAGGGAAAAAACCATGTTAAGAAGGATTAACGAATCGTTACCGGAGTTAGTGATAGGGATTGTAATCTATGGAGTTGTTTTACAATTAGGTGGTATATGGTTTGTTAGCGATAAAATTTATTATAGTATTGGATTGTGGGTAGGAATTTTTACTGCAATCGGAATGGCGATAAATATCGCAATCGTATTACAGGATTCCATCGGATTTGATGGATCTAAAGCTGCAAAAGGCAGGATTGTTGCAAAATCAGCAATTCGCTACATCGTTGTAGTAGTCCTGTTTTTTATATTAGGCTATTTTAAACTCGGTAATCTGATTGCCGCTTTTTTAGGAGTGTTAGGGCTAAAGATATCAGCCTATATGCAACCACTCATCTGGAAAGTGACAAAGAAAGATTTAGGAAGAAATGATGCGGCTCCTAACGAGGAAAATAGTATTTCATAAAAATAAAATAAGGAGGTGACTTTGTGAATCAAGCGATTTTACTGTCGGACAGTTCAAACCTTGACTTTATGATTCACGGAATTGTTCCGATTAATTTTTTTGGTCAAGAAGTATGGATAACGACGTCGCATGCCTGCATTTTTATTATCCTGGCAATTCTTACGATTTTTTCTATCGTGGCAGGACGAAAAATTAAGCATGCAAAAGAAGTGCCGGATGGATTTCAAAATGTAATTGAGCTTATGGTCGAAATGCTCGATGGCATGGTTCAGGGAACGATGGGTAAGTTTGCACCAAAATTTGTAAACTACATCAGCACAATCTTTGTGTTTATCCTGATGTGTAATATTTCCGGACTCTTTGGCTTAAGACCACCAACTGCGGACTATGGAACAACCTTAGCCTTAGGTCTTATCACATTCTTCCTGATTCACTTCAACAAGTTTAAGCATCAAAAAATTAAGACAATCTGGAAGGATATGTGTTCACCATTACCACCATGGTTGCCGATTTGGTTCCCAATCAACTTAATCAGTGAAATTGCAATTCCAATTTCATTGTCATTACGTTTGTTTGCGAATGTATTATCAGGAACAGTAATGATGGCATTGGTATACGGCTTGCTTTCAAAGCTTGCATTGATTTGGCCAGCCGCACTTCACGTTTATTTTGATTTGTTCTCAGGAGCAATTCAGACGTATGTATTCTGTATGTTGACAATGACATACATCACACAGGCATGTGAAACTGAAGAAGCATAGAGCTTCACATTTAATTTTGATGAAAATTTAGGAGGATCTATATTATGGATATTAACGGACAGGATTTAATCAGAGCATGTTCAGCAATTGGTGCAGGATTAGCAGTTATCGCAGGTATCGGACCTGGTATTGGACAGGGTATTGCAGCTGGTCATGGTGCAGCAGCAGTAGGTAGAAACCCAGGAGCAAGAGGACAGATTATGTCAACCATGCTTTTAGGTCAGGCCGTTGCGGAAACTACAGGTCTTTATGGACTTTTAGTTGCAATGCTTTTACTTTTCGTAAAACCATTAGGCTAGAATTAAAAGCCAAAAAAGAAACGAAAGGAGAGTAAAAGATTGCTTGCACAAACATTTTTATTTAATTTAGATGCACAGTTACTCTTCAATACGATTTTACTTGCAATTGCAATATTTTTCTTATTTCTTATTATGTCGAACTTCCTGTTTAATCCAGCACGTAAGCTGTTACAGGATAGACAGGATCGAATCAATAATGATATCGAATCTGCAAAAGAGGATAAAGAAGCTGCAGAAGCATTGAAAGCGGAATATGAGAGTAAATTAAAGAATGCAGATAAAGAAGTAGAAGCAATTCTCTCAGAAGCTCGTCAAAAAGCATTGAAAAATGAGACAAAGATTATTGATGAAGCGAAGTTAGAAGCTTCTAGAATTATTAAAAGAGCGCAAGATGAAGCCGAACTTGAGAAGAAACATGCGATGGATGACATGAAACAGGAAATCATTCAGATTGCGTCACTTATGGCAGAAAAAGTAGTTGCTGCCAAAATTGATACAACAATTCAGGACACATTGGTTGAGGAAACCTTAAAAGAGATGGGAGAGTCTACATGGCAAAGCTAGTATCGAACACATACGGTGATGCATTGTTTGAACTGGCCCTCGAGTTGAATCAAATCGATAACCTGTTAGAAGAGGTAAAGGTAGTTTCCTCTTGTATAGAAGAAAATGAGGACCTTACCAGATTAATGAATCATCCAAAAATCGTAAAAGAAGAAAAAATCAAAATAATCGAAGACATCTTCACAGACCGTGTTTCAAAAGAGCTTGTAGGACTTATGCGAATGATTGTGGAAAAAGGTCATTACAACGAAATGAATCAGGTGTTTGGATATTTTATCGAACAGGTAAAAGAATACAAAAACATTGGAACTGCTTATGTGACATCTGCAGTAGCATTAAGTGATGAACAAAAACAGTCCGTAGAAAAGCGTCTTTTAGAAACAACAAAATATGTGGAATTTGAGATGCACTTCGAAGTAGATGCCGAGTTAATCGGTGGAATGGTAATTCGAATTGGAGACCGTGTTGTAGATAGTAGTATCAAAAACAAACTTGGGGATCTCACAAGAGAATTAACCAAAATACAGTTGAAAGTAGGTGAATGCGCTCCATGAATTTAAAACCAGAAGAAATCAGCTCAGTAATCAAAGAGCAGATTAAAAGATATGCTTCTCAGCTTGAAGTAGCCGATGTTGGAACTGTCATTCAGGTAGCCGACGGTATTGCGCGTATTCATGGATTAGAAAACGCAATGCAGGGCGAACTTTTAGAGTTCCCTGGAGAAGTTTATGGAATGGTATTAAACCTTGAAGAAGATAACGTAGGTGCCGTATTACTCGGCTCACAGAAAAATATCAATGAAGGTGATACCGTAAAAACAACAGGACGAGTAGTAGAAGTTCCTGTAGGCGATGCAATGTTAGGACGTGTTGTTAATGCATTGGGTCAGCCAATTGATGGAAAAGGGCCAATTGAATCCAACAAATTCCGTCAGATTGAAAGAGTTGCATCTGGTGTTATTTCTAGAAAATCAGTAGATACACCATTGCAGACAGGTATTAAAGCGATTGACTCAATGGTTCCAATCGGACGTGGTCAGCGAGAGTTAATTATCGGTGATCGTCAGACTGGTAAAACAGCAATTGCAATTGATACAATTATTAACCAAAAAGGTAAAAACGTAAAATGTATTTACGTAGCAATTGGACAGAAAGCTTCTACGGTAGCAGCTATCGTAAACGAATTAGAAGAATTCGGTGCGATGAACTATACAACAATCGTAGCAGCAACAGCAAGTGAACTTGCTCCATTGCAATATATTGCTCCATATTCCGGATGTGCAATTGGTGAAGAGTGGATGGAAAATGGCGAAGATGTTCTTATCGTATATGACGATTTATCAAAACATGCAGCTGCTTACCGTACATTATCCTTACTTTTGAAACGTGCTCCAGGACGTGAAGCATACCCAGGTGATGTATTCTATCTTCACTCAAGATTATTAGAACGTGCAGCAAGACTTTCAGATGCACTTGGTGGCGGCTCTCTTACAGCTTTACCAATCATCGAAACACAGGCTGGTGACGTATCTGCATACATTCCAACAAATGTAATTTCGATTACAGATGGACAGATTTATTTGGAAACAGAAATGTTTAACGCAGGTTT
>JAXJUI010000148.1:0-21630 GCA_036309165.1 Agathobacter sp. | reverse complement strand
TGGCGAGATAGCTCAGTTGGCTAGAGCACACGGTTCATACCCGTGGTGTCGAGGGTTCGAATCCCCCTCTCGCTACTAAGAAAAGGAGGAGTGAAAGCTTCTCCTTTGTTTATGTCGTCATACATCGTAAAGAACACGAAGACACCACGGTCGTGGTGGAGAGGGCGCACGAGGTCCTGTGGACCTCGGCTTTGCGCGGACCGAAGCGGAGCGGAGATACGAATCCCCCTCTCGCTACTAAGAAAAGGAGAAGCGAAAGCTTCTCCTTTGTTTATTGTCATTATTCTCTTTTTATATTGTGACCATTCTTAATCCAGTCAATTAAAATAGATGAAATCGTTACCGTAATTAGTGAATAGAAAATTCTTTTAAAAGGAATATAGGTAAGCGAAAGTCCAAGTACGACAAAATCCGTAAACATATATGCACGGGAAAGTTTTAGGTGAGATACATGGGAAATGGTAAGTGCAAGTGCATCGTCCCCACCACTTGAACCTCCTTGGCTAACGATTAATCCGACACCAATTCCTACAAAGAGTGCTCCAAGTATTGATGCAATAAGTGGATAGTTAGACAAATCTGGAAGCATTGGTGGAAATAATTCCCAGAGTTTATAAAATAGTGAAACAAACAGTGTAGAAACAAATGAGGTTTTGATAAAGTCAGAACCCAAAAATTTGAATGCAGATATATAGCAAAGCGCATCTAATACAAAGGTGATGTAAGCGGGTGAAAATCCCCACCAGTGTTCAATCAGAAGCATAAATCCGATGACTCCACCTTCTGTAATGCCAGTCTGCTGATGAATATTATGAATGCCAAATGTGCAAATCATTGCACCAAGTAAAATGTATCCAATTTTTTTCCGGGATAAATTGAAATTCAACAAAAGTTCCTCCTTGCGTGATGATGGAAAATCAAGCATAATATAACGAGCAGAATATCTTATAAATGTATTTCTGTCAAGTGATTTGCTTTTTGTAAATACTTGGAAAAACTAGGAAAAGAGAAGTAGGATATGGCGAAAAAAGAAGAAAAGACCAATGTAATGCGTATTCTTGATGGCAAGAGAATTAATTACCAAAAATATACATACGAAAACGGAGAGACGATGACGGGGCTTGATATTGCCACATTGTTAAACCAAGATCCAAACCAGGTTTTTAAAACACTTGTGACGTTTGGAAGTAAAACTAAATCTTACTATGTATTTGTGATTCCGGTAAATGGGGAACTTGATTTAAAAGCAGCAGCAAAAGCTGTTGGGGAAAAGTCAATTGAGATGATTAAGCAAAAAGATTTACTTCCACTTACCGGATATATGCACGGCGGTTGTTCACCAATCGGCATGAAGAAGTTTTTTGTGACAACTATTCATGAGAGTGCAAAGAATTTTGATACGATTATTTTTAGTGCTGGGAAAATTGGCTATCAGGTGGAAGTGGCTCCAGCAGATTTAGAAAAAGTGATTCGCGTAAGTTATGCACCTATTATAGAAGGATAGAGGGTATGCCAAAGGGAAATAATCAGAAACTGAAATTGTTTTATCTCATGCAAATTATGTTAGAAAAAACGGACGAAGAGCATGGAATTACAATGCCGGAAATTATAAAGGAATTAGAGGCGAATGAAATTACAGCAGAACGAAAAAGTATCTATGATGATTTTAATATGCTAACGGAGCATCTTGGTGTTGAGATTGAAGCAAGACGTGTTGGTAAGTATACATATTACCATGCAATTGAACGCCCATTTGAACTTGCGGAATTAAAGTTATTAGTGGATGCAATTTCTTCCTCTAAATTCATTACGGAAAAGAAGACACATGAGTTGATTAAGAAACTAGAAAAATATGCAAGCAGATATCAAGCTATGAAATTGCATAGGGAAGTGTATATTTCAGGGCGTGGAAAAACAACAAATGAAGCAATTTACTATAATGTCGATGCAATCCATAGTGCAATCGGAAATAATAAACAGATTCAATTTCAGTATTTTCAGTGGAATGTAAAAAAAGAAAAAGAGTTTAAAAAGGATGGAGCGAAATATCAGGTTAGTCCTTGGGCTCTTTTGTGGGAAGATGAAAAATATTACATGATTGGATATGATAAAGAAGCAGATTCTATTAAATATTATCGTGTAGACAAAATGCTCCAAATCGATGTGTTAGAAGAAGATAGACTTGGAAAAGGCCATTTTGAGAAGTTTGATATTAAGACATATTCAAAGAAAAACTTTGGAATGTTTGCTGGAACCGAACAGTCTGTAAAAATGCGCTTCCATAATCGTTTAGCGGGTGTAGTTATTGATCGATTTGGACATGAAGTTATGATGATTCCAGATGGCGATGATCATTTTGTCATTCATGTGAAAGTTGCAGTAAGTGAGCAGTTTTTTGGATGGGTATTTGGTTTGGGAAATGGAATACAGATTTTAGGACCAGAGCCCGTGAAAGAGCAAATGAAAAAAAAGCTTAGTGAAATAAAAAATATGTATGAATAATAGAGGGTAAAAAAGAAGAAGTTTCCAAAACTTAGGATTTGGAAACTTCTTCTTTTTCTACCCACATCTTGAGGGAATCCACTGCTTGAGATATTTGTTCAAGTTTTTCTTTGATAGCATTAAAGTCTTCTATTTCGTCGTCCGAAATTTCACCATCGACTGTGATTTCAATAAAACGAGTTTTCTGTTTTTCAAGCGAATTAAGTGAGGCAAGCATTTCAAGTGTGATTTGTGATAATTCTTTTATTTTTATTTCTGAAATATGTTTCATTCCAATTGGACACTCATGTGTGCAGTAGTAATTACAAAGTGTTGGTTCTTTATAACATTTGGACATTTCTAAGATCTCCTCTGGATGAGGAAAAGAACGCTCATTTTCAATTTTTTCAATACGATCAGATGAAACTGTGTCCATAAGTTCGCTTGCCTGGTCGCGTGTATAGTTGCAAGATTCCCTTGCAAGCTGATATGCATTCTTATTTTCTTTTACAGATTTTTTTCCCATAACTCATCTCCCAATAATTTTAACTTTTATTTCGCGGAATAGACCGTAAAATAGTGTTTAAGTCTCCATTTATGAAGTATATCTAATGCAAGTACTATTGTACAATAAACTCATCCGGAAAACAAATATGAAAACAACAGAATAAAGGGAATAGTTATGAAAATTAAAATAGAAAAGTGATTATTGTTTTCCGGAAGATACTTGTATATGCAAGTATCTTTTTTTTTGCATTTATATGAGCTATAATAAGATGCAAGGGGTACATAAAAGGAGAAGAACAATATGAATGGTATAAATTGGATTTTGGGTTATGTAGAAATAGAACTTTTGACAATCTTTGTTTGTATTTTATTGTTGGTGCATAATCGAAAGAAATATGTAAAGGTAAATGAAAACAATATTTTTGAAAAATTATTAGTCATAAATATGATTATGTGCTTTCTGGATATGCTTTCGTGGATTTATGAAGCAGACGTGATGCTTATTAGTCCATTTGCCCATAAGGTAATCCTTAGTTTATATTTCTTTGTTCAGATGGTTTTTGCAACGAATATGCTTCGTTATGTTTTAAGCTTTTTTCATATGAAGTTTAAAAAAATATATCAGTATATGTTATGTGTACCTGTCGTGCTTGGATGCGTAGTTATTATTTATAATCTTTTTTATCCAATTGCTTTTTCGATAGAAGAAAATGGACATTATTACCGATTGCCAAGCTTTTTCCTGATTGTAATTGCACCAGTTGTTTTTTTGACCATTTCAATTTTTGTATGCTTATGGCAGTATTTTACATGTGATGCCAAAAAGAAAAAGAAATATTCTCGTGTACTTTTCTTTTCTGTAATACCACTTGTAGTATCTATTATGTCTGCATTTTGGTATGGTTTTATTGTTTGGCCAGTTTTAGCTATGGATGGTTTATATCTATACTTGATGTCGCATAGTGAGAGAGAAAATGCAATGGAAAATCGTATTTTTGAAGAGAAAACGGATACGATGATGGATCAGATTCAGCTAAATTTCGTAAGAGAAACGCTTGGTGAAATTCGAAAAATGTGTATTACGGATGAAAGACTTGCACAAACAGCGTTATATCTTTTTCAGGAATTTTTATGTGCAAATGCAGAAGCTATAAGGGAAAAGAGACCAGTACCTTTTGAGAAGGAGTATTCGATGGTAAAAAACTACACGGATTTGAAGAAAATTCTCTATGGACAAAAACTGGTGGTAAATTATATAGTAGAAACAAAGAATTTTTATATTCCATCATTAACATTACTTCCGATGGTTCAAAATGCTATTACACTCGGACTTGAAGATGAATCCGTAGGAGGAGTGGTTGACGTCGTAGTACGTGTTGTTGATGATTGGGTAGAAATTGAAGTAAATGATGATGGAAAAGGATTTTGTAAAGAATTATTAAAAGAGGATGATAAAGTCCTAAATGGAATTAGTAATGTGGAACTTCGTTTGTCGGCACAGATGAACGGAGAAATGAAAATGGAAAGTAAAATAAATAAGGGAACAAAGGTGCTGATTCGAGTGCCATATAAGGAAGTAAATAAGTTATGATTAGACCGAAAATTGGATTAGACTGGGATGATGTAACAGCGCCATTTAATAGTATTGCAATTGAAATGGCAAATGAAAAGTATCAGATGGATCCTCCACTTACATTAGAAGAAATTGATTCATGGGAAAATGAAGGGAGAGCATCTGTAATTAAGGAATTCTATGGAACCAATGAGCTATATGAAAAGCAGGTAGTTTCTAAGGCGACAAAGAAAGAAATTAAAAAATTGATGGAAATTGCGGATGTATATTTTATTACAGCATGCTATCCGCAGTTTATGGGAGTGAGAGCTAAGCAAATTCTAGATGCGTTTCCTGAGTTTCCGCCGGAAAACATTATTTTAGGAAATGCAAAAAATCTGGTACAATTTGATATTATTTTGGATGATGCAATTCATAATGTGCTTGAAACTCCGGCAACATATCCTGTTCTTATGAGAAAGCCATGGAACTGGAAAATGACGGGGCTTTTGTCTGTGAATAATATGAGTGAATTTGTACTCCTGGTAAAACAGATTATGAGTGCGCAACGACATAAAAAGAATAAAATTGAAATACCATCAGTTCTTGCGCTTGTTGGACCTTCAGGTTCAGGAAAAACTGGAATTAGCAAAGAATTATGTAAAGAAGATTTGTTCGAAGGACCAAAAACTTATTGTACAAAAATGAGTGATAAGCATAGATATTTAACGGAGGAGGAATTTGCAAAGCAAGATTTCTTTGAAAAGACACGCTATGCCGGTGTACAATATGGAACGAAAAAAGAAGATATAGAAGCCGTTTTAAGCGAAGGCAAGTTTGTGGTAATGCCGCTTGATATGTGTGGCGCAATTGCAATGAAGAGACATTTCCCAACTGCCATTATCTATATTTCAAAAGAGAAGGAATATCTGATTAAAGATATTATAGAGGAAGAATATACGGTTGAAGAAAAAACTCTTCGTATTTTATCCATTGATGCAGAAAAAAGAAATCGTGAAATTTGCGATTTTGTAATTGATAATACGGATGGAAACGGCGCAAATAGATTGAAAGAGATGATACACGGATGAAATATATATTTGATATGGAAGACGTTGTGAGACGATATGCGGATACCGTATATCGTCTTGCTGTGTTGAATACCAATAATAAAGTTGAAGCGGATGATGTATTTCAGGAAGTTTTTTTGAAACTTTTACGCTATCGAGAAAGTATTACTAGTGAGGAGCATTTGAAAGCATGGTTAATTCGTGTCACAATTAACCAGTGTAGAAGCCTAATGTCGACAGCTTGGAATAAAAGGAAGGTTTCCATGGAGGCAATGGGAACGGAGAGTTTTGAGGAACCAGTTGCCCCTGAAACTGAGGATTATAGTGATGTGACAGAAGCAGTAATGGAGCTTCCGGATAATTATAGGGAAGCAATTCATTTATTCTATTACGAGGAAATGTCCATAAAGGAAATAGCAATTGCTTTAGATGCAAAAGAGCCGACTATAAAAACGTGGCTTTCTAGAGGACGGCAGATGCTAAAAGAAAAACTAGGAAAGGAGTTCGGATGATGAAAGAATACAGAAATGACATGAATGAAATTCATGCGCCAGAAGCATTGATTCAACAAACCTTGGGACGAATTCGTGAAGAAGAATTACATAATCAGAATATGGTAATACCGTTTGAAAAGAAGAAAAAGAAAAAGGGCGGATGGATTGCAGGTATAGCAAGTATCGCAGCAGCATTTGTTCTTGTATGTGGAATCGCAGCAGTCCAATTTGTGACACCAAGTTATGAATATACCGAATTATCAAGTGGAATGATTCGTGATTATATTGATTTGACAGGAACAACAAATGTAAAAACAGAATACCGTGAGTATGAAGACGGGCAGATTATGATAAAAGTTTCAGATGGGGAAATATTTGCACCAAAAGAACTTTTAGATGGAAATAAAGAAAAAATTGAGCACATAGATGTACACCTGGGATGTTATAATGATGTATATTTTGCAGCCTTTAGTATTGAAGGGAAAAATTTTTTAATAAGAAGTGAAGATGTTTCGCAAAAAGATTTTGAAAAATTTTTAAAAGAATTTTTATAAAATTGAAACCTTTCTCCTTTTTCAAAAGTATTACTTGTGTAAAACGAAAAACAACAAGAAAATGAGGAGAGAGAAAATGAAAAAGAAAGTAATTAGTTTATTATTGTTAGCAAGTCTTACAACGATGGCTTTTACAGGTTGTGCAGTAAAACTTCCATTTGGAATTGAATTTACACTTGGTGGAAACGAAAAACCGGATCAGGAAGTTTCCAATACACAACCTGAAATTATCGTAGATAATAGTGAAACAGAAACAGATTACGACTATGACTATGGTAATAATGGTAACGACGTGCCAGAGGATAAACCAGAAGATGAGTCGGACAATAATGTGCAAACACCTGGGACTTCGCAAGTTGCAACAGGTTCTATTACTGGTCCATGGACGAATATGGAGTTCTTATTAGATGGAAATTATTTGCAACTTCCAACAAGCTACCAGAATTTAGTGGATTTAGGATGGACATTTGATTTAGCTGATTATGGATATGAAAATGGCTATATCATGAATCAGGATGATAAAACCTATGCGACTATAGAGTTAGAAAATCCTTTGTATTCGGATGACTTAAAGGTGTATGTTGGTTTTGTAAATAATGGATATAGTGCTTGTGATATTACACAATGTGATATTTGGGCAATTGAAATTGATACTTGCTATGGGTTTGAACAGGTAGATTCTTTCCCATCAATGGAAATTGCAAATGGAATCCATTTTGGAAGTACAGAAGAAGATGTAATCGCTGCCTTTGGACCATGTGATGATGTTTATGAATGTGAGTATTATAAAACATATGAATACTGCGTGGATTATACTTACTATTTAAACTTTACAATTTATGAGGAGTATGGCGTTACAGCAATTGAACTAGAAGAGTACTAATTGCTAGAAAATGAAGGGAAAATAGTTATGAAATTGAAAATGAAAAGAATAATGAAAATGAAAAATAGAGGATTGGCTTTTGCATTGGTGTTGTCTCTTGCATGTTCTTTTAGTGGATGCGCAAGTTTAACGGGAAAAATCACAGGGAAGGATCAGACAACACCAGTGATTGAAGAGCCACCAGTACAAAGTGATGGAAAACAGGTGCTTCTTGTATATATGGTAGCATCGAACCTCGAATCTGAAGCTGGAATGGCATCAGAAGACATTTCAGAGATGATTGAAAGTAACTATGATGAAGAAAAATTGGATGTTGTTATTTGCGCTGGTGGTGCATCTTACTGGTGGAATGATGATATCGATAGTGATAGTTGTGGTGTATATTCCATCCAGAATAAAGAACTTGTAAAAGAATATGAACTAAAAAATGAAGATATGTCTAGAGAAGATACGCTTCGTGAATTCATTAACTATGGATACCAGAATCATGAAGGTGATGTGTATGATTTATTGATGTGGGATCACGGCGGCGGAGCTATTGTAGGTTTTGGTGCTGATGAAAACTACGGTTATGAATCTTTGTCAATGGTTGAAATTGATGATGCCCTTTCTGGAACAAAATTCTATAATGATGGAAACAAATTTGACTGGATTGGTTTTGATGCATGCTTAATGGGAATGTTAGAAGTTGCAGATGTACTTTCACCATATGCAAATTATATGATTGCATCAGAAGAATTAGAAGCTGGTTCGGGATGGAATTATCTATGTCTTGAATATGTTGCAGATGCATATGAAAACGGAGATAGTGTTCCATATATTTTTATTGATGCGTTTGCGGATTATTACGAATATTATTCAAAATACAATATGGAATATTCTCTTTCTTGCGTAGATTTATCCTTAACAGATGATGTAAAAGTGGCATTTGAAGATTTAATTACAGTCGCTCAGGAAGACCTTACTTCAGGAAATTATGCACAGATTGCAATTCAGCGTGGTAATACAAAAGATTATGGTCGAATCGAAGAGACAAGTTTTTATGATAGTGTAGATTTATATCATCTAGCATCAAATATGGAATCTTTATTTCCAGCAGAATCACAGGCGCTTAAAGCAGCATTAGATGGTTTTATTGTAGATTCTCTTACAAACTTACCGAATACAAATGGTATTGCAGTATACTTCCCATATAACAATAAGGAATATGCAGAAGAATGGTTAGATGCATATGAAGAAATAGACTTTAGTGATACATATACAGAATTCTTAAGAACATTTACTGGGGCATTAAAAGGGGAACCTGTTGTTGAATGGAATGACGAAGCAATGGTAATTCAGGAAGATGTAACATCTGGACAGTACTATGCGCAGTTAACACAGGAAATGATGGATAATTATCTTAATGCTCGATACAGTATTTGGCAGGAACAGGAAACTTTAGGGGATTACGTATGTTGGATTTTTTCAAGAGATGTAGAGTTGACAGAAGACGGAAAAGTTGTAGCTCCTGCATATGACGGAAAAGTATTTACTCTTAAAGATGATGGTGGGAACGAATCACAGTTGACAGCAATTTCTGTAGAGTATACAGATGAATATGAAATGTTTATGTCTACACTTGTACTCAATCGATTTGAAGGAGAGGATTTTTATGTTGAATCCTTAGAGATTTATTACAAAGTAATGCATGATACAAAGGAAATTGAAATTGTCCAGATTGCTCAATTAGATATTACAACAGAGGACACTTTGTTTCCTGAAAAGCAGGAAGTGGTTCTTCAGGATGGTGATATATTAGATGTTGTAGTATTTGCAAGACAGATTCAGTTCTTAGAAGATGGATCAATTGGTGATTTCGATAACTGGGGACAGGTTTTCTATCATTCAGGCAGTTTTACGTTATCAGGAAATCTTCGTATTGAACTTTGTGATAATGTTGAAACAGGAAAAATCTGTTACATGTTTGATGTAAGAGATTCACAGGGTAACAACCATTATACAAAACCTTATTTTGTTGAAGTGAACTAATAATAAGTCTGTTAAAAACTTATCAAAATGTTTCTAAATTAGAACATTCCAAGTCATTGTTTTTTGTAGAAGATGCATATAGAATGAACATGTGACAATTATTTGTATAAATAAAAATAATAGAGTGTATAAATAAGGAGTATATTATCATGTTCGGATTTGGCCAGCTAATTGACATCTTAAAGAAAAATCCAAAGAAAATTGTTTTTACTGAGGGTACGGATCCTCGTATTTTAGAAGCATCATCTCGCTTGCTTGCAAGCAGCTTCTTACATCCTATTTTAGTAGGTGAAGAAGAAGAAATTTATGCAGCTGCGGAAGAATGTGGATTTAATATTCGTGGAGCTGAAATCGTGAATCCAAATAGTTTTGACCGTATGGATGAAATGGTAGAATTGTTCTGTGAACTTCGAAAAAGCAAAGGAATTACTCCAGAACAGGCACGTGAGAAGTTAAAATCATATAATTATTTTGGAACCATGCTTGTAAAAATGGGAGTTGCTGATGCATTGCTTGGTGGTGCTACATATTCTACAGCAGATACAGTAAGACCAGCTTTACAGCTTATCAAAACAAAACCAGGGAACTCAATTGTATCATCATGTTTCATTTTGGTTCGTCCATCGGTTACAGGGGATAATGAAGTAATTGCTATGGCTGACTGTGCAATTAACATCAAACCAACAGAAGATGAGTTGGTGGAAATCGCTGGAGAAGCAGCAGAGTGTGCGAGAATCTTTGGAGTGGATCCTAAAGTGGCATTCCTTAGTTATTCTACACTTGGCTCTGGAGCAGGCGAGGACGTTGAAAAGGTTCGTAATGCTGCAACAAAAGCAAAAGCGAAGTATCCAAACCTTCCTATTGAAGGTGAACTTCAGTTTGACGCAGCTGTTTCACCTCGTGTTGCAAGAACAAAGTGTCCAGGAAATGAAGTGGCTGGATACGCAAACGTATTCGTATTTCCAGATATTAATGCAGGAAATATCGGATATAAGATTGCACAACGTATGGGAAACTTCGAGGCATATGGGCCAATCCTTACAGGTCTTAATGCTCCAATCAACGATTTATCTCGTGGATGTAATGCAGCAGAAGTATATTCTATGGCGATTATTACAGCAGCATTAGCATAAATAAAAGAAAAAGACTGTCGAATATCGACAGTCTTTTGTTGCCATTTATCCGAAGGAAACTGCCGGTGGCAGGTTCTGTAGGTGATTGAAAGAAGAGTAATTATGAGTTCAACTAATATTATGACAGAGGGATCAATTCCAAAAAAAATAATATTGTTTGCTGTTCCTGTTTTTTTAGGACAATTATTTCAGCAACTGTACAATATGGCAGATTCTTTGATTGTAGGAAATTTCCTTGGAAGTAGTGCGCTTGCAGCAGTTACATCTACAGGAAGTCTTATTTTTTTGTTAGTAGGATTTTTTACAGGAACTGCGATGGGCGCAGGGGTAATTATTTCTAGATACTTTGGTGCAAAAGATTATGATAGCGTAGAGCGTGCGATTCATACGGCAGTTGCATTTGGACTTGTAGCGGGTCTTATTATGACTGTTTGTGGTATGGTTTTTACTCCTCAGATTTTGAAGTTGATGAGTACACCAAAGGATGTTTTTGTTGAGGCAACAGGATATTTGCGCGTATACTTTTTAGGTTCTTTAGCGGTTGTATTGTATAATGTCGGCATGAGCATTTTACAGGCCATGGGCGATAGCAAAAGACCTCTATATTATCTGGTTATTTCATCCTGTGTAAATATTGTGTTGGATATGATTTTCTGTGGAGTATTTCGATTAGGAGTTGAATTTGCAGCACTTGCAACTGTGATTTCGCAGATGGTAAGTGTAATTTTATGTTTTAGACGTTTGATTTGTTCGGATGAAGTATATCGTGTTGTAATTAAGAATATTCGATTTGATCCGGTGATGATTCGTCAGGTTCTTACCATTGGTTTGCCTTCGGGGTTACAGAATTCGGTGATTTCTATTGCAAATGTCGTGGTACAATCAAATATCAATTCGTTTGGCAAGATGGCAATGGCAGGAAGTGGTTCTTATGCAAAAATTGAAGGATTTGCATTCTTACCAATTACATGTTTTTCCATGGCAATTACGACATTTATTGGACAAAATCTTGGTGCAAAGGAATATGATCGTGTAAAGAAAGGCGCTTTCTTTGGTGTTTCATGTTCTATTATTGCAGCAGAGGTAATAGGTGTAATTACCTATTTGTTTATTCCACAACTTATTGCATTATTTGATAGTACATCAGAAGTAATAATATATGGTACGATTCATGCAAGAACGACATCCCTTTTCTATTTTTTATTAGCGTTGTCGCATGCGAGTGCAGCAGTACTTCGTGGAGCAGGAAAATCTACGGTACCAATGTTTATTATGCTTGGTAGCTGGTGTGTATTTAGAATTACATATATCACGGTGATTCGTCACTTTGTAGAGGGAATACAGATTGTATTTACCGCATATCCTATCACATGGACAATCAGCTCAATTGCATTTTTACTATGTTTATGGAAAATGGATTGGATACACAATTTTGAGAAAAAAGGAGAATAAAGAATGCGCGTAGGAATGGGTTATGATGTACACAAATTAGTAGAAGGTAGAGATTTGATTTTGGGTGGGGTAAAAATCCCACATACATTAGGCCTTTTAGGACATTCAGATGCAGATGTATTAGTTCATGCGATTATGGATGCATTACTTGGAGCTGCAGCGCTTGGAGATATTGGAAAGCATTTTCCGGATACAGATCCAGAGTATAAGGGTGCGGACAGTATGAAATTGTTAGCACATGTTCGTACTTTAATTGAAGAAAAAGGATATGTAATTGAAAATATTGATGCAACAGTGATTGCACAAAAGCCAAAGCTTCGTCCATACATGGATCAGATGGAAGAGAATATTGCTTCAGTTCTTGAAATTTCCCTTGAACAGATTAATCTTAAAGCAACAACAGAGGAGCGATTAGGATTTACAGGTCGTGAAGAAGGTATGTCAGCACAAGCGATTTGTTCCCTTACAGGTTTTTATGAAGGTAGTATGGCAATTGGCGGAAATTGTGAAGGCTGCGGGGGCTGTCATAAGCAATAATCTTGACAAAATCAGGGTTTTTGCATAGAATATATGGAAAGCAAAAATGAAAAGGCTTTGAACGGAAAGAGTAAAAGACATGAAAGAATTTCAGAGAGGGATTGTCACTGGCTGAAAGCAATCCTAATACTTGGTTTTTGAAAGTGCCTCCGGGAGCTGTCTTGGCGAGAATGTATACAGTTTGTAGTTAAGAACGTGTGGCGTGCGTTAAACGCATTGAGTGAAATACCAGATTGTCTGGTATTTAATTAGAGTGGAACCACGGGCTGTCTCGTCTCTTATGCAGATGAGATGGCTCTTTTTGTTTGATAAGACTCACTCGCGGGCACGTTAAGTTCAATGAGGTGATATCATGGGATATATCAAAACAGTAAAAGAAGAAATTAAAATCATAAGAGAAAGAGATCCGGCAATTCATTCGAGTATGGAGGTCTTTTTATATCCTAGTTTTAGAGTAATGATGAGTTATAGAAGAGCTCATAAGCACTATTTAAAGGGACACTATTTTATGGCTAGATGGATTTCGCAAAGAGCAGCAAGAAGAACCGGAATTGAAATTCATCCTGGTGCAACAATTGGGAAAGGATTCTTTATTGACCATGGAACAGGTGTTATTATTGGGGAAACAACAATTATAGGAGATAATTGTACCCTGTATCAGGGCGTAACGCTTGGTGGAACTGGAAAAGAGCATGGGAAGAGACATCCAACACTTGGAAATAATGTTATGGTAAGTGCAGGAGCAAAAGTGCTTGGTTCCTTCAAAATTGGTGATAACAGTAAGATTGGTGCGGGAAGTGTTGTGCTAGAAGAAGTGCCACCTAATTCTACCGTCGTTGGTGTTCCGGGACGCGTGGTAAAAAGAAAGAAACAATGCTTACCACAGGAAGACCTTGACCAGCAGAACTTACCAGACCCAGTACACGATGAAATGGATTGTTTAGAACTTGTAACTAATCAGATGATGAAAACAATTGAAGAATTGAAATCAGAAATTGTGGAATTGTCAAGTAAAGTTTCGGAGTTAGAAAAAAACCAAAAAGAATCATCAGACAAAATAAGTACAGAAAAATAGTATTATATAGAAAGCGTAGGAGAAAATGGAGAATAAATTTAGTTTTTATAACACACTATCAAGAGAAGTAGAGACAGTTGTTCCTAATGAAGATGGAAAAATTGCAATGTATACTTGTGGACCAACTGTATATCATTTTGCACACATTGGAAATCTTCGTAGTTATATCATGGAAGATGTTCTTGAGAAGGCACTTCGTTATGTTGGATATGATGTAAAACGAGTTATGAATATTACAGATGTAGGACATCTTTCAAGTGATGCAGACACTGGTGAAGATAAGATGTTAAAAGGTGCAAAACGTGAGCATAAAACGGTTATGGAAATTGCACAGTTTTATACCGATGCATTTTTTGAGGACTGCAAGAAATTAAACATCAAACGTCCGGACGTTGTAGAACCTGCAACCAACTGTATTGATGAGTTTATTCATATGGTAGAGGTATTGCTTGAAAAAGATTACGCATATTTTGCAGGTGGGAATGTATATTTTGATACAAGCAAATTGGATGATTATTATGTCTTCTCATCTGGAATTGAAAAAGAACAACTTCAAACAGGTGTAAGAGATGATGTTACAGAAGATATGAATAAAAAGAATAAAAACGACTTTGTTCTTTGGTTTACAAAATCTAAGTTTGAAGATCAAGCTTTAAAATGGGATAGTCCATGGGGGGTAGGTTATCCGGGATGGCATATTGAATGCTCATGTATTAGTATGAAACACCTTGGAGAATATATGGATATTCACTGTGGTGGTGTAGATAACATTTTCCCACATCATACAAACGAAATCGCACAGTCTGAGGCATATCTTGGACATAAATGGTGTAATTACTGGTTCCATGTAAATCATTTAAACGATCAGTCAGGAAAAATGAGTAAATCAAAAGGCGATTTTCTTACAGTTTCTTTGATTGAATCAAAAGGATATAATCCGCTTGCTTATCGTTTATTCTGTTTACAGTCGCATTATCGTAAACCACTCGTATTCTCTTACGAAAATCTAGATAATGCGGTAGCGGCATACAATAAGCTTGCAAAACGTATTTCAGAATTAAAAGAAGATGGCGCAGTAGATAGTGTTGCATTTGCAGAATATAGAAGTAAATTCGAAGAAGCTATTTCAAATGATTTGAATACTTCAATGGCGATTACAGTTGTTTATGACATGTTAAAAGCCGATATAAATGATGCAACAAAGCTGGCTCTTGTAGCAGATTTTGATTTAGTACTGTCTTTAGGATTGTTACAGGCAGCAGAAGAAGTTAAAAATGCTTCAAGCAATGTAGATGTGGAACTAGAGCAGTTTATCTTAGCAAAAATCGAAGAAAGAAAAGAAGCAAAGAAGGCAAAAGATTTCGCAAAAGCAGATGCAATCCGAGATGAATTATTAGAAAAAGGTATTGCAATCAAAGATACTCGTGAGGGTGTTGTTTGGGAACTTGTAAACTAGTAGAAAATAGTGGAAGCCAATGGAAGAAATGAATAGTATAAATAGAAAAGGGATTGATTCCTATATAAAATCTGAATTTGGTATTGGTGAAGTGGATATTCGTACGTATTCTCCGCTTACTCTTGCGTATATTGGAGATGGTATTTTTGACCTTGTGATTCGTTCTGTTGTTGTGGGACGAGGAAATACAAAAGCAAGTCAACTTCATCAGAAAACAAGTAGCATTGTAAAAGCAAAAACACAGGCGGAAATGATAGAAGCACTTGAGTCGTATCTGACAGAAGAAGAAGCTGATATTTACCGTCGTGGAAGAAATGCAAAATCCCCAACAATGGCAAAGAATGCAACCATGGGTGATTATAGAAAAGCAACAGGTTTTGAAGCATTAATGGGATATTTATATCTTCAAGATGATTTTGAGAGAATACTAGAACTTACCAAGCGTGGAGTTGAATTGCTTAAGATTAATTTGTAGAGAGTATGCAAAGTAAGTAAATGGATGGTATAATACGTTTATGGTAGTTTAGATACAAAGCATGTGCAAAAAAGGAGTAACATGGGATACGAAGAAAATAAAATTGAAGGACGTAATGCGGTATTAGAAGCATTTCGTTCGGGAAAAACAATTGATAAATTATTTGTACTAGATGGCTGTCAGGATGGACCGGTAAAATCTATTACAAGAGAAGCAAGAAAGCATGATACGATTATTAACTACGTTGCAAAAGAACGATTAGACCAGATTTCTGAAACTGGAAAACATCAAGGTGTTATTGCAATTTCAGCAGCATATGAATATGCGGAAGTAGATGATATATTGGAAAAAGCCAGAGAAAAGGGCGAAGATCCATTTGTTTTCATTTTGGATGGGATTGAAGATCCACACAATTTAGGCGCGATTATTCGTACTGCAAATCTTGCGGGAGCACACGGTGTTATTATTCCAAAAAGAAGAGCCGTTGGACTTACTCCGACGGTGGCTAGAACTTCTGCAGGGGCAGTTAATTATACACCTGTTGCAAAGGTTACAAACATTTCAAATACCATCAAAGAATTAAAAAATCAGGGTATGTGGTTTGTGTGCGCAGATATGGGTGGTACAACTATGTATGATTTAAATCTTACAGGCCCTATTGGTATTGTAATTGGAAACGAGGGCGAAGGTGTTAGCGAACTTGTTCGTAAGAACTGTGATATGGTTGCTTCGATTCCAATGAAAGGGGATATTGATTCTCTTAATGCATCTGTGGCAACGGGTGTCCTGGCATATGAAGTTGTTCGTCAGCGTTTTTTATCGAAATAGGACGGATACAAAAGGAGAAGTTTATAAAAATGTATGAAGAAGTGTCAGATGAATGCCTGATCGAAAGACTTCGTGAGGGAGAGGACCAGATTATGGATTATATTATGGAAAAATATAAACCATTGGTTCGAAAAAAGACGAATGCCTTATTTTTAATTGGAGGGGATACTGATGATTTGATTCAAGAGGGCATGATTGGTTTATTTAAAGCGGTGCGTGATTTTAGAATGGACAAAGATGCATCTTTTTATCATTTCGCAGAAATATGTATTACCAGACAGTTATATTCAGCACTTGAAGCATCAAATCGAAAGAAACACATGCCACTTAATACGTATATTTCATTTTCGCTAGGTGAAGGAGAAAATGGTGTTTCTTTAGAAGATATGATTTCGGAGCATTCAGAAAGCCCTGAGCAGATGGTGATAGAGAAGGAAGTTCGTGAAGAGTTTTTTTACCGATTGAAGAAAGAACTTAGCAAAATGGAATGTGAAGTACTTAATTTATATCTGGATGGAAATAATTATTTACAGATTGCGCAAATATTGAAGAAAGAGCCAAAAGCAATCGATAATGCGTTACAAAGAATTCGACAAAAAATTCGAAATTTAGAGAACTAAGTTTGTTGGAAAGGAAGGTGGAGATATGGAGTTTTCACGTATTGGAGAACATAGTATTAAGTGCGTGATTTCAGAAGAAGAAATCAATGAGCTCGGTTTTTCATTAGATGATGTTATGAGCAATGGAAAACGAACGCAGGAATTTATGAACCATATCTTTGATCTGGCAGAGCAGGAATTTCAGACGAAGTTTGAAATGGGTGTAAAAACAGTTCGCGCAGATTTTAGACCAGACCATACCATTGCACTTACATTTTCTGAACAGGCCGCAGGTGGAGAGGTGCTTGAGCATATAAAAGATATTGTAAATGGTCTGCTTGGATCGATACCAAAACAAAAGATACCAGAGAAACTTGAGAAACAGCATGAAGAAAATTTGATGATTTTTGTGATGTTCTATTTTTATGATATGGACATTTTGGTAAGATTCGCGCACATGGTACAGATGGAAGTAATTCCATCAAGTAGCTTATACAAATTTGAAGATGCATATTTCCTTGCAGTAGACCTTACAAATGCTTCAGAAGATGATGTAAAAAAATTATCTGTGCTTACGGATGAGTATGCGACAGATATATTTGTGGGAGCAGAAAAACGCGCCTTTATTGAAGAACACGGAGATTGTCTCATAAAGGAAAATGCAATAGAAACACTTGCAAAGATATAAAAAAGGAGCTGAGAAATCAGCTCCCTAATTTTTATCCTAATACTTTTCGAATTGACTCTAATACACGGTCTGCCTGGAATGGTTTAACAATAAAGTCTTTTGCACCAGACTGAATTGCTTCGATTACCATAGACTGCTGACCCATTGCAGAGCACATAACACATGTTGCGTTTGGATCGATTGATTTAATTTCCTTTAATGCTTGGATACCATCTTTGTTTGGCATTGTAATATCAAGAGTAACGAGATCTGGTTTTAATTCCTGATATTTCTGAACTGCTTCATTTCCATCAGCGGCTTCGCCGGCAACGTCAAATCCACCCTTTGTTAAAATGTCCTTTAACATCATTCTCATAAATGCTGCGTCGTCTACGATTAAAATACTTGCCATTATTTCTTTTCCTCCTGTTTTTTCACAATCTGTTCGACAATACTAAGTGGATATAGCTGAAGTAATTCACTATCAATTAAATCACCCACTGTTAAGCGAAGTGTTACTTTTACAATGTCTGTCCCATTACATAACTCTTCAGGGATTTCAAATGTTTTATGATCCCTCGAATTTACCAAAGGAAAACCAATATCGGTTGGGGTATCCAAAATGGATGCCATTGATGTGGCAATTGTTCCACACATTTGATTCATTGCCTCGGAAATAGCGGACATCGTGAGTTCGTCAATAGAATCACCCATGATTCCTGTCCCGTCTCCACCCATCATAAGGTTTGCAATGATTTGGGCATCTCTTACATTTAGAACCATGAGATTGGTTCCGTCTAATCCTTTTGTGTATGGTACTTTGACAAGAACTCGTTCATCGCTTGTTAATGATTCCTCTCCAGAAAGTATTTCTACTTTTGGAGTTGTGATGTTTGTAGGCCTGTTTATTATCATACTAAGAGCTGTTGCGGCATTTCCTGTGCAGATATTTGCCACTTCTCCGATGACATCAGCCTGCTCTCTTGTTATGAAATCCATATGTCTCCCCCAATCATTAGTACCTATTTCCCAATTATTATATCAAAGATATTGAAAATAGCAAATAGAATATGCAAAAATTTTTAAAATTTATTCTTAAATTTATTTGGTAGAAATATATTTCTATGATAAAATTATGAATGTAAGAAATGTATTTTCAGAGTAGGAGATAGAATGTATGGGAGATTTAGAATATCAAGAAGCCCTAAAACTCGGAAAAAAGGAGTATAAATCAAGGGTATCCAAAGGACAGTTTCCATATTTACCAGTATTAGATGAAATATTGAAAAATGAAGAGATACAAACAGAGCAAAATTTAGGTCTTGTTCATTTACCTCTTGAGTTTGTGGTGGGAACAAGCACAATGGGGAGAACGCTTTCTTTTGCAGCGAACTTTATGCCTCTTCTAGGGGAGAATACGGAGTTTTGCATGAAGTGGACGTCTCTTTCGGATGCGCAGGTAAATGAAGGTATTCGTGATCCGATTATTGCATATGAGTATATGAATCGTTATTACGTAGTAGAAGGAAACAAAAGGGTAAGTGTTTTAAAGTACTTTAAAGCTAACGAAATTCCAGCAATTGTTACAAGAAAGATCCCAAAATACAACGAAAACGATGAAAGTATTAAGCTTTATTATGAATTCATGAAATTTAATGAAATTACAGGGCTTTGTTCTATTGAGTTTACGAGACTCGGAAAAGCAGAACAGTTACTTAATCTTATGGGAAAAACAAACCCATGGGATGAAAATGATAAAGAAGAATTTAAAAAAATTCTATTCAATTTTTCAAAAGCATATTATGCGCGAGGCGGTAAGCAACTACCAATTACAATTGGCGATGCGCTTGTAGCATTTATGACTGTATTTGGTTACAAGAAAATGCTTGATATGACAGAGGAAGAGTATACCCGTAATGTGGAAAAAGTATGGAATGAATTTTTGATGTTAACACAGTATCACCGTGTTGACATTGTTATGGATCCAAAACAGGTACAAAAGAAGGGTGGAATTCTTCGTAGTATTCTTGGAACGTCAACAAAGAAATTTACAGTTGCTTTTTTATACCCACGTTCACCAGAAACATCCGATTGGATTTATTCACATGAACTTGGACGTAATTACTTAGAAGAAACATTCTCAGAACAGATGGATACAATTTGTGTAAGTGATGTGACAGACGAGAATATTGAGCGGGTATTAAAGGATGTAGTAAAAAAGGGAGCAAACATTATTTTTGGTGTATCGCCAACTATGATGCAACCTTGTCTTAAGTTTGCAATTGAACATCCAAATGTAAAAATTATGAACTGTTCACTAAATACGCCGCATAAATACATTCGTACATACTATGGAAGAATGTATGAAGCAAAATTCTTATCAGGTATGATTGCGGGGGCACTTGCAGATAATAACAAAATAGGATATGTTGCCGATTATCCAATTTACGGAATGATTGCAAATATCAATGCTTTTGCACTCGGTGCACAGCTTGTAAATCCGAGAGCAAAAGTATATTTGGAGTGGTCAACAAGAAAAGGATATGACAGAGATAAATTTTTGCAGGAAAATGACATCCATTATGTATCAGACCAGGATATGATTACGCCAACCGATGCATCACGACAGTTTGGTCTCTACAAATATGAGAATGGGGAAGCAACCAATTTGGTAATGCCACTTTGGAACTGGGGAATTTTCTATGAAAAGATGATTCAAAGCATTTTGGCTGGAACCTACAGTGAAGAAGAAAGAGCAGATAGTCGCGCGATTAACTACTGGTGGGGAATCTCATCTGGGGTAATTGACCTTATTTTCTCAAAAAATGTACCGGCAGGTGTAAAAAGACTTGTGGAGCATATGAAAGCAGAAATTGTTACTGGTGATATTGAACCATTTTACGGTGAAATTTATTCACAGGATGGTGTGAAGAGAAATTCGTATGATGAAGCAATGAATCCACGAGATATCATGGAGATGGAATGGCTTGTTGAAAATGTTGCAGGAAACATTCCAAATCGAAATGAATTTGTGGACGGAGCACATGGAATTATCGAATTAAAAGGTGTAGATGAAACGAAATAGAAGATAAAGTAATTAGTTACAAGGATGATAGGTAGAAACATGAAGATACTATTATTAGCGGATGAAGAGAAAAGATCTTATTGGGATTTCTTCAAAAAAGAAGATTTTGAAGGAATTGATCTGATTATTTCTTGTGGGGATTTAAAGGCAGAATACTTATCTTTTATTGCAACAATGACGTCAATCCCAATACTATATGTGCACGGAAATCATGATGATAAATATGAAATTCGTGAGCCAGATGGATGTATCTGTATTGAGGATGATATCTATGTGCATAACGGAATTCGTATTATGGGACTTGGTGGCTCTCAACGTTATAAACCTGGGAAAAATCAGTATACAGAAAAAGAAATGCTAAAAAGATATAAGAAAATGAAGTTCAAACTAATGCGAAAAAAGGGAATAGATATTCTTGTTACGCATGCACCGGCATTTGGATTTCATGATACCGATGATAAATGTCATGTGGGATTTTCTGTATTTTTGGATATTGTAGAAAAATACAAACCAAAATATTTTGTGCATGGGCATGTTCATATGAATTATGGAAGAGAGTTTGTACGAGAAGATGTTCTTGGGGAAACGAAAGTTATAAATGCATATAAGAGTTATGTAATAGAGGTATAATGAGAGTCTATTTATGTATTGATTTAAAATCGTTTTATGCTTCTGTAGAATGTCATGAGCGAGGACTTGATCCAATGACAACGAAATTAGTTGTTGCGGATCCAACAAGAACGGAGAAAAC
>JAXJUI010000147.1:0-26949 GCA_036309165.1 Agathobacter sp. | reverse complement strand
GTAATGGATTATGTATTGATGTTTCCTTGTAAAATGGGAATGCCAGGAGCTGCGCTAGCTACAGCCTGTTCACCGATAGTAGGAATTACGATTTGTTTGATACATGTATTTTCTAAGAAAAGTACATTACATTTCTATTGGCGTATTCCATCATTAAATATGCTGATTGAATCCATGTCACTTGGTATTGCGGCATTTGTAGGAGAAATTGCATCTGGTGTTACGACTATGGTGTTTAATTTCTTGATTCTTAACATTTCAGGGAATGTTGGGATCGCAGCTTATGGAATAGTTGCAAATGTAGCAATCGTTGCAGTATCCATTTTTAATGGAATCGCACAAGGTGGGCAGCCATTATTCAGCAAAGCATATGGTGCAAATAAAAAAGAGGACATGAAGAAATTGTTAAAGCTTTCTATGACAACAGCGATTATATTTGCGATTCTTATTATGGTAGTTGTTAATCTCTTGTCAAATCCTTTAATTTTAGCATTTAACCATGAACAAAATGTAGAGATGGCAAAATATGCCAAACAGGGAATTGCAATCTATTTTGCAGGTTTTCTTTTTGCAGGAGTGAACATAGTAGGGACAGGTTATTTAAGCTCGACTGCACAAGCTAAGGGAGCGTTTACGGTTTCTATTTTGCGAGGGGTAGTAGCAATTGTTATTTGCGCAGTACTGCTTTCATGGCTTTTAGGAATGACAGGTGTGTGGCTGGCTTTTCCAGTTGCAGAGGCGATTACCACGCTTATATTGATAGCACTTTTATTAAAAGCACATAAGAAAAAAAGTAGCTAGGAGAAGAACGAATATGACAAAAAAACTAAGCTATAATTATACAATATACGCAAGTTACGTAGGATATATCACACAGGCGATTGTAAATAATTTTATTCCTCTTTTGTTTTTGACACTTTCAAAAGAGTATGAGTTATCACTTGATAAGATTGCATTAATTACAACTGTAAATTTCATGGTACAGCTCTCTGTTGATTTGATTTCTGCAAAAATAACAGATCATCTTGGCTATCGCACGATGGTTGTAATTGCGCATATCACTTCTGGAGTGGGGCTTATCGGACTTGCATTTTTACCTGGACTTTGTGCAAATCCATATGTGGGGATTTTATTGTCGGTTGCTTGTTATGCAATCGGTGGAGGAATCATTGAGGTATTAATTAGTCCAATCGTGGAGGCTTGTCCGACAGAGAAAAAGGAGGCTGCCATGAGCCTTTTACATTCGTTTTATTGTTGGGGACAAGTGGGGGTTGTCCTACTTTCTACGGCGTTTTTTTACTTCTTTGGAATTGAACAGTGGAGATGGATGGCATGTATATGGGCGATTATTCCATTTATAAACTGTATTCTCTTTTTGTTCGTTCCGATTTATCCAATTGTAGAAGAACACGAAAAATTATCAATTCGCGATATGGTAAAGAAAAAAGTATTTTGGCTTATATTGATTGCTATGATATGTTCAGGAGCATCAGAGCATGCTATGAACCAGTGGGCATCGGCATTTGCGGAATCTGCACTTAGAGTATCAAAAACTGTTGGAGACTTGGCGGGACCATGTATGTTTGCAGTATGTATGGGAACCTCGCGAGTTATTTATGGAAAATATAGTGAAAAACTTCCGCTAACCAAATTCATGATTATGAGTGGATTTATGTGTGTGGGATGTTATTTGTTAGCGGTATTTGCACATCAACCAATCTTTGGGCTGATAGGGTGTGCTCTATGTGGATTTTCTGTAGGAATATTTTGGCCAGGAACCTTTAGCATTGCAGCAAAGGTTATGCCAACAGCTGGAACCGCTATGTATGCACTAATGGCGCTTGCAGGAGATTTAGGTTGTGCATCTGGTCCAACAATGGTAGGCATGGTCGCAAATGGTTTTAATGGCAATATTAAGGTGGGATTATTTATGGCAATGTTATTCCCAATTACCATTATTATTGTAACGAGTATGCTTAAAAAACATGTAGAGCATGGATTCTAATTATAGTAAACATTAGAAATTGTGATATCAAAAAATTAAGCAAAAATAGTGACATGAAAACTTTGCTGTGATAAAGTATCAACAGAAAAACTATCGAGAAAAGGAGAAAAAAGATGAGTATTCGAATCGGAATTTTGGGCTACGGAAACTTGGGTAGAGGCGTAGAATGTGCAATTAAGCAGAACGAAGATATGGAATTAGTTGCAGTATTTACAAGAAGAGACCCATCAACAGTAAGTATTTTAACAAAAACAGCAACAGTAGAAAATATTGCAAACGTTGCTGATTGGAAAGATAAAATTGATGTAATGATTCTTTGTGGAGGAAGTGCTACAGACTTACCACAGCAGACACCAGAAATGGCAAAAATGTTTAATGTAATTGATAGCTTTGATACACATGCAAGAATTCCAGAACATTTTGCAAATGTTGATGCAGCAGCAAAAGCAGCTGGTAAAGTTGGAATTATTTCAGTAGGCTGGGATCCAGGTATGTTCTCGCTTAATAGAATGTATGCAAATGCAATTCTTCCAAACGGTGCAGATTATACATTCTGGGGAAAAGGTGTAAGCCAGGGACACTCAGATGCTATTCGTCGTGTAGAAGGTGTAAAAGATGGAAAACAGTATACAATTCCAGTAGAATCAGCGTTAGAAGCAGTACGTTCAGGAGCAAATCCAGAGCTTACAACTAGACAGAAACACACACGTGAATGTTTCGTTGTATTAGAAGAAGGTGCAGATGCAAAGAAAGTTGAAGAAGAAATCAAAAATATGCCAAACTACTTTGCAGATTACGATACAACTGTAAACTTTATCTCAGAAGAAGAATTAAAAGCAAACCACAGCGGAATTCCGCATGGTGGATTTGTGATTCGTTCAGGAAAAACAGGATGGAATGAAGAAAATACACATGTCATTGAATATAGTTTAAAATTGGATTCAAATCCAGAATTTACATCATCTGTTATCGTTGCATACGCAAGAGCTGCGTATAAACTTGCAAAAGAAGGACAGACAGGATGTAAAACAGTATTCGATATCGCTCCAGCATATTTAAGTGCACAAAGTGGAGAAGAACTTAGAGCGCACTTGTTATAATTGATTGTATTATAATGGATTCTAACAAAAAGCTTTCTGATATTAGGTAATTATGCTTAATATCAGGAAGCTTTTTTTGTATAAAATTCCAAGAAATAATTCTTGCTAATGAAAAAGAAAGAGAGTAGAATGAATTTACGAAAAAATACGAAAATTTTTGTTGGGGGTTCTTTACTATGGAGAAAAATATGAAATTTTATTTGACGGTGTTAAAAATCGCACTGCCGGTTACGCTTCAGTCGCTCTTACAGTCATCCTTTAGCGTAATCGATGAAATAATGATTGGACAACTTGGTACCACAAACATTGCAGGCATTGGTTTGGCAGGAAAATTTGCATCTGTTTATTCCGTATTGCTTGGCGCAATTGTTACCGTTGCGGGAATTATGATTTCACAGTATCTGGGGAAAAAAGAAGAAAAGGAAGTTGGAAGAAGTTTTTACCTAAATGGAGGATTAGCAATTCTTCTTGCCGTATTATTTACAATTGTATGTGCATGCATTCCACAAATAGTAATGTCTTTGTATTCAAAGGATAGCGCGACGATTACTGCATCTGCAGGATATTTAAGAATTCTATCTGCCTCATTTATCCCTATGGCGGTGGTAACTATGCTTTCTACCATGCTTCGTTGTTTAGAAATGGCTGTACTTCCTTTGGTGGTTACATTTGCTGCCGCAATCGTAAATACAGCGCTTAATTATGTACTTATTTTTGGAAAATTTGGAATGCCGGAACTTGGTGTAACAGGCGCGGCAATTGCAACGGTTGCATCGCATGGAATTAGTATGGTGTTAATATTGGTATTGTTCTTTGTGTACAAAAAGAAAAAGAGCGTAAAAATTCCATTTGCAATACGCATGGGAAAGGAAGCAAGAGCACAGTACATAAAAATACTGTTACCAATTCTTGTTTGTGAATTTTTATGGACCTTAGGCGAAAATGTGTATGCGATTATTTACGGACATATCGGAACCAAGGCATGCGCATCGATGACACTTACAATACCGATTCAGATTATGATAATGGGGGCACTAAGTGGTCTTTCTCAGGCAGCAGGAATTATTATTGGAAAAGCACTTGGACAACACAAGTTTGATGAGGCGTATGAGCAGAGCAGGAAATTAATTAAGTATGGATTTTTAGGCTCTTTGTGTTTGTCGATATTATTGTTAATTTTTGGACAGTTATATGTGAGAATCTATCAGGTAGAGCCAGAAGTAAGACAAGTGGCATGGTACATTCTAATTGCATTTGCGATTGTTTCACCGCTTAAGGTACAAAACATGATACTAGGTGGCGGAATCATACGAAGTGGTGGAGATACCAAGACAATTATGTACATTGACATGATTGGAACATGGGTGTTTGGGGTTCCACTTGGTTTATTGACAGCATTTGTATTAAAACTTCCAATTCCTTTGGTATACTTTATCCTGTCATTGGAAGAAGGCGTGCGTTTTGCAATTGAAGTAGTGATTTTTAGAAAGAAAAAATGGATGAAACAACTACAATAAAGTGGTATAATATGTAAAAGATTTGTTATCAAAAATAGTGATGGAAAAGGGACGAAATTGTGGCAGATTTAGTAGCATATTATAACAAGTTTAATGAAGAAAAGAGACTAAACAGTAGACATGGACGTGTGGAATTCATCACGTCCATGAAGTATATTCATAAGTATTTAGATTATGTTGCAAAAGGTCGTAAAAAGGAAGAAATCAAAATCCTTGATGTGGGCGCGGGAACTGGAAGATATAGTGTTCCTCTTTCAGAAGAAGGATATGATGTTACGGCCGTTGAATTAGTAAAATACAATCTGGGTATTCTTAAGAAAAAAGGAAGTAACGTTAAAGCATATCAGGGAAATGCACTAAAGTTGAAACGATTTGAGGATAATACCTTTGATGTTACTTTGGTGTTTGGTCCGATGTACCATCTAAAAGAAAAAGAAGAAAAAGTACAAGCTTTAAAAGAAGCCAAACGAGTAACAAAGCCAGGTGGAATTATTTTAGTGGCATATGTTATGAATGAATATGCAGTTATTTCATACGGAATTTTAGAAGGCCATTTAAAAGAAGCAATTGAAACGGGAATGTTGGATGAAACATATCATTGTACCCAAAAAGCAAATGAGTTATATAGTATGGTTCGTTTGGAAGATATGGAAGAAATAAACGAACTTGCAGGACTTAAAAGAGTACAGGTGATTTCAGCAGATGGAGCGGCTAATTATATTAGACAGGCAATGAATGCACTTCCCGAGGAAGTGTTTGAATGCTTTATCGAATATCATCTGGCAACCTGCGAGAGACCGGATCTAATGGGAGCAGCCGCACATACCGTTGATATACTCATAAAATAGTTATGGGACATTTTTTTAATAATTGGGGTGATAAAATGAAGTTTTGGAAGAATGGACACATTGAAGAAGAGTACGTAAGTAATCCAGATGGAAGTGTTGGAGCAGGACTTGGAGCACTAGATTATGTAAATGGCTATAAAATCAGGCCAGGATTTTTTCGAATGAATGGTGCATATCAGACCTCTCAAGGTGTAAGCTTTACTATTAATTCACATGGTGCAACGCAATGTATTTTACTGCTTTTTCATCCAATGGAATCAGAACCTTTTGTTGAGATTCCATTTCCAGATGCATACAAAATAGGAGATATTTACTCCATGTTAGTGTTTGGATTAAAGATTGATGAATTTGAATATGCATTTCGTTTTGATGGAGAATATAATCCTGAAAAAGGAAAATTGTTTGATAAAAAGAATATTATATTAGACCCATTTGCAAAAGCGGTAACAGGTCAGCGTAAATGGGGGGAACGTCCAGAAAATGAACAGGGATTTGTTTACAAAGCCAGAGTTGTAAAAAGTGATTTTGACTGGGGAAAAATAAAACAGTTAGAAACGCCGATAGAAGACTTGATTATTTATGAGACACATGTAAGAGGGTTTACAAAGGATTCGTCATCTGGCGTTAAAGCAGAGGGAACCTTTGAAGGCCTTCGAGAGAAAATCCCTTATCTAAAAGACTTGGGTATTAATGCCGTGGAGCTTATGCCGATTTTTGAGTTTGACGAGATGGAAAGTGCACGAGTGGTAGATGGGGTACAGCTTTATAACTACTGGGGATATAATACAGTATCCTTCTTTGCGCCAAATACAAGTTATGCATTCCGTGAGGAACACAACAAAGAAGGAGACGAATTAAAAAAATTAATCCGGGAATTGAAGGAAAATGGAATTGAGGTCATCTTAGACGTTGTATTTAACCATACAGCAGAAGGAAATGAAATGGGACCATGTTTTTCCTTTAAAGGAATTGACAACGACATTTATTACATGTTAACACCTGATTTCAAATATTATAATTTTAGCGGGTGTGGAAATGTAATGAACTGTAATCATCCGGTAGTACAGACATTTATCGTAGATTGTTTAAGACACTGGGCGGTTAACTACCGTGTAGATGGATTTCGATTTGATTTAGCGTCTATCTTAGGAAGAGACCAAAATGGCGCTCCAATGGATCGTCCGCCACTTCTTGAAATGTTGGCATTTGACCCAGTGCTAAGTGGAATGAAACTTATTGCAGAAGCATGGGATGCCGGTGGATTATATCAGGTAGGAAGCTTCCCATCATGGAATCGTTGGGCAGAATGGAATGGCCGTTATCGTGATGACATGCGTTGTTTCTTAAAGGGAGACAGAGGAATGTCAGGAAGTGCAATTACAAGAATTCTAGGATCTACTGACATGTATCCTCAAAATCTTCGTGGACATAAAGCATCTGTAAATTTCCTGACCTGTCATGATGGTTTTACGTTGTACGATTTATATTCATATAACGAGAAACACAACGAAAAGAATGGTTGGAACAATACCGATGGTGATAATAATGGGCATAGCTGGAACTGTGGAGAAGAAGGCGAAACTTCGTCATCAGAAGTAGAGGGGCTTAGAAGAAGACTTGTAAAGAATGCTTTTGCTGCGCTTATGTGTAGTCGTGGGGCGGCTATGTTTTTTGCAGGAGACGAGTTCTGTAACACACAGTTTGGAAATAATAATGCATATTGTCAGGATAACATTATTTCATGGTTGGATTGGAATCGTTTAGAAGAATATCAAGAAATTCATGATTTTGTAAGATTCATGATTGCTTTCCGAAAAAACCATCCAATCTTAAGAAAAGAAACGGATATGTGTTCGTTCCAGTTGCCTCAGATTAGTATTCATAATGGATATCCATATAATACGGATATGAGTGAAAATAATCATTTTGTAGGTATTATGTTTGCAGGTAGGGTGCAGGATAATAAGAAAGATGATATCATTTTTTATGCAATCAATGCGCATTGGGAATCAAGAGTAATTGAACTTCCAGTATTGCCAAATCAGATGAAGTGGCATGTGGTTGCAAACACATTTTGCGAATACGAAGATGGAAAAGACTTTGACGCTTGTACAGAAAAAATCGATGAGAACAAATATCGAATTTTAGAACGTAGTACGATCATATTCGAAGCGAAATAGTGATAAAGCGCACCAAAAGGTGCGCTTTTTTGGGAGTAGTTAGAAATTTTTTAAGTATTATAAAAATTATGGGGATTCAGGATATAATAATTCTTCCATTGGGACATCTAAAATAAATGCAATATGCATAAAGTCGGATAGATTTGGAAGGCGCCTTCCAGTTCGATATCCGCTAATAGCGGACTCAGAGAGATTGCATTCCATTGCTAATTGTTTAGTGGTAATACGGCGTTCCTTCATAACCTTGGAGAGATTATTGCCGAAAGTGTCATTAATGTTCATTACTATATTCATCTTTTACCTCGTGTATTAAATATTTTGACAATGATACTCCCGAGGAGAATTATATCAAAAAAATGGTGAGATACAAATGGAATTTGCAAAGTGCGTTATTGTTAGACAACTTTGGAGACAACTTTAGAATGGAGAAAAGAAAATGGAAAGAGTAGCATGGATTACAGGAGCGTCGCGTGGGATAGGAGCCGCAATCGCAACAAAATTTGCGAAAGAAGGATATCATCTTTCTTTATGCTGCAGTAAAACAAAGGATAAGCTCGATGAACTTGCGACAGGACTACAGAATCAATATGGAATAAAAGTGGAAACCTTTGTTGGAGATATTAGTAAAGAAGCGTTTGTGCAAGAGATGTTAGAAAAGACATTAGAAGTGTTTGGCCGTATTGACGTTTTAGTAAATAACGCAGGAATTTGTCATATTGGCTTACTTTCAGATATGTCGTTTGCAGAATGGAACCGTATTGTTTCGGTTAATCTATCCTCTGCTTTTTTGACAAGTAAGGCGGTTATTCCAAACATGCTTTATAGAAAAGAAGGAAAAATACTTAACATTTCTTCGGTATGGGGAAACGTCGGGGCTTCTTGTGAAGTGGCATATTCTGCATGCAAAGGAGGAATAAATTCTTTTACAAAGGCTTTAGGAAAAGAACTTGCGCCAAGCAATATTCAGGTGAATGCAATTGCATGCGGTATGATTGACACCGAGATGAACGCGTGCTTTACGGAAGAAGAAAAGCAGGAGCTGATGGAAGAAATACCTGCGGGAAGATTTGCTATGCCAGAAGAAGTAGCAAATTTGGCATTTCAGATTTGTACAGAAAACTCCTATTTAACGGGCCAGATTATTGTGCTGGACGGCGGGTGGATATAAAGTACTAGTAATTTTTGAAAATGAGTGATATAATAGTACTTGCAACCTATCGTTTTGTGATATTTTGGGAGTATAGAATGAATATAATTGCTCAGTGTTGTGGATTAATTGTATTGGGCGTTGTTTTCATCTTTTATCGAAGAAGAAATACACTTCGTCTTTATACGGAGAATGTTTTCTTGGGAATTTTGGCGATTACAACGTTATCACTTATTTTTGATATTGCATCGATTATAGCAATTCGGTACCGGAATATATGGAGTGTGGACGTAACGAATGCTATGTGTAAGCTTTACTTATGCTCGATGGTTGGAGAAGCTACTTGTGCGCTTATTTATGTGTGTGCAGACGTATATGAGAAAACAGAACGTGGACAAAAGTATGCAAAAATTTTCCATTTTTATTGTATTGCAGCATATCTTCTAATTATTGCATTGCCAATTAATGTAAACAGTATTGATGAGAAACTGGCATATACATATGGACCGGCAGTGCTTATGACGTATGTTTTAAGTATTATTCCGCTTGTTTGTATTATGATTGCAATTATTCATGATAAAAACAGAATGAATCCAAGGCGACATGAAGCAATGTGCATTTGGATGTGTATTTGGTTTGCGTCAGCACTGGTACAGTTTTTAAATAATAAGATTTTGTTTGTTGGATTTGCGTGTTCCATCGGTGTACTTGTTATTTACATGAAATTAGAGAATCCGGAAACGAATTTGGATAGACAAACAGGGTTGTTTAATATGAATGCGTTTTCTTTGTATTTGACACATTTACAGAGGAATCATAAAGATGTTTCTATTTTGGAAATCATTTTTACACATGGAGTGCATGATAGTATTTCCTATGAAACGGAACAGTTAATTCATAAACAAATCGTAAATTTTGTGCGAGACATTCCTAATACAAAAATTTTCCTTAATTCAGAAAATGATTTTCTTTTCATTTTTGATAGAGAAGAGGATACGCAGCATGCAATTAAGCTGTTAGAAAAAAGGTTTGAAGATCCTTGGGGGAATGAACATTTAAAGAGAGTATCGTTAGAGTGGTTCCTTATTGAAAGTACAGATATTGTGGAAAGAAAAGAAGATGTTTTACCTCTGTTTCAGTATGCAAAGAGTCATTATGGTATGTTAAAAGGTGATTGCGGAACCGTAGTAGATAAAAAAATGATTCAAAGCATGTATCGTGAACTCGAGGTTGAGTCGGTAATTATTCATGCACTTAATGAAAAGCGTGTAGAAGTATTTTATCAGCCGATTTTTTCTGTAAAGGAAAAGAAATTTACAAGTGCCGAAGCTTTGGTTCGAATTCGTGATGAAAAGGGAGAGTTAGTATCTCCGGCTGAATTTATTGAGGTTGCAGAAGCTAAGGGATTGATTATCCGATTAGGAGAAGAAGTATTTCGGCTGGTTTGTAAATTTATTAAAGAGAATAAACTTACGGAGTATGGAATTGAATATGTGGAAATCAATCTTTCTATGATTCAATGTGCATATGAAAATCTTGCAACAGAGTTTATACAGATTATGAAAGAATATGAGATAGACCCAAAGACCATTGTATTAGAAATTACTGAATCCGCATCTATCTATGAAAAGAAAGTTTTGTTGCAAAATATGAAAGCATTAATGAATGAAGGCGTTCGTTTTGCACTTGATGATTTTGGAACGGGACAATCAAATCTAAATTACATCGTAGAAATGCCTGTGAACGTAGTTAAGTTTGATCGAACGATGACAAATGCGTACTTTGAGAACGGAACTGCAAAACATGTCATGGACGCTGCGATGCAGATGATTCAGGGTATGAATCTTCAGATAGTATCCGAAGGTATTGAGGAAAAAGAGCAGTATAAGGTTATGAAAGAACTTGGAATTGATTATATCCAGGGCTACTATTTCTCAAAACCGGTAGAAGGAGATAAGTTCCTTGACTTTATCGAAGAAGAAAATCAAAAAAGAAAATAAGATGTATTTAAAAGGGTGTTGTCACGAGTTGTGGCAACACCCTTTTGTTTTAATTCTTTATTCCTGATTTGATGTGTCTGAAGAATTTGGTGGCAACACCCTTTTGTTTTAATTCTTTATTCCTGATTTGATGTGTCTGAAGAATTTGGTGGCATATTACCCGGCTTTTCACCAGGCATTTGCATATTATCAGGCATCTGCATATTATCAGGCATCTGCATACCATCAGGTCTTTGCATATTGCCATTACCGAATCCTCCGTTTGTTCTTCCATAAATGGTTTCCGTCATTTCTACGGAGACATATTCGCTGTTAGCCGCTACAGTATAGGTGTTTTCTACGCTTATTTCCGGACAGCTAAGGTATACACAGTTATAGCTTTTTGTTGGTTTATACTGAAGAAGTATTGTGCCGTTTTGGTCAGTTAAAACAATTTCATCTGTATAAATAGACGAGAAGTCTACCAGCATGCAACACTGTGTAGAGGCGTTTGAGAAGTTTTCAGCCATTCCATTCATTCCGGTTGCAACAAGAATACCACCTGTGACGGTTGCTTCAGAGGCGTAGTCGATTGCACCGTTCCCATTATCTTCAGGTCCTTCGATGTAGATTTCACCACCGGTGATTAGAATCGAACCATTAGAATCAATTCCATCTCCTTTTGCATCAATGGTAAGAAGACCGCCATTTATGATAATTTCACAGGTTTCATCAACTGCCATAGGATTATCGGAACTTTCTGTACTATCGGAAGAAGCGTTGATTCCGTCATCAGTGGCAACAATATGGATTTCGCCATCGTTTATGGTTACTAGATTTCCTTCTAAACCTTCGCAGGAGTTTTGGATATCAATAGTTCCCCCATTGATGGTTAATTCAGCAGATGTATGCATTCCGTCTTTCTGAGTGTTGATTACAAAATTTCCCTCTTCGATGAGGAGACCATCATTGGAATCAAAACCATGTTTTTCAGCTGTAATGACATAATCACCGCCAGTGATTTCTAAAAAGTCTTTGCAGGAGATTCCATGTCCATAAGAAGCTTCTACGGTTAAGGTGCCATCACCACAAATAGTAAGATCATCTTTGGCATAGATACAGGAATTAATATTATTATCGTCTATTGCAACATACTCCCCTGTTGTATAGAAATAATTCGTGGAATCTTCTGCTAAAGTAAGTATTACGTGATTGGCTTCTTTTACATAAAGCGCAGCACTTGAATCATTGGAGATAGTTACATTATCCAAAATGATTTCAACATCCTTGTCCGCAGCATCTACTATGATTTGACCATCGGATAAACTACCTAAGATATGGTAGATTCCTTCTTCGGAAATGGTAAGAGTATCATTTTCTACAGTGATATTAGAACCATCTACACTACAATTACCATCCGATAAAGTGACAAAGCATTCGTTTGAGGTGAGTGCGGTTGTGCCTGTGTTAGACTCTATATTTGATAAATTGTTTTTTGAACAACCTGCAAAGCATATGGTACAAACTATAAGGAGAGGGAATTTGTAAAATAGTTTACTAAAGCTCATTTACATTTACCTCCTGTCTTGCTATGGCAATTTCCAAGTTCCCGTTTCTGCAACGAAGTGCATCAATAAATTCTTTTTCTTTGGAAAGGTCTTTCAAAGAAATGTGATAATTTAATTTAAATAAACTACCCATATTGGTTGTTTTTACGGAAATTAAATCAAAAGAGCCGGTATATTGTTGGAAAATATCTGTAAAAGCATCCTCATAGTTTAAATCTTCAGGAATGGTGATACGAAGAGTTTTGTCTTTGCAGTTTTTATTCTTTCCAAGGTTAATGAGGTTTAAAAGCAACATGACAAGACCAAGTATTCCGGCAAAAATGATTGCATATAAAAGATATCCCATTCCACAAATTAAGCCTGCGTCCATTGCAAGAAAGATGGTTCCGATTTCTTTTGCAGAGCCGGGAACAGAACGAAAACGTACCAAAGAGAAGGCTCCAGCAACAGCAACCCCTGCCCCAACATTTCCGTTTACCATCATAATGACAACAGCAACAATTGCAGGTAGCATAGCAAGGGTAATGACAAAGCTTTTTGTGTAACGGCTTTTAAACATATAAATAAGTGATAAAAAGAATCCAATTCCAAGTGAAGCTAAGATATTTAAAATAAAATCGTTAAGCATAGTTTTTTATTTCTCCTTTTGTTTGACATATTTTTTGATAAGCAGTTCCATACTTTGAAAACGATGTTTTATAAATGTGGTTTTCGTTAAGAAATGATGTTAACCAAAGTGGAATTGCCTTTGAAGTTTTTATTTCCATAAGAACTTTGTCTTTTGGAAGTATTGCATTTCCATAAATCCCTTTTGATAAAGATAAATCATAATCTCTCCATAAGATGTTTTCGTCAAAGGTGATTCGAAAATCCGAGTCCGAAATTGAATAAAAGGCTTCTCTTTCATAAGAAAGAAGCACCGCAGGTGCCAAGTCCTTATAGAGTTGAAATGCGTAATCAATTTCGCGGGCAATTTGAGAGTTTTTTCTATTTGACGGTTCCAAAAGAAATGGTGAAACGTCACGTTCTAAAAGTGCAATTCTTCTTTTATAGACCACCTTTTGATATTTTTTCTTAAGCTCCATAAATACTTCAGAATCAGGGTGTGCAACTCCATAGCTTCGAAGTCGAAGTTTTTCTTTGTAAATAGGGTGCTCTAGCGACCTTCGAATTAGAAGGTAATCCGGGGTGTCAAAATAGAGGCTGCAAATGGTGTTTTTTCCATGTACATCTGGCTTCATGTATTTTGATATTACATTTTTTAATGCTAACAGTTGTGATTTCGTTAACATATATTTTAGTTCGTAACGGTTGAAAATTATTTGATTTTTCATAATAAAGCTCGCTCCTTTCTACATGGGATAGTATAAGGAGCGAACTTTAAATGAACTTTAAAGAAAAAATTTTTTTCAAAATTTATAGAAAGGTAATGGTAAATAGAAGTGAAGTTCCATCCGTGCTTACAGCGGATATCTTTGATTTATGAGCATGAATGATGGATTTGGCAAGAGAAAGTCCGATTCCATGTCCACCCGTTTCGGAGTTGCGGGAGGTATCTGCCCGGTAAAATCGCTCAAAAAGTTCCTCATGTTTTCCGATAGGAAAAGATTCAACTTCATTTAAAACTTGAAAGAGAATTCCCCTTTTTCCTCTTTTTAGGGAAATTGAAATTGCTGATTTTTCTTTGCTGTATTTTAGTGCGTTGTCTAATAATATAGAAACGACTTGTCTTAGTGCATCTTCATTTCCAACATAAGAAATAGAAGGTTCCACTTGTAAAATCAGAGACTTTCCTTTTGTAATAGCAACTTGTTCAAAAGGTTCGCTCATATCCAAAATCATATCAGATAAGGAAAACTCATACATTTCAAAAACAGTGTTTTCTTCATCCATGCGTGATAGGAAAACAAGCTTTTCTGTTAGGCTGCTAAGACGTCTAATTTGTTTGCGAATGCTTTTCGTCCATTCGTTTTCACCAGAAGTCATTTCCAAAACCTCTGTGTTTGCATCAATAATAGTAAGTGGAGTTTTGAGTTCGTGGCTGGCATCGGTAATGAATCTTTTTTGCTTTTCGTAGCTTTCTGCAATCGGACGAATGAGTCTAGAAGAGAAAAAAAGCATAAAAAGATATACAAAAAATAAACCAACAAGGCTGACGCTAATACTTACAAATAGAAAATTTTTGAAGGAAAGAAGCTCTCTTTCACAATCCAAAAAGATATACATTCCATTTAGCATCTGATAACGGTATTGTCCCCAAAAGCCGCTTTCCTTTTGATTCGTAGCTAATTCTAAAGCAAGTATTTGTGCTTCATCTTCTGTAATAGCATAAATGTGGCTTGTGTTGACCTCTAATATGGAATCGTCATCATTTAATGATACAGTGAAATAGCGCATATCAAATGGAGTTTCAACAGGTAATTGTTCCCTTGGCGGCTTATTATTATCAGGAAAAAGGTCCTCTTTTTGAAAATCATGATCTAACGAAATTAGTTCAATTTTTCGATCAGCCTGTTTTAGTACGTTTTGGTAATTGATGATATTGATAAATCCAATCAGGCAAAAAAGAACGACTGTAGTAGAAAGCATCGCAATGGCAACAATTTTTCTTCGTAGTGTTTTAATCATTCGTAACCTCCAATGAGTATCCAAGACCGCGGTTTGCTTTGATTGTGACATGAGAATTTAAAGCTTTTAGCTTCTTACGTAAATAGGAAATATATACCCATACGACATTAAATTCAGCGTCGGTATCGAAGCCCCAGACTTTTTCCATAAACTGCTCCAAAGAAATCACTTGTCCTGGATTTGTAATGAGCATTTCAAGCATCTGATATTCCTTGTTGGCAAGACGAATTTCCTTGCTATGTGAAAGGTTAGAAAGCAGGAAAGTGGAACGATCCAAGCAGATATCAGAAAAAGAAAGAACGGAATCTGTTTGGTCTCCTTTTCTTCTTGTCATAGCGCGTATGCGCGCAAGAAGTTCTTTCATCGAAAAAGGTTTTGGCAAGTAGTCGTCGGCTCCGGCATCTAGGCCTTCCACGCGATCGTCAATTTCGGATTTTGCGGTAAGGAGAATGACAGGAACATGATTTCCTTTTTTACGGATAGTTCGAAGAACAGAAAGTCCATCAAGCTTCGGCATCATAATATCTAAAATGATGCCGTCGTAAGAATAAGCTTCTATATAGTCAAGTGCAGACATGCCGTCATAGACAGCATCTACAGAATAGTGATTGTGCTTTAGAACGGTAACAAGTGCACTAGATAATTCCTTTTCATCCTCAGCTAAAAGTAATCGCATATTTATTTCCTTTCTTTGATATTACGTATGTTACCTTGTAAAATTATCTTCATTTTACTATATTTTAGAAACTTTAAATATACCTTAAAAAGCGATTTCACATTTATTTTACATTCAATTTACATGCTTGCGATTTTAGATTTTACTTTTGCGAGATAAGATAGCTTTGTTGAAACAAAGAAAAAGGAGAAAAAGAACATATGAAAAAGAGAATTTCAAAGTTATTTATGGTAATGGCAGCAGCAACAATCGCAACAGTAGGTATTGTTGGTTGCAAAAATCAGAAAGCTGAAAATGAGACAGACAACGGAGCAAGCGTAGAAGATACTTCTAATGTAGATAATGAAGAAAATGAAGATGTTGCATTGTCAGGAAGCGTAACCATGGCTGGTAGCACTTCTATGGAAAAAGTTGCAAATGCACTTTCAGAAGGATTTATGGAAAAATATCCAGATGTTACAGTAACAGTAGAATTTACCGGATCATCAGCTGGACTTGAAAGCTTAGCAGCAGGAAGCGTTGATATCGGAAATGCATCTAGAAACTTAAAAGATACAGAAAAAGAAAGTGGAGCTGTTGAAAATGTAATCGCAATTGATGGTATTGCAGTTATTACAGACGCAGAGAATACAGTAACAAATCTTAGCTCAGAAGAACTTGTAAAAATTTATACAGGTGAAATCACAAACTGGAAAGAACTTGGTGGAGAAGATGAACAGATTGTTGTAATTGGACGTGAAGCTGCATCAGGAACAAGAGGTGCATTTGAAGAATTATTAGAAATCGAAGATATCTGTGTATATAGTCAGGAATTAGATTCAACAGGAGCAGTACTTGCAAAAGTTGCATCAACACCAGGCGCAATTGGGTATGTTTCTCTTGATGTTGTTGATGATACAGTACTTGCACTTTCCCTTGATGAAGTAGAAGCAACAGAAGAAAATATTGTAGCTGGAAACTATGTATTATCAAGACCTTTTGTAATGGCAACAATGGGAGAAATTGATGATCAGGAAGAAACAGTAAAAGCGTTCTTTGAATTTGTACAGTCAGAAGAAGGACAAAACATTATCAAAGGAGTAGGATTAATTCTTCCACAGTAATAGGTGTTACATATGAACAAACAAAAAGTAGTAGAAAAAATTGCACAGATTATTGTACTCATTTGTGCAGTCGTGGCTATTGTAGCAGTGCTTTCCATTACATTATATATGTTCATGAAAGGTACCCCGGCACTTAAAAGTGTTGGGGTTACCGAATTGTTATTTGGAACAGATTGGAAACCAACGGCCGCAGAACCAAGTTTTGGTATTTTATATATTATCCTAACATCCATTGTAGGAACTGCATGTGCAATTCTGATTGGAGTACCAATCGGAATTTTTACAGCTGTTTTTATTGCAGAGATTGCACCAAAATCACTTTCGAAACTGGTGCAGCCTGCAATCGAACTTCTTGCTGCAATTCCGTCCGTTATCTATGGTCTTCTTGGAATTATGATATTAAATCCATGGATGTACCGTTTGGAAAAGTGGGTATTTCAAAGTTCAGATACGCACCAGTACACGGGTGGTTCAAATCTGTTTTCTGCGGTAATTGTTCTTGCAATTATGATACTTCCAACGGTTATTAGCATTACAACATCCTCTATTCGCGCGGTAGATGCAAAAATAAAATCTGCATCACTTGCTTTAGGCGCAACTAAAATGCAGACAATTTTCCAGGTGATGATTCCAGCTGCAAAATCAGGGATATTAACTGGTGTTGTTTTGGGAATCGGACGTGCGTTAGGAGAGGCGATGGCAATCAATTTGGTGGCAGGTGGAGCAGTGAATTTACCTCTTCCATTTAGTTCGATACGTTTCCTTACGACACAGCTCGTAAGTGAAATGAGTTATTCCGAAGGCTTACATAGACAGGTGTTGTTTACCGTTGGACTTGTTTTATTTGCTTTTATTATGTTAATAAATGCACTTGTTACAAAAATGGAACAAAAAGGAGTAAAAGCAAATGAATAGACGTCGTCTGATAGATGGTATTTTATATGTAATCGTATATTTATGTGCAGGTTTTTCCGTGTTACTTCTGCTTGGAATTATTGGTTACGTTTGCTATAGAGGAATTGGTTCTGTTAATTTAGAGTTTTTAACGACAGTAACAAGTGTATTAAAAGGAACTGTTGGAATTGCAGGGAATATTGTGAATACGATTTACATAATACTAATCACAATGTTAATTGCAACACCGATAGGTGTAGGCGCAGCTATTTACTTAAATGAATATGCAAAGCCAGGGAAGCTTGTTCGCTTGATTGAATATGCAACAGAGACATTAGCAGGTATTCCTTCGATTATTTTTGGTTTGTTTGGAATGATGTTTTTTGGACAAACATTACATTTGGGTTATTCCATTTTAACAGGTTCGTTTACGTTGGTTTTGATGGTACTTCCTCTTATTACACGAAATACACAGGAAGCGTTAAAAACGGTTCCAGATTATTACAGAGTCGGAGCATTTGGACTTGGGGCTGGGAAATGGTATATGATTCGAACAATTTTGATTCCATCTGCAATGCCAGGAATCATTACTGGTGTAATTTTAGCAATCGGAAGAATTGTTGGAGAATCAGCAGCACTTTTGTTTACAGCGGGAAGTGGTCATTTGCTTCCAAGAGGATGGGATCAGCTATTCGAGAAAGCAACAGAATCAGGAGGGACACTTACCATTCAACTCTATTTAAGTGCTTCAAAAGGAGAATTTGATATTGCATTTGGAATAGCTGTGGTACTTCTTGTGATTGTATTGGGAATTAATTTTGGAACCAAGGCATTGGCAAAGAAGTTTGATGTACATAATAGAGAATAGAAAGCTCGATGATTAGGAGATAGATAAGATATGGAGAAAAATACAAAAATATCTGTGCGTGAGTTGAATCTGTATTATGGAGATAATCATGCGTTGAAAAGCGTAAACATGGATATTAAGGAAAAAAGCGTAACGGCATTTATTGGTCCATCTGGATGCGGAAAATCAACTTTTCTAAAAACCTTAAATAGAATGAATGATTTAGTTGATAATGTTACCATTACAGGCCGTGTTAAGTTAGATGGAAAAGATATCTATGGAGCAGATGTCGATATTACGACACTTCGTAAACAGGTGGGAATGGTGTTCCAACAGCCAAACCCATTTCCAATGAGTATTTATGACAATATTGCTTATGGTCCACGCGTACATGGAATCAAGTCAAAAGCAAAGCTTGATGAAATCGTTGAGGAGAGTCTTCGTGGTGCGGCTATTTTTGATGAAGTAAAAGATCGACTAAAAAAATCAGCCCTTGGTTTATCTGGAGGACAGCAACAAAGATTATGTATTGCAAGAGCACTTGCAGTACAACCAGAGGTTTTGTTAATGGATGAACCAACCTCCGCATTAGATCCGATTTCAACTGCAAAAATTGAAGACCTGATGGAAGAATTAAAAAAGAAATATACCGTTGTTGTAGTAACACATAATATGCAGCAGGCACTTCGTGTTTCGGATGACACAGCATTCTTCCTTGTTGGTGAAATGGTTGAATTCGGAAGTACAAAAGACTTGTTTTCCTATCCTCAGGATAAAAGAACGGAAGATTATATTACAGGGAGGTTTGGTTAATGAGATCAAAATTCGACGAGCAGCTTAATCAGCTTAATAAAGAAATGATGAATATGGGGGTAATGATTGAGGAATCGATTCAAAAGGCTATAAAGGCGCTGATGAAACAGGATGTTGATTTAGCAACAGAAATTATGACTGCTGATGAGGAAGTAGATAGACAGCAAAAGAAAATTGAGCAGATATGTTTTAATCTTTTGATTCAGCAACAGCCTGTAGCAAGAGATTTACGAATGATTACTGCGGCTATGAAGATGGTAACGGATATGGAACGAATCGGTGATCATGCTGCAGATATCTCAGAAATGACAGTTGTCATGGCAGATCATCCATATCAACTTAATCTAGGGAGCGTGAATAGGATGGCTTCTGAAACAACGGTGATGCTGATACAGAGTATAGAAGCATATATCGAAAAAGATATTTCAAAAGCTAAGAAGGTTATTGAACGCGATGATGTTGTAGATGGGTTGTTTGACCAGTTGAAAAGTGAAATTATTGAGATGATTCATTCAAAACCAGAAGAAGCCGAACAGACTGCAGATATGCTTATGGTAGGAAAGTATTTTGAGCGAATTGGCGATCATGCGACCAATATTGCTGAGTGGGTAATTTTTTCCTTAGAAGAAAAAAGCAGAGGATAAAACGAAGGTATAAAAATTTTACATAAATTTTACATAACCCTGATTTCAAATTTTACATTAGGAATATATAGTTTACAAATAAAAAATCCTGTGTAATAATAACCTTGTATGGGCAAAAAACCCTAACTGTGTAAATTTGAAATAAGGAGTATCTGAATTTATGGATATTTTTGGCATTTTATCGATGTTTGGTGGACTTGCTATGTTCCTTTATGGAATGGATGCAATGAGCGATGGACTCGGGAAATTATCAGGTGGCAGACTTGAAAAGATATTAGAAAAATTGACATCAAAAAGAATTATGGCAGTACTTCTCGGAGCAGGTGTAACTGCAATGATTCAGTCTTCTTCTGCGACAACGGTAATGGTTGTTGGTTTTGTAAACTCAGGAATTATGAAACTTCAGCAGGCAGTTGGAATTATCATGGGTGCAAATGTGGGAACAACACTTACTTCATGGTTGTTGTCTCTTACCTCTATTGAAGGGGATAGTACATTTATGCAGTTACTAAAACCTTCTTCATTTACACCGATTCTTGCTGTTATTGGTATGATTATGATTATGTCTGCCAAAGACAATAAAAAGAAAAAAGATATCGGAACTATTTTAGTTGGTTTTGCAATTCTTATGTTTGGTATGGAAACCATGAGTAATGCAGTAAAACCACTTGCAGATAATGAAAGATTTACAAGTATTTTGACAACATTCTCTAATCCTTTTTTAGGAATGATTGCAGGTGCTGTATTTACAGCTGTTATTCAGAGTTCATCTGCATCTGTTGGTATTTTGCAGTCTCTTTGTGCAACAGGAGCAGTAAACTTTGGAGTTGCGCTTCCGATTATCATGGGACAAAATATCGGTACATGTGTTACAGCGGTTATGTCTTCTACAGGGGCAAGTAAAAATGCAAAACGAGCTTCTATGATTCATTTATACTTTAACTTAATCGGAACACTTGTATTTATGGTGATATTTTATAGCTTAAATGCAGTTTTAGATTTTGCATTTTTAGATGATGCTGCAAATGCGACAGGAATTGCGATTGTGCATAGTATTTTTAATGTGGGGTGTGCGATTTTCTGGTTCCCATTTGGTAATTTGCTTGTAAAACTTGCAGAACTTACAATTCGTGGAAAAGATGATGAAGACATTACAGATGAGTTCTCAGTACTTGATGAGCGTTTCTTAGAGCAGCCTGGATTTGCTATGGAAATGGCAAGAAACCTTACCACAAGAATGGCACAGGAAGCATATGATTCATTAGTGCTTGCATTTGATTTATTAACAAATTTTACAGACGAAAAAGCTCAAAGATTAGTGCAGATGGAAAATGACATTGATAAATATGAAGATGCGATTGGTTCATATCTTGTAAAATTAAGTAGTAGAGATCTGACCAAAAATGACAGTAGAACAATGTCAATTCTTCTTCATAGTATTAGCGATTTTGAGAGAATCTCGGATCACGCAACAAACCTTTTACACTCTGCAACAGAATTAAATGAAAAAGGAATCTTTTTCTCAAATGATGCACTTGCAGAATTAAGCGTTATCGAAACAGCCGTTTCTGATATTGTAAGAAATACAGTTGATGTATTTACCAATAATGATATTGAAGGTGCAAAAGACGTTGAACCATTAGAAGAAGTTATTGATAACTTAATCGCAGATATTAAGAAACGTCACTTTAATCGACTTCGTAAAGGTCAGTGTACAATGGAACTTGGTATTATTTTACAGGATATTATGACGGATATGGAAAGAGTATCTGACCATTGTTCAAACATTGCCGTATGTATGATTCAGGTAAATGAAGATGGATATGATACGCATAGTTATCTGGATGTTGTAAAAGAACAGTCTAATCCATGGTTCCTCGGAGAACTTCAGATATTTGCAGACCAGTATCATCTTCCTGAAATTGATAAAGTAGAAGATGTTGAAGTAAGTGAAGATGCAAACGAAGAAGTAAAAGAAGAAGAAAAGAAAGATAAAAAGGACAAAAAGGACAAAAAAGACAAAAAGGATAAGAAAGAAGGCAAAAAAAAGAATAAATAATTATGGCATTGATATATATTGTTGAGGATGATGAAAATATTAGAGAAATCGAAACAATTGCATTAAAGAACAGTAATTATTTTGTTAGCGCTTTTGAGAAGGCAAAGGATTTTTACAAAAAGGTAGAAGAAATTGTTCCAGATTTAGTAATCCTAGATGTTATGCTTCCAGATGAAAATGGCTATGAGATTGTAAGAAAACTTCGAAAAAATCCTTCCACTAAGAATTTACCGATTATTATGGTTACTGCAAAAGTGACAGAAATGGATATGATAAAAGGATTAGATGAAGGCGCAGATGATTATATAAAAAAACCATTTTCAATTATGGAACTAATTACAAGAGTAAAGGCGCTATTACGACGAACGACAACAGAAGAAGTAAAACTTTTGCAATTAGATGAACTTGTGATGGATCATGAGCGTCATATGGTATATGTAGATGGACAAGCAATTGAACTTACATTTAAAGAATATGAGTTATTACGTTTATTGTTAAATAGTCCAGGAATTGTTATGACTCGAGAAGTGATTATGAGACAAGTATGGGGAACGGAATTTGAAGGAGAATCTAGAACCTTAGATATGCACATTAAGACACTTCGAAAGAAACTTGGCGATGCAGGAGGGCGAATAAAAACAGTCCGAAATGTAGGCTATGTAATTGAATAAAAGATAAGAAACAGGATATAGGATGAAAAAGAAAATTAATTTACGATTAGTTGGAATCACTATTTTATCAGTTTTGGTTACAATGGTAAGTATGACATTTGTTTATTACCAAATCTTTCAGAGGCAGGTTCGAAAAGATTTGCAGATGGAAGCAAAGACCATTCAGTGTTCTGGAGTATTTGAAAAGGATAGTTTGAAGGGGCTCTCGATGGATGTCGAGGGCCTTCGAATTTCTTGGATAGATACTGACGGAACAGTTCTATATGATAACGATAGTGATATCAAAACAATGGAAAATCATTTGAATAGACCAGAAGTACAAGATGCCGTAAAAAATGGTGCCGGTGAAAGTAAACGTATGTCAGATACAATGGATATTAATACCTTTTATTATGCACTAAAACTTGAAGACGGAACGATACTTCGTGTGGCAACAGAAGCAAAAAGTATGCTAAGCGTTTTTTTGTCTGAACTTCCAATGTTTGGACTAATTCTTGCACTTGTAGTAGTGATTTCTGTATGGGTATCACAGTTACTTACAAAGCAGTTACTTTCACCAATAGAAAGTCTGGCAAGGAAAATGGAAAAGGATTCAAAAAACGAAATATGGAAAGAAACAACAGAAATCGCGGATAAAGAGATGGAAGAAAATATATATCCAGAAATGATTCCGTTTCTTCGTACATTTCGTAATCAGCATGAAAATATTTTAGCAGCGGCAAAAAGTAGACAAGATTTTACTGCGAATGTATCGCATGAGTTAAAAACACCTTTGACTGCGATTTCAGGTTACGCAGAATTAATTGGAAATCATATGGTTGATGGTGAGCAGGAAATTAAATTTGCATCTGAAATACAAAAGAATGCCAACCGGCTTCTTTCACTGATTAATGATATCATCGAATTGTCGGAACTAGATCATACAGAAGCTGGAGTTGATTTCGAAGAGTTTGATTTATATGAATTAGTAAAAATAGAAGAAGAGAATCTTAAAATAAGTGCAAAACGAAGAAATGTACAGTTGTCGGTAGAAGGGCATCCATGTAGTATTCGAGCAAATAGACATATGATACAGGAACTTATCGATAACCTTTGTCAAAACGCAATTCGATACAATAAAGATGGGGGTATGGTGAAAATTTCGGTAAGTGAGGAAGCGGGAAGACCAGTATTTGTAGTATCTGATAATGGAATAGGAATTCCAAAAGATCAGCAAAGTCGTGTATTCGAGCGCTTTTATCGCGTAGACAAAAGCCGTTCGAAAGAAACAGGAGGAACTGGACTTGGCCTTGCCATTGTAAAACACATTGTAGGTTTGCATCAGGCAGAGATTTATTTGGATAGTGCAGAGGGTGTCGGAACGACGATTCGAGTAGTATTCTAGGATTACTTTCGTTTGTTTCCCTTTATTTTTCTGAATTTTTGTGGCATAATCATGTAAGTTTCAATGTAATGACATAGATAAAACATGGAGGATTGAGAATGTATCAGGAAATTGCAAGCCTTCTTATGTATGGAGACTTAGATAAAGACGAGATTTTATATCAGTTTGGAGAGATTTTTGCCAAATTCGAAAGTAAAGATTATAACAAAACAGAATTGATTCGTGATGTTAATACACAGGTAAAGCGATTGCTCAAAGTTGCAACCGATTATGGATTCAATGATAATTTGTGGCACAACTATTTGACGTTCTATTTGATGATGAATGAAAACCCATTTAGCATGACTTGTGAAAAAGTGGGCGCAGGAAATGGGAGTGTAAATAATTTTGTACAAAACGATTATAGAATTTTCCAAAAACTTTTCCAATATGATTTTGAACCAATTGAAAAAGAACTTGGAATTACTTGTTTTACGCAGCTTTCAAATTATTCCGCCATTCAAAAGAAAGAGCTTATGTATAACAAAAACGTAAGCGAAAAAGTGCAGGAATTAAGTAAACAACTAGAATGTACAAAAAACGAACAGGAATTTTTTGACGCTGTTACAGCCTTTTATAAAAACTACGGTGTAGGAATGTTTGGAATGAATAAAGCATTCCGAATCGAAGAACAAATGGACGGGGGATACCAGTTTAGAGCAATCAATAACATGGATGCTGTAATGCTTGATGACTTGATTGGCTATGAAATCCAAAAACAAAAACTGGTAGAAAATACAGAAGCCTTTGTAAAGGGCAAAAAAGCAAATAACGTACTCTTATTTGGCGATAGTGGAACAGGAAAATCAACAAGTATTAAGGCAATTGTAAACCAGTATTATGATGATGGTCTTAGAATGATTGAAATTTACAAACATCAATTTAAGTACTTGTCAAAAATTATTGCAGATATCAAGAACAGAAACTATAGATTTATCATATATATGGATGATTTATCATTTGAAGAAACAGAAACAGAATATAAATTCCTGAAAGCGGTAATTGAAGGTGGCGTAGAAACAAAACCAGAAAATATTTTAATCTATGCAACTTCAAATCGTAGACATTTAATCAAAGAAACCTGGAACGATAGAAATGACCAGGATCATACAAATGATAAGCACCATTCGGATACGGTGGAAGAAAAACTTTCTTTGGTAAATCGATTTGGTGTAACCATCAGTTACTCAAAACCAACACAAAAAGAGTTCTTTGGAATTGTAATTGAACTTGCAAGACGTGCAGGAATTACAATGTCGGATGAAGAGCTGATGGCAGAAGCAAATAAATGGGAATTACACCATGGAGGTATTTCGGGCCGAACCGCGCAACAATTTATTAACCATCTTTTAGGAGGAAACAATGCTATATCAGATTTCTAATGGCGCAGTTGCGTTTGCGGATGATGTAATCTTACATAACATTAATTTTGAAATACGTGACACCGAAAAGATTGCTATTGTCGGAAGAAATGGATGTGGAAAAACAACATTATTAAAGCTTATTTCTGGGGAAGTAGACCTCGAGAAAAGAAGTTCTGATGAAGATATTTTTATTGCAAAAGCAGGAAATCCGGAAATTGGATATTTAAAGCAGATTGCCTTTGATGATCCAAATCTTACTTTGGAAAAGGAAATCCGAAAAGTATTTGCACCTATGGAACAAAAGAAAAAGGAACTTGAAAGAGCAGCACAGGAATTAGAAAACGACTATTCTGAGGAAAAAGTGCATCGCTATACTGTGATGGAAGAAGAGTTCCGTGATTTAGGTGGATACTATTTCGAAAAGGAATATGAAGTATTGATTCGTAAATTTGGATTTTCGGAAGAAGAACGTAAAAAACCACTCAAAGATTTTTCCGGTGGGCAGCAAACAAAAATTGCGTTTATCAAATTATTACTTAGTAAACCGGATATTTTATTATTAGATGAACCAACCAACCACTTAGATGTAACAACAATTGAGTGGTTAGAAGGTTATTTAAAGAATTATCCAAAGGCAGTTGTTGTCGTATCCCATGACCGTATGTTTTTGGATAATGTCGTAGATGTGGTATATGAAATTGAATATGGAGTAGCGAAAAGATATCCAGGAAACTACTCATATTTCGTAGAACGTAAAAAAGAGAACTATGAAAAGCAGATGAAAGATCATCTTGCACAAAAAAAGGAAATCGAGCGTTTACAGGGAATGGTAGATCGCTTTAAAAATAAGCCTACAAAAGTTTCTATGGCGCGCTCAAAACAAAAAGCAATTGAACACATGGAGATTATTGAAGCGCCGGATCGTTATGATAATAGAACATTCCATGCACATTTTCAGCCGGAAAAGGAAACAGGAAACGATGTACTTACTGTAAATAATCTTGAAATTGGATATGACCATGCTCTTTCAACTGTAAGCTTTGATTTAAAAAAAGGAGATAAGCTCGGTATCTTAGGAGGAAATGGTCTTGGAAAATCAACATTCTTAAAAACACTTGTAGATAAGATTCCAGCACTCTCAGGAGAATATCATTTTGGGACAAATGTACAAATTGGATATTTTGACCAGCAAATGGCAATGTATACAAGCAATAAAACCGTACTGCAGGATTACTGGGATGAGTTTCCAAATCTCACCGAAACAGAGATTCGTAACTCTTTAGGTGCATTTCTCTTTACCGGAGAAGATGTGTTTAAAAATATCAATATGCTTTCCGGAGGAGAAAAGGTACGACTTGCTCTTTGTAAAATTCTAAAGAGAAAACCAAACGTATTAATCCTCGACGAACCAACAAACCATATGGATATCGTTGGAAAAGAAACCTTAGAAAGCATGTTAAAAGACTTTAAGGGAACTTTGATT
>JAXJUI010000146.1:0-1754 GCA_036309165.1 Agathobacter sp. | reverse complement strand
TTCTAAAACAACAACGGGACCTGAATAATCAAGTTGAACCTGTAAGATTAAAGTAGACATACAAAAAAACGTATGTCTACTTTTTTAATGTTAAAATACGTTCAAGGAGGTGCATTATGAGTGGAGTTAAAGGAATGTCACATAAATATTGGCCTAAAGAAGTCAAATTAGAAATCATCAATCGGCATTTAGAAGATAAGATTCCTATGAATCAAGTGGCTAAAGAGTATGGAATAAGCAAAGGCATGTTATCTAATTGGATAAGCAAATATCTTGAAGATGGCGAAGAAGCTTTAGCACGGAAAAGCGGAAATCCCTATTCCGCATTGCATGCTAGTAAATCATTAAACGAATTGGAACGTTTAAGGCTAATCATTGCAAAGCAAGAAGTTGAGATTGCCCGGTTAAAAAAAGGATACTTCGTGAAAGGAGTTGGTGCAAAGAAGGAGTACGTTACTGGAAAAGAAAAGACTACGAAATCGTAGAAGAGTTTAAGGGTAAATATTCAGTAGCATTTTTATGTGAGCTGTTAGACATTAATAGGTCTGGATATTACAAATGGGTCAAAAGACAAGGTAAGCTAAATAGATATGAACGGGACAGAATCGAGATAACCAATTTACTCAAAGAAGAACATCGAAAACACCCGTCGTATGGATATCATCGGCTTGCTCATGCAGTATTCAAAAGCACCGGATGGATCTTTTCGCACAATCTAGCCCACAAATGCTGCAAAGAAGCGGGAATATATTCACTTGCGAGAAAGTACAAAAAATACATAAAACCCGGTCACGAAAGTGTCAAGTTCAGGAATCTTGTCAACGGAAAATGGCATGTTGATGCACCATTGCAGCTTGTTACATCCGATATGACAATGTTTAAAAGTAACGGAAAATGGTACGAATGGACTCTCCTTGTAGATGCTTTTAATAATGAAATTTTGGCACACAGCGTTTCGTCAAAGCCTGGCGATAGCAAACCGTATTATGATTGTTTAAATGTATTACAGAAACTTTCTTCAAAAAGAAAAGAGCAGACATCCCCAATCACTTTCCACACCGACCAGGGATCCGTCTACTCATCACGAGCATATAATTTAGCTCTTAGTAAGTATAACATACTTCGTTCAATGTCGCGAGGTGGTACACCAACAGATAATCCGATAATCGAAGCACTTAATGGTTGGATTAAAGAGGAGCTATATCTAGATTTTGGGCTAGCCAACGCAACGAATGTAGAAAATCTTTTAGTACAATATGTAAGTTATTACAATAATGAACGACCAGCTGCAGCGCTACAATATAAAAGCCCTGTTCAATATAAAATTGAACAAGGCTTTGGTTAGTGTTTTTTTGTGTGTCTACTTTTTGTTGACAAGTTCAACCTGAATAATCAAGTCCCGTTTTTTATTACATATTCATTTCACGTTCTATCCATGCCATGAGTAAGTTTACCAGGCGTCGCTGCTGGTCTTCACTTAACTGAATTCCAGGTTGCACTCTATACCACTGCTGCAGACATCCTCGGCAGCAGCAGGCGCATGCATGCTGAGCCTTGAATACTGGATGACCTTTCATGGGAGTCTGGAATCCATCGTTTGGAATTTCTGCCGGCGCGATTCTTTTCGCTATGAAATCTGCAGCATGTTCTCTGATAGTATCCAGGCCCTTTTCTCTTACATAGGTCTTTTCTTTTTCATTCAGATGGAACTTCGCCCTGAAATCAGATTTATTCAGTTTTTCCAAAGCCTGGTC
>JAXJUI010000145.1:0-1574 GCA_036309165.1 Agathobacter sp. | reverse complement strand
GAGGGAAGGAATATGAAGTAAATCCATCATTTGATTTTAATGATGAGAACGCATATGTAAAAGCGGTAAAAGAATTGGATGTATTGGTCCTATGTCAAGATTTAGTACAAGTTAAAATGAGGTTTTCCTCATCTTAACTTGCCATCAGCAATTCGCCCTGTTGCACTCTACGATACAGTTCTTCGTAGTCATTTGGTGACATGTAATCACAGTGACTGTGAATGCGTTTTGTATTATAGAAAGCTTCCAGATATTCGAATACCAGTCGATACGCATGAGCAAAATCACGGATTTTAAAACGGTTCAGCCATTCTCGTTTGATTAATGAATGGAACGATTCGATGCAGGCATTATCCCAAGGATAAGATTTTTTAGAATAACTGCACTGCATATTTGCAGTAACACGTTTGTATTCATTGGATACGTACTGGCTGCCACGATCCGAATGCAGGATCAATGGTTCTTCGATTTTTCGTCTTGCTTTAGCTTTATTTATTGTTTCAATCACGCAGGATACATCCAGTGTGTTTGAAAGTGTCCAGGCAATGATTTTTCTGGAATATAAGTCCATAATGCTGGTCAGATAGACGAATCCGTCTATCGTCCAGATATATGTGATGTCAGAACACCAAACGGCATTTGGTCGTTCCGGATTAAACTGTTCATCAAGGATATTTTGAAGTTCGCTGCTGAAGTCGGAATCTTTTGTGGTGATCGTCCATGGTTTTACCCATTGAGCTTTGATGCCCATTTGTTTCATATATTGACCAACGGTACGCTCAGAAATGATTTCCCCTGATTTACGCAATACCTGTGCTATCTTTGGGGCACCATAATTCTGCTTAGATTCATCGTAAATATCCTTGATTTTGGCTTTTACTGTTTCACGACGCTTTTCAGCATTTGAAGGAACATGTTTCAGCCATGCATTATAACCAGAACGGGAAACGCCAAGTATTTTCAACATTCCGGAGACAGAAACACGGCGTTTGACCTTACGGGCTGCTTCTGCCTTCTCAGTAACTTCGAGATAAATGGCTTCCGTCATTTTCCCAGAATGTTGATGGCTTTTTTTAGTACATCAAGCGCATCCTGCGCATCACGTAACTCACGCTTTAAACGTGCGATTTCTTTTGCTTCATCAGAAGAGTAGTTGCCGGAACCGCGGCTTTCAATATCACCTGTATCACGCAGTTCTTTCTGCCAGCGTGATAATGTCTGCTGACTGATTCCTAAGTTTGAAGCACAACCCTGCAGTCCTAATTCTCTGTGATCATGATAATACTGGACTGCATCCAGTTTGAATTGTTTGTCATAGTGCTTTGCCATAATGAGATCCTCCTTCAGTGCGGTACCTACATAGTACCATAAAATTTGTAATAAGGAATTCTCATTTTGACTTGTACTATTTATATTCTAGCACCAAAAAATTAATTTAGATAAATGTAGTGTGTCCCGTTTTGGAGATGGCGAATTTACATTAATAGAAGGAAATGATTTGAAATTCCAAAAAAGTAATGCGAGGTTATCGGAGGAATTGAAGGGGATTTTAAAATGTGAAGAAGCCAAAGTTC
>JAXJUI010000144.1:0-1865 GCA_036309165.1 Agathobacter sp. | reverse complement strand
GTACAGACAAAATAAGCCTCTCTGCAATGAAATACTAATTGAAAATAAAAAGGTCGTACTGAAAAGTACGACCTCAGACTGTAGACAAAGGCCCAGCTCGCCTAACGGCGAGTCTGGGCTTTTTCTATACAGTCAATCTTTGATTTCCCATAAATAATTGTGCAAAATATTGCTGGATACGGGAATATATTGGGACTGGTTGTCCCTGTTTTTCCCTGTAATCCAGGAGCCTTGCCAACTTCTTCATATTAAGGCAAGCAAAAGTAAGCCCAACTTTCATGGACATTTTTGCTTTACCTACTAATTGTGTGTATCTCATTGCATGATGTTCTTTGGCAGTGCCAAAATCTCTTTCAATGGTATGTTTTCTCTGAGAATAAATTTCCTTCATACCTGATGTATGGCGGATATCCTCACAGATATCTATGTAATCTTGCCACACATGCCTTGTAACAACTTTTACATGTTCCCGGCTTTCTGTACATTGGTTAAGGTACGGGCAATTTACACAGATGTGACCTTTGCTCTTGTATTCTCTGTACCCATCACGATTTGTTGTTGAGTAGCTGAGCACCTGATTGTTAGGACAAATGTAACAATCATAATGTTCATCATAAGTGTAATCATACTTGCGAAAGAATCCTTTCTTAGTCATTGGACTTTTGTACGGGAACAGCGGTGATATACCATCATCTATCAAAAGTTTTGCGATTGCCGGTGTTTTGTAGCCGGCATCCATTACCATCGTACTGATATCAAATTGTTTTAATTTGTCATAAAGAGGTTTGAATGTCTGACTGTCATGTTCATTACCGGGACGTATAGAATATCCCAGCATCCAACCATTCTCATCGCACGCGGCCTGTACAGAATATGCGAACACTTCTTTGTGTTCTCCTTTATGAAACCATCCACTTTCAGGGTCAGTTTCGCTCTGCTTCTGCTCTTTTAAATCAGTGTGTCCTGAGCCACTACTGGGAGAATTGTCGTCGTCATCTTTGTGGTTGTTATCATCGGCTTTTTCTTTTAATGGTTTCTTGCCATGAGCAATACGGTCGGCATTGATTTCTTCTTTTAACTGTTCGTCATAGAAACGTGCACTTTTCTTTGCAACTAAAACTTTCTTTGCTTTCTTGCGGTTAGCAGCAGCTTTTACATGAGTGGCATCTACAAATACAGTATCTGTATTGATTACCTTGCATTTCATGCATTGCATCAGTATTTCCATAAAAATCTGTTCGAAGAGATCAGTGCCTTCGAACCTTCTTTTGTAGTTTTTTCCGAATGTGCTGAAATGAGGAACTTTATCATAAAAATCCAGACCCAGGAACCAGCGGTATGCTACATTAACCTCTATCTCTTTGATTGTCTGACGCATACTTTTGATTCCAAACATAAACTGAATGATTGCAATCTTGATGAGAACAACAGGATCGATGCTTGGACGACCTGTTTCTGCTGAATATTTATCCTCAACAAGGTCGTAAATGAATGAAAAATCAATATATCTATCAATTTTTCTAAGAATATGCTCTTCCGGTACCAGCTGATCTAAGGAAATCATCTGGATCTGTGTTTTTTTATCATTTGTATCGTTTTTAGTAATCAAAACAATGAATTCCTTTCGTCTATGATACTAATATTATACCACAAAATACCCGTAAACGTTGGAATTTCAATGATTTTAGACACAGAAAAAGCCCATAGCCTCGTGAGAGGCCTGGGCCTTTGTCTACAGTCTGAGAAAATACGGCCGTAAGGCCGTATTTTCTTTTCTTATGAATAACTCAAATGCGATTTTGGGAATATCTGCACCCCGCTTACACTTCTTCCCAGAACAGTTCGTTCAGTGTCTTTCCTAATTC
>JAXJUI010000143.1:0-26221 GCA_036309165.1 Agathobacter sp. | reverse complement strand
TGAGAGCAAAGAATAACCTTTCCACCATCTGCGATTAACTTTTTAATTGTTGGAAGGGCTGCTACAAGACGGTTTTCGTCTGTGATTTTTCCTTCTTTTAATGGAACGTTAAAATCGCATCTGCAAAGAACACGAAGTCCTTTTACGTTGATATCATCAACAGATTTTTTGTTTAATGACATATTTATGTCCTCCCTTATATTTGGTAAAAACAAAATCAGCCCGGCCCAAAGGCCGGACCGATTCAAAGTCTCATTCAATTAATAATCAAATTATGCTAATTCAGCGAAGTATTTGATTGTACGAACCATCTGAGATGTGTAGCTGTTTTCGTTGTCATACCAAGATACAACCTGTACCTGTGTATTTCCATCTTCCATTGGAGCTACCATTGTCTGTGTAGCATCGAAGATTGATCCGTATGTGCTTCCGATAACGTCAGAAGAAACGATTTCATCTGTGTTGTATCCGAATGATTCTGTAGAAGCTGCTTTCATAGCTGCGTTGATCTGGTCAACTGTAACGTTTCCTTTAACAACTGCTACTAAGATTGTTGTTGATCCTGTAGGAGTTGGAACACGCTGTGCAGATCCGATTAATTTTCCGTTTAATTCTGGGATAACTAAACCGATTGCTTTTGCAGCACCTGTTGAGTTAGGAACGATGTTCTGTGCACCTGCACGTGAACGTCTCTTGTCACCTTTTCTCTGTGGTCCGTCAAGGATCATCTGATCACCTGTGTAAGCATGAACTGTTGTCATGATACCAGACTGGATTGGAGCTAAGTCGTTAAGAGCTTTAGCCATTGGTGCTAAACAGTTTGTTGTACAAGAAGCTGCAGAAATTACTGTATCATCAGCTTTTAATGTGTTGTGGTTTACATTGTAAACGATTGTTGGAAGGTCGTTTCCAGCTGGAGCTGAGATAACAACTTTCTTAGCACCTGCTTTAATGTGAGCAGAAGCTTTTTCTTTTGATGTATAGAAACCTGTACATTCTAATACTACGTCTACGTCTAATTCTCCCCATGGAAGTTCTGAAGCATCAGCTTTAGCGTAGATTGTAATTGTTTTTCCGTTAACTGTGATTGAGTTTTCACCATATTCTACAGTGCTAGCGTATTTGTAAGTACCCTGAGCTGTATCATATTTTAATAAGTGAGCAAGCATTTCAGGACTTGTTAAGTCGTTGATTGCTACTACTTCATATCCTTCTGCATCAAACATCTGTCTGAATGCAAGACGACCGATACGGCCAAAACCATTAATTGCTACTCTTACTGCCATTTTAAATTCCTCCTAGAAATTGTAAAAATAATTATTGGGAAAAATGGAATTCCCAAGCTTTCTATATTGTAGCTAAAAATCTAAGAAAGTTCAAGTATTTTCTTTTGGTTTGTTAATTTTTAAAAATTTCAACCTTTTTTTCGACATTTTTTTATCTTTGGCGTTTTGCACATATTTAGTTGCATTTTCTAGTACTTTTTGCACAATTAACATATCTTTTTCAATTCTTCACTGAATAAATCTTGAGAACTTTTCCAACCCAAAATCTTTCTTGGATAATTATTTATCCATTTCTCAATTGATGTTATTTCTTCATCCGTTTTATTATCAAAATTACTTCCTTTAGGAATATGCCTACGGATTAATTTGTTTTGGTTCTCGTTGGATCCACGCTCCCAACTTGAATATGGGTGACAGTAATACACTTTTGTTCTTTCTTCTTTATTAAAGAGTGATTTTTTTAATCCTTCATAGTCTGAAAATTCGGTTCCATTATCAACAGTAATTGTCTTAAATACTTGTTTAAACTTCTCTCCCCATCTTCTTTCCAAATTATCAAGAACTTCAACTACCGATTTAGAAGAATGGTCTTTTACTTTAAATACTAACTCTTGTCTTGTTTTTCTTTCTGTAAGAACAACTAAAGTATTTTTCGATTTTCCTCTAGAGCCAATAACGGAGTCCATTTCCCAATGACCAAATTCTTCCCTCTTATCAATATGTTCTGGTCTATTGGATATACTTTCACCTGCAGAACATCTTTTTTGTCTCTGCACTTTTTCATATTCTCTTTTTCCCATTTTCTTCACAGGAAGATTCTTATTAGTGAGACATAGAAAAATCCCTTTATCAATATAACTATATAATGTTGTTACGCATATAGACATATCAAATTCCTCAAACTTACCATCCACCTTCATTTCACCTAATGTGGCAGCTGGACTATATCCTTCTTCAACAATCTTTTCTTCTATATAATTTGCAAAAGCTATATTGTTTCCAATTTTTAATTGCGTTCCTCGAACCTTTAAATTCTCTTCACATTTTTCTTGTGCTATTTCAGGACTATATCTTACTTCTTCTGTTAAATCAGTGTTTGTATGAACATACTGCCCCCTTTTTAATTCATTATATATAGTACTCCTATGAACACCTAACATTTCAGCTATCTCAACAACTCTATGTCCGGCTTTAATCATCGTTTCAATTCGTATTCTATCTTCCCATTTTAATTGTCTGAATCCTCTTCTCATGGCATACCTCTTTTTCTTTCGTATTTATCCCTTCATTTGTATAATTTAATTATACATATATGAAGAACTTTTTATAGTACACCAATAAAAAAAGACGTACCGAAATTCGGTACGTCCTTATCCAACAATATTAACTTATCCCCACGCTGCAATTGTTTCGCTCGGAAGCGGTTCACCAGATGATAAAAGCATATAAATGTGGGAATATGCAGCTGAAACATTTATATCTGGTTCATCCGGTTTCTCAATAACCCTTTTGGTAATAGGGTCAATCACCAACTTAAAACATTCTCCTTCTTTGGAGCCTTTGTGACAGTTTAATATTATATAATAATCATCTTGAACTACTGAAATATAAACCATGAAATTCCCCCTTTCTATAAACGCATTCCCCAATCTTCTCTCTCTTTATGATTTAAAGCTCCACTTATAATAGCACCTTTTCCTAATCTTGCTCGTTTTTCTTTTTGTAACTTGTTGTAAAATTGACTCGTTTCTTTTGGATAATCATATTTCTCACAAGTTTTTTTATGGGCTTCTTTCTGACTCATACCATTTGTTACTAATTTCATTTCCATAAGTTCATGTGGAATTAATAATCTATCATGTGGCTGTACAAATTCTTGCATATCTGCTAAGCGTTGCCACGTTTCTGCAATTTCAAAACAAGGATCAAATCTTTTAATCCCTGTTTCTAAGAAATGAGTTTCCATAAAGAGATAATTCTTTACTTTAAGAATTTGCTCTGGAGTGTAACCAGTGTATTCCGCAATTTTAATAATATCATCTGTTCTATGACGAATTTCTTCATAATACTTTATTGCATGTTTAATTGCTTCCGGAGATAATGGTTCTGAAATTGCACCACTTATTCCTCCTTTAATATTCTTATTATCCAAATCCACTATATAATAATTCTCCACTTCTTATTGTTAACCAATGAAATATCTCTGTCTGTACCATTCTTTACTTAGATTATATCCTACTAGTAAGAAACAGACAAGATTTTTAACCATTTGGTATAACAACACACATTTTCTAATCAATATCATCATACTTTCTTTCTAATATGAAAGTTCTTCTCCATGTCGACATATCTTCTAAGTCTGCAAAGAATATTTTCTTAAGCTGACTTTCTGAAAATCCCTCGTCAATAGCAAATAACACTTCTTCTTGTTCTTCGATCGGAAGCTGGTCAAAATATTCATCAAATAATTGTTTAAATGTTAGCTGATGATTCCATCCACTTTTATCTACTCTCTTTGTACCGAAATCCGGTACGTCTGATAAATCCTGAAGAACCAAAAGACCTTTTAATTCTTCAGCCTTTTTTTGTTCCTTTTCAAGTGCTCTACGATACACTTGCTCTACCTTACTTTCATCTGCAGGCATTCCCCAGCTTAGATATAACAACTCATTTTCATCGATATTAAATACTTCAATATTCGAATTAGTTTTTGCATTATACTGCAGCGTTGCTATATCTTTTTCATCCGTTACTACTTGCAATTCTTTCTCTTTTCTAATTGTTACGTAGTGAAAATGAATCGGATCATAAACCGTATATACAGGATGTTCATATTTTCCAAGAGAAAGAGCTTTTGAATATCTATTTTTTAACCAGGACGGCGCTTTATATCCTAATTTCGGCTGATCAAAAGGTATTGATTTTGTATCATACACCGGATTACGTGCTTTAATAAATATAATAGCATCTGTCGTAGGTATTTTTCTAACCTCATCTGGAGTAAGCAAAGCTCTTTCCTTTTGCTGATAATTTATACCAGAATTACCATTTCGTCCAAAATGCTGATTATCCGTCCTCGTATCAATTGTTTGATTTCCTAAGGCTTTCGATATAAATTCATGTGTTGACTGTGCTAATGGTCCACTTCCGTAGTAAACAACTACAGAGGTATTGTCCATAATAATCTCCCACTTATCATCCCTATAAAGAGATTTAATCTGTGAATACGATTGAAGAACTGGAATCATACAGATATTTCTGCTTCGAATGGTACCTAAAAGTTCTACTGCATCTGCTGGTTTGGCTCCAGCGTAAAATTCGTCAAGCCAAAACTCAACTCTACATGGTAGAGGACCATTTATCTCATCATCTGAACAACGAATTAATATATCAATTGCTTGTGTATAAAACATGGATACAATCCAGTTGTATACAGGATTCTGGTCTGGAGTTACCAAGAAAAGCACAGTTCTTTTTTCAGGATCATTTCCAACACCTAATCCGATTTCTCTAATATCAATATCGTTATCCTCAAAGATTCTTTTTACTTCTGCAGTCTCACATATAGCAAGCATCGTATTAATCATCATAGTGACAGAGCGTACCGTTTCAGGCGCGCCTTCTTTTAATTTACGATAATCCCTTACCGGTGGATATTCTGCTCCATATTTTTCCGCAAGAATATTCATTTCGTTTTCAAGTGCCGTGATTACATTTTCCTCATTATGTGGATCAATCATCTTAGTAGATTCCATTCGTGTAGCTTCAACTACATCGTTCATGGTTCCAATACGTCCGGTTTCTCGTTTTTTTAACCAGGCTCTTTCAAACAAGCATTGTGAATAGAATTTTACAGCATCTGGCCAAAACGGATCTCCTGCTTCCTTTTCTGGTGGTCTACAAGCTTCCACAAAGGCCTTTACAATACGTAAGATATCTTCCTCTGTTTCGATATACACAAAGGGATTATATCTATCCGATTTTGCCGGATTTTTAAAATTAAGAGACTTAACCTGGTATCCAGCTTCTAAAAAGGCATTACCTAATTTACGCTGCGTATCACCTTTTACGTCAAGCATGATATAGGAAGATGCAAATTGTAAAAGATTCTGCTCAACGATACCAGTTGTTTTATAATCTCCGGAAGAAGCAATAATTAACATGTTATTATTAGGAAGTCCACCTTCTAAGCTTATCTTTAAATTTTGGCTTACAATACGATTATTTTTTTCGTTTTCATCGGACAACTGTCTATTTGCTTCATCAACATCCAACCAGTCTGCAGAGCCGTAAGGGTCTGAATGGAAATTACGGAAATAATACATGTAATAACTAATCAGCATTATCCAAATTACAACACCTAATACAAGCATTGTCGGTGTCTTTTCATTCATTGCTTGAAAAGGATGCTGTATGGCGTATAAAAGAGCTTCTTCAAATGTATTAATTGATAAGCCTTCATAATTAAAGATTCCACTTAATATGTAGAAGAAAACAAGAATAGGAACCAAAATAATTAAAAAGGTAAGATAAGGAGTTTCTTTTTTGTGATTCATCATTTTTCCTTTCTGCATCCAAAAAAAGACGTACCGAATTTCGGTACGTCTTTTATGACTACAATTTCATATTTGGAGTAAGTTTAGATGCCATTTCTACAGTTTTATTTGCCCCTTCTGACAACGTTTTAGCAGCATCCATAGTTTTCGTTGCATCCATCGATTTCACCTTTTCAAAGGCTCTCGTAACCTTTTCATAAGGCTTCATTACATCCGCAATAGCAACTCTATTTACATTTCCTTTACTGTCAGCAATAAATCCTCCCATGCTTTTCTTTATAAAAGCAACATACGTTTTACCATCATCCGCTTCGAACACCCTTCCCATTGGAACAAGAAGAGTCTGCTGATTCTCTCCATATGTTCCTGGTATTCTTGAAGCAAACCATCCATCTTTTTTCATTTCATTAACCTTTTGAGAAACGGTAAGATTCTCAACCAAGGTTTCTTTATTAATTGATATTTTTTCATAATTATTATCCTGCAAATATTTTACATATTCCGGAGAATTTTCTTTCTGCAGCTGATCTGAATATGGAACGGAAATTGCTTTTTCTTCAAACTCTTTGTTAATATCCTGATATTGCTTATCTGCAGATGTAATATATTCATCCTGTGACATTTCTGCAGTGTTCATGTATGACTCACTATTAATCTCATACATTTCCTTTACCTCTCCACCAGTAGCCAGCTGCTGTTCTTGCCATAATTTAAACCATGCTTCAAGTCGACTTCTGTCTGTGTTTGGAATTACTACCTGCGTATATCCATCTCCGATTTTTAGATCAGGCATTACTGAGTAGTTTACACCAAGTGTTTTAAAATCAGATAACATTGGTTCCATTTCTTTTCCCTCAAACGGCATATTAAAAATAGAATAATTGCCTTCGGTAAAGACCTTTATGTCTTCCAGATTCTTTTCTCCACCGCGAAGCTCTGATGTTAAGTGGTTTAAGAACCATGTTTTAAAAACCTGATCATGTTTTTTTGATACCGCAATTTGGAACGTTTGACTTGACCCATTTAACTTTGGCATCGTACAATATTTAATTCCCAATCCCTTTATTTGTTCCAATTCAGGAATCGTTCTTTCAAGCGATTTGATTTCCTGTCTTAGCTCTGCTTTCTTAATAGGATTACTTGCCAAATCAACTTGTTTTTGTAAGGATTGAATTTTTAACACTGTATCTGTTTTTTCCTGTGTCAACGGAATATTATATACCGTAAATTCACCTTTGGTATCTTTTACAAAAGCTTTAAAGTCATCTGCAAGTCCAAGCCCAACAGCTCCTTTATGTCCTAATCGAAGCATAAACATAACAAGTTTAAATGTCATTCTTGAAGAAAATGTAATAGCTCCAATTATACCTGCAGAAGAACGATTAATATTCATCAATATCGAATCAATATTTCTATCATTTTCCATCTTTTTGCATCTCCTTTAAATATTTATTTTTTAACTTTTCCATTGTCTCAATTGGAAAAACCGGATTAAACATCTTCTTCAAATCTTTAACTTTTATACCCTCTTCGAGACAGTCCAGGATAAAATTAACTTGCTCTGTTTTATATCCGTCTTTGTATAGACTCTCTATGTAATGCGTGATTGATTTTTCAGTAGAAAAGTTTTTCTCCATAAAGCTTCCTATTTTTGTTTTTATTTTACCCTCACCTATTTCTACTTCTCCAGAAGTTTCTTCTACTTCACTCTTTTCTTGCATTTCTTCCTTTTTAGGCAAAGGTTTCTTTATTTTATCTTTAACTAAATGCTCTCCTTGTATGACTTGTTCTTCTGGAAACATGGCATCAAAAACCCCGGTGTCTTCTTTTATCGATGCTACCATCTTTAATAACTTTTTTTGTTCCTTTTGAAAATTTGTTATCATTTCTTTTATAGAATGAACTTCATCTGATATATCTCGTATTTCCTTAGTTTTTGAATACTTTTGACGAACCTGTTTCAAAGATTCATCTGGTGGATCCTTCAAAAGTGCAATCTCTACCTTTTCTATTGGCACCTCTTCTATAGCACATAAAAAGAGCTGCTTTAACACTGGAATACGCTCTTCTTTGGCAACCACTTTAATATATTCTTCCGGCATTTCTTCTTGATTAAACAGCTGCATATATATATCACTTTCTTTGCTGATAGATGCCTTTTTCATACTTTTACGGACATTTCGGTTTTCGCCTTCAACTACTTTTTCTTCTTCCATCGTCTCTCCTTTCTGTACCGGATTTCGGTACATTTTTATGGAACAATACTATTTTTCATACTGAGTTCTTGTGCTTCGATATTCTTGATTTTTTGATATTCTAATGCTTGATTTTTTAATTTCACAATATTTTCATATTCTTCAAGAACCTTGTTAAAAATGGCAGTTTGAGTAAACTTTGTTGTTCCATAAACCATATCATGATAAGAATTATCACCATCCTTGTACTGTGGCATATTTACAAACAAACCTTTTTTACTTTCCTTTACCGTAATTCCGTTAATGTAAAATCCACACATCTTTATCGATGCGACTGCTTTCACATTTACATTTCCCTGCTTTGTCTCATTAATAAGATTTACTCTCACCTCATCAATTTGAGGAGTCGCTATTCCTTTCATAAGAGTGTTTTTCATCTGATTTAAGATTTCTGTATCAATTTCTTCTCGCATCTCTTTTGTCGGATACAGAACTCCTTCCCACTCTTCTCCATTTTTTCGTTGCGGATAGGATACAAATAATTTTTCTTCGCCGTTTTTGTCTGTGTATTTTCTTACTTTAACCGGAAATTTAATAGCATCCTCCACTTCCACCCAGCCTGAAGCAATCTCGGATGTATTATTATTCTGCTCTACCGTCATTTTTATTTGTGCATCAATTTTCATAGGTTCTCCTTTCTGTACCGAATTTCGGTACCTACTATAATTTTGGATTTATTTCTTTGTTTTCTTTCATCTCTTTAATTTGTTTAGAATAAGCCACAATATCCTGCGGTCTTTCATCCTGGATAACCAATTTGATTTTGATAATCCCTAAGATATTTGATGCAATCAAATATGGGGCTTTATCAAAACGTATCTTGTTTCCTTGCCAGCTTTTATGTGTGTGATTAATTCCATTTAGAAGCAATATGGCATTTTCTTTTATTGGCCAATCATTTAGATTTAAAGTGTAATCATCTAGCAAGAAATCGTGTTTACGGATTCCACCAACCGCTTCTAATGCATCTGCTTTACTTTCACCACAGAAAGGAAACAAACGATGACTTCTGTCTATTTGAGGAAGAAATTTATCTAACCAGGCATTTTTTTCTTCCAAGGCATATTTACTGTCTTTTAATACCGAAGACAAGATAAATACTTCTACATCCGGTTCTGTTTCCTTTATAAGTTTTACGGCTTCGATAACACCTTTTTGTGGCGCAAGATTTTCAAAATAGCCCTTTTCATATAGACGTTCTAAAGTATCCACTTTTTCAAAGTGTGCCAAAGTTCCGTCTATATCAACGAAAAGCCTTTTCTTGTTTTTCATTCTTGCATCTAATATGTTATCTGCCTTTTGATGATACAAATCGATTGGACCACTTTCTATGTTTCGTATCGGATTAATATCTAACGTCATTCCTGATAAAGATATCTTTGATTCGTGCAAGATATTAAACAATGCATCCTCTTTCATGTTTCCAGAGTATTGAACCAAAACATCTAAATCTGACTCTTTGGTATGATACCCTTTACTCCGACTTCCATAGATTTCTATTTTTTCTACTTTAAGATTCATTTCTGAATCGTACGTATTTAATTCATCAAATTCCGCTTCTACAAAAGCATGTACAAATTCTTTAATGGATTTTTCTGATTCACCGTTATACTCGCCTCTTTCCTCTGCAACAGCACTTTCTTCAAATTTCCACTTTTTAAATTGGTTTACAGCGTTGTTTTTTTCAAACAGTTCTGGATGAAGCTCTCTGATGCTAGTAGTTTCGTTCCCACCTATAATGACATGATCTAAAAGTGGAATATCCAAAAGCTGTGATGCATAATTTACTTTTTCTGTAACAAGATAATCCTCCTTAGAAGGAGTTATATTTTTACTTGGATGATTATGAACAAGCATAATTTGAGCTGCATTTGACAATATGGCAGACTTTAAGATATTACTGGTATTTGCGATTGAAGTGTTTACATCTCCAACGCTAACCATATTTATACTTATTGGTTTTCCATCTGTTTGTAAATTGATTACGCAAATGCATTCTCTATCCCAATCATTCAACTCATCTTTTAGAATCTCTATTACATCTTCTGGATTATTTATTTGTTTTTCTGAAAAAAGGGATTTATCCTTCTTTAGAGTAATTCTCACAACATCAATTTCATTTTTCATAAGCATCATCCTCTACCAATTGTATTTCTACCTCAAAAGGAACATCTTTTGGAAAAGAATGAATAACTTCACTCAATTCTTTCATTGAACTAACTTCGATTACTTTCTTCATAGGTTCACCTCATAAAAAAACGTACCGAATTTCGGTACGTTACTATACTCGTGGAGCAATCTCTTCTTTTGCTTCCATTTTTATCCTACTGTCTTCGCTTATTTCTTTTTTAGACTCTACTTCAAGTGTTGATTCCACACTTTTTTCGTATTCCTGAACCCGAATAAGCCCTGCCTTCAATTCCATATACGATGAAGCTTTTTCAGCATCAGCAATAGCTTTTACTAACGTTTCTGGTTTATCTTTAAGAATGGAAATCCAACTATTTACATATGCTGCATGATTGTTTACGTGCTGTTCATCCTGCTCAATCTCTAAGTGATATGACATAAAACAAGATGTTATTTCAGCAATTAATTCTTCGTAAGCATATGCTTCTGAACCAAAATCACCTACCAAATTTCTATTCAACCTATGCTCTGCACCAGTAGCATGAGCTAACTCGTGAAGTGCTGTTGAGTTGTATGCATAATCACTATAGAAATCATCTTTCTCCGGCAAATGTATTTTATCTTCTTTTGGTCGATAGAATGCCCTTCCGTCACCATCATTTAAAATTTCAACATCCATCTCCTTGGAAAGAGTCTCTACCAGTTCATCAATCACTATTTCTCTTTTTTCAGGAAGTGGTAACGGCTTAATTCCTTCAATATACTTTGCATTAAAAACGGTACTGTATTTGACAGACAAAATGTATCTCTCATCAGGAACTCCACCTGTCTCTTCTTTAAATTTCTTCCAGGTAATTGCTTTTTTCTCTTCCCGATCATATGGAAACCAGTATTCAATTAATACTCCTGTTCCTTTAGCTCCCTTCAACGAGCATCCCATGTCTTTTACTTGATTAAAGGTAGCCCATCGCGGGTCATTATACCCTTTGTTCATACTTTCCATCATTAATCGAAAAAGATTTATCCCCCTATAGTGTGCGTTGGATTTAGCATTAAAAGGTCTTGCTTGTGTTTGATGCCATTCTTTTTTCCAATCTAATCCATTTTCTTCTAATGACTTAATAAAGATTTCTGCAAGATTTTTTCGATACTCATTCTTCTTATTGATTGCCTGTGACATTGAGTACCTCCTCAAATCGTTCTCTTTGCAGTTCTTCCTCTGTCAGTGTTTCTGTATCGATAAAATAGATTTCTTTTTCAGCTTCCATATGCTCTCCTTTCCGTACCGGATTTCGGTACAAAAAAAAGGTCAGAATTTTTAAAAACTCTGACCTTCTTTTCTTACATTTTTAAAATCGGTTCCTCAATCTTTTGATTCTTTTCAATCTCCTTGATTTTTTCCTGCTCCTTAATTTTTGCAAGCGTTTCTTCTGCTGTCTCTGCTTTTAGTAATAAATGTTTTGCTACATCTACATAATATGGCTTTCCTGAAAGAACTTCCTCTGGCCTTACCTGTGTAGTATTTACATCCTGAATCATCGTTTCTAGTGTTCGATAGTCATCTACTTGTGATTTTCCAATACATAAAACTTCATGTACAGAACTTGGAATCACATAAAAATCTTCTCCAAGAGCTTCTTTTACTTCATCCTGTACGACATGATCTAAAATTGAAACAGCTCCAAACATTTTAATTTTATTTGACACACAAATCATTCTTGGTCCTGCATCAATATTCATGTTTCTAAAGATTTCTTCTGCCTCATCTTTTGAAACCTCTAAGTCTGACATAATTGATGGAAGCATTGAATCTTTAATGACTTCAAACAAATCCTCAACAACTGCTGGATTATTTGCTTTTGTATTTTCCCAAGCAATTCTGTCTAAATCCTCTAATGAAACATCCCATTTCTGCATGAGATTATTAGAAATTTTGACAGAAGATAAGCTTCCGTCTTTGCTTTCAAGGTCAATAGAATATGTAACAATGAGGTCTTCGACCTCTTTATATGGCTGCTCCTTAATCATATTCTTGTTATTATCTTTTCCATACAACCGACATACGATTTTATCTTTTACTTTATCAAAATCCGTAAAATTAGATATATCGATCGACGCAGCTGGTTTTGTTTTTTCATACAACGAAGAAATTTTATCAACCAATGATGAAATTGGCATTCCTTCCATATACTGCTCATAATAATCATTAAGATAAATGGTAGGAGAAATATTTACATTGTTATCTCTGATAACAACTGCATCCAGTTCTACATCTCCAGCTCTTTTCACTGGCAAAAGTTCCACTGTGTACCCATCTTCTTTTTGGTACATTTTTTCAAGTCTGCTTTTTACTTCGTTTAAAAATCCCTCTAAAGTCAGCACTATTTATCCCCCCTTTTTGCATCCTTCTTTTCTTCCGATTTTTCCTGCATTAATTTTACGTATTTTTTCATACGTTTCATCTCTGCTTCCTTTTTTCTTGTTTCAATCATAAGTTCCATGTTGTTTCCTCACTTTCTTTTTTATATTTAAAAAACGTACCGAAATTCGGTACGTTAATTTGGAACCAAAGGTTTCATCTCTGTTTCTATAATTTTTCCACTTGCTTTTTCTGTGGAGACTATTCTTTGAAGAATACGCTTTTCTTTCTTAAGTTTTTCAATATCCCTTTCGCATTGATTAAGTTTATTTACAATGCTGGTAAACTCAAAAGGTAATTCCTTTTCAAGATTTAGCAGCTCATCTTCTAAATCTTCATATTCTTTATCGAATTCATTCAACGAACGAATACGCAGCTGTATCTCTTTATATCGAATAGCAAGAGCATCATCTATATTTCCTAATACATGTTCATAGAGCTCCTTGTATGCCTTTCTATATATGTAATTCTGGTGCAATCTTTCTTCGACATAATGAAATCTTTCTTCGAATTCTTTTAAATTACTCATCCCTGTTCTTTTTATATAGTTACAATTCTCAATAAGTTTTTCTATTCGAACCATATCACATCTAACTTGTCCTTGCGGAACTGCAAAAGGATTAGGAAGTTTATAATAGCTTACCGCCTGATACATTCTTCTATATGTTTGTGTTCCTTTTATGATTGCATTAGGCTTTATGTATTTGGTCTTTTCTTCCAATGCTTTTGTTACTTCTTCAAATGAATTTATATTTTTCTTAAGAAGAATCTTTTCTTTGATTCCTTCCAAATTATATAAAGGGCCCAACTTATAACTTCTCCTTCGATGAATCTTTCCTTCATCATCGGTAAAGGAAAATGTAATATAATTCTCTCCCTTTGAAACGGTTCTTCCGAAGCGTAATGAATAATTCATTTGCTTCATTATTACAAGAAACTCTTCTACTGAATTTGATTTTTGAATTGCGAAATCAATATCAGCACGAATAACAGAAGTCCAATTTATTATGTTACCTTTATTTTCGTTCCACTTTGCGTAGCTTACTCCAACTTTTTCTTCTTCAAAAGATAACGGATCGAGATTATGCTTTACACAAATCTTATCTGTAATTGGTTGGATATATTTTTCCCAATCCCCTTTCACGTAATGATATTTAAGTCCTGTAGTTCTGGCCACAGAATTGAATATAATGTGTCCATGCATATGTCCTTTGTCAATATGAACCGCATAGACATAATCGTAATTATCTTTTAAGAACTCTTCACAGAATTCTCTCATAATTTCAAAACAAGTTTCTGCATCCGTTTCTCCTTTTGCAAAAGAGATCGCAAAGTGATATCCTTGTCTTCCATCAAACTTGTCGTAAAATTCTTTTGTGTCCATAAAGTTTTTAAAAACTTCATCCGCTTCAATGCCACTGTTTCCTCCAACCCATCTTCCGAAATCTGTTTTTGCTCCACCGTGTTTGACATCAAGGATATAATTAATTGCGTTTTGCAAATGGGAAGCTGGATTCCCTTTACTTTCTTTCATGTGCATCAATTTGGTGATTGCCATTTTTCTTTTATCAACCTTTCGTATTCATCAATGCTTTCTTTTATTTCTTCAAGCGATTTTTCAAGAATTGGTACATCAGCTTGTGTTCCGTATCCGCTATTAATTTTTTTTACAACCTGGTTAATGTTTGTTCCAATTTTTCGAATCTCATATCTTAAATCTTTAAGTTGTCGTTCGAGAAAAACATTTCGATAACCTGTCTCACTCAATAACGTTTCACGAATAAAACCTGACACATTCTCTTTTCCGTTTTTAAATTTTTCAGATGAATTGTTCGATTTTGTAAGCAAGAAATTGTACTCATCTTCTGTCATTCTAAACGTCACTTTTCTTTCTTTCAATTTCGCCATAAGCTGTTTCCTATTCATTGAATGTGTTTATAGAATGATCATTCTTTAACAAAATGCTTTTAAGCTGCGCAATATTTTCTGGAGTAACTTCTCCGAAAAATTCTTTTACGGTTGAAACGACTAATGCATTGTTTGCTTCCTCAAGTTCTCTTTTCGCATCAGCAATTTTTCTTCGAAGTTCTTTCTTTTTTAAATTATTTTTTTCAATATATTCTTTCTGCTTTTCATCTATGGTAAGAATTTCTAATTCCCAATTGTCAATTTTATCTTGAATACTCATACGCATTTTTACCTCACTTTTAAAAAAGGCTGTACCGAATTTCGGTACAACCTTTTTTAGAATTTTTATTACATTTTCTTAATTATAATATAGCATGTTCATTTTTTTATAACTAGGTGCACTTGCTACCCCACAATTAATTTTCGTCTTCGGCCAACGCTTCTTGATACATTTTATGTCTTCGATAGAGAGTGGAACGATCAACTCCTAGCTTTTGAGCAACCTCTTTTACAGACATTCCTTCGTCACAAAGTTTATAAACTTCTTCCATATCGATTTCAGTTCGATTGTAATTTCTGGCAGAAAGATGTTCTCGAATTGTTCCTGACATTGCTGTTCTCCTTTTCAAAAATTTTTTCTATTTTTCTTTTTGAAGTTACTTATTTTTCTTCGTGCGACACCATGCGACAAACATGACACACTTTGTTTTTTTCTATGTGCAACACAAATGCAACACTCAAAAAAGTGTTGCATTTGTGTTGTTTCGTGTTGTTTTTTGTTTCATTCAAATTTTTGGTTCGTCATTTTCACAAAAAAAGTGTGTCAACCGTGTTGCTTTCGTGTCGCATTTTGTTCATAATCACGAAAAAAGTGTTGCATTCGTGTTGTATTTTAAGTTTTTTTATTCGCAAGATACGCAAAATGTCCGACAATTAAAAATTGTCATTTCGCATCTTGTTAGGGGACACCCCTAAGACCCTTTTTAATTTGTAACTGTACTTTCGTCTTCATCTCTACATGCAGGAACATCTCCGTTCCAAATTCCAGAAAGTACTTCGTCTTTTGTGTAAATTGAAGTTATTGTTTCACAATCTTTTGTATCGATGTTATACGAAACTTCAAAAATTATTCCGTCCTCACCCTCAATGAAGAATAGATAAAAAGGTTCTTCATCATCTTTACAAACAACATCAATCACCTGTGCATTTCCAACTTTTATGTTTGAGATTTTTGAAAAGTCGCTTAATGACTTTTCAATCAAAGCAGAATTTTCTTTTAACATTGGAACAATATAACTATCCATGTTTGTAATGAATACATCGCTTACTTCTTCTTCATCACTTGTCTTAATCTCAGAATTATTTTCTTCCAACTCTTGCTTCTGTTCTTGTTTTGTCTGATTCGTTGGAGCAGAAAGTTCTGTACCAGAACTCTCTTCGGTTTGATATTTCTGCATCTCTTCATAATATTTTTTTCTTTCATTTCTATTCGAAATGGTTACATAAACTAAATCTATAACAAAGATAATCATTATGATAATTAAGACAATAAGTTTCTTTCTAATTCTTCTTTTATCTTCCACCGATAACTGACTTGCATTTATTTTTTTCATTTCTCATTACCTCCTTTTTCGTATTCCATCGTAAAATAACTTTCAATTTCTGGTAACTCATCAGCTTCATATGGTAGTGTTTTTGTTCTGCTTTCATAATAGATTTCCATTAGCAGTTCAAAAATAGATAATCCCTGCGATTTATAAAATCCCAAAAATATTGTTGGGATTCCACATGGAACCGCAGTGTAAGCAACTATCGATAAATCTACTCCAAGGTAGAGCACTTGAAGAACTCCTGCGCCAAAAATAATCACAGCAGATATGGCTATCCAAACACATTCCTTCCATGTAAATCCTGCAGCAAAAATATCCTTATACTCTTTTTCTATATCTTTATTTATTGGAATTTTCATTATCATCCTCCTACGTTAAAACAAATAACGTACCGAATTTCGGTACGTCACATTCTAAGATAATTATTTTTGCGATTTCTGTTTCTGTGCTTTCTGGAATTGTTTCTACTGGATAATTTGGAATTCCATATCCTGTTATTTTGGAATACGAGAGAGCGTAGTTACATTCCATGACATGACTTCCTTCATGATATGGTTCAGTATCAGAACGTCCTGCATTACCTTCGATCGTTGTTACCTTACCACTATCCTCGTCATAATTTATTACAATTCCAACATGGGAAGCTCCACTGCTTTTAAATATGATAATATCTCCCGCTTTTGGAATATACCATTCTCCATCCTCATCTATCTTCTTTTCAAATTGATGATTATCTTTATACCATTCCAACATATTTGATACAGATGCAGTCTTTGGCATTACTCCGCTATCAATTAGATCACATTCGTCGGCACAGAAACTGACAAACATCGCACACCAATTTCCATTAACTCCATACCACGATTTATACTTTTTTCCACCTACATTTTCTTCTGATTGAGCCAACTCTCTTTTTGCTATTTTAACAATTGCAAGTTCTTCGGAAACTGTACTTGAGTATGCTAAAGCTCCGCTTACACTTGCAACCACTAAAATTACTACGATAAGAATTATCATTGGAAGAGTGAATATGTATGCTAAGAAATTTGATGAAACTTTCTCTTTATTCTTTTTGTTATTCTCAACAGATTCCTTTATAATCTGTTTCCCTTTTTCACTCGCCTTTTTTACAATACCTATTCCTGCACTTACAGCTGTTGAGATTCCACCAGTTGCAGCTCCACTTGCAGCTTCTTTTGCAAACGCTCCACCTTTTGCTGCAGATTTAACACCGGTACCAATTCCTGCACTTGTTCCTGTATTCATTCCTGAATTTATTCCTGCTTTCATCCCAACTTTTTCATCAACCATAAATCCCTGTTTTGTATTCTTCACAAGTGAAGGAAAATCTTCTCCTGATTTTTCATTTGATGTCACTGGTGTATTTTTTTTATTCTTATAAGAATTTATTTTTTCTTCCCAGGGTGAGACTGATTGATTTATTAAAGCATTTGAACGGTTTGGTTTTTCAAAAGTATTTCCTTTTTTTCGATACTCGAAAGTTTCATTCTTCATCTCTGCCTGCTCTTTTTTTCGAGTATTCTTGAAAGTACGATTACGAGTTCTTTCGTCTGAATAATTTTCTACCTCATCTTCTCCCTCTCTCATTTGAGATGAAGTAAGACTCTGCTTTGTAAATCTTGCTGTCTGGGAACCAGTTCTTATACTTGTTCGTGCAACCGTATTTATGGATTGAACTTTCTCTTTTATTTGCTGCTTCTTCTCCGATATATCTAATTCAAGTTCCTTTAACTCCATATGCTTCACCTCTATTTCTTAAGTGAACAAATTCCATTTCTTTCCACAATGATTCCTTCCGATTTCATTCTTTCATATACTTCAAGAATTTCTTTCTCTGTATATTCTGCTTCGCACATATCAAACAGCTTGTACATAGGAATATTTGTTACTTCCAATAATTCTTTCATTCGAAGTTCAATATAATATCCATTTGCGATAGCTTCTTCCTCTTTTTGTTGTGCTGCTTTCTCGTGGAAATCAGTGTTAAACATTTCATACAATGGATTTACTTTGTCCATACGTGCATCAATCATAAATACTTGGCCCTCCCATACGACTAATCCTAATCCTTTTTCCGGATTCTCTAAAGAGCGAAGCTCTGCTTCCGAAAGTTCTTGAATTTCTGCAAGAGCAAGTGCATCTACTCCACCGCTATCAAAGAAGATTTTTCTAGGACAGTTTGAAAGCATGTCCCTTATTTCAGGATTTTCAACTGCACGTTTTAAGTTCTGCAGGGCAAGTGTTACAATTCCTCCTCGCTTCCTGTACGTCTCGATTGCGTAAAGAAGTTGCGATGAGATAATCGGATTTTTACATAGCACCTGTGCTTCATCGATGATAAAACGAGATGCTCTTAAATTGCCCTGGTTATAATCAAGCTGCATACTAATAATATGCATTAATGTAAGCATGATAGTCTCCGTTGCTTCTGTAGGAATATTTTGCATTCCAAAACCGACACAACGATTTTTGATATTAATGTTACTTGGATGCGCAAACATATCATATGTTCCTTCTACAAACTCCTGAATACAATTACAGATATCAAGAATCATTCTCTCATCTTCTGGATACGTACCTTCGGTAATCTGTAAAAGTAAGCAATCTCTCATATCCTTAAGAGTCTTTTGTTTATTAAAGTTATTTCTTTCGAAATAGGAATCATACATTGTCTGAACAGCCTTCTTAATAAAATTAAGGTGAACCTGTGTTACAACCATGTTAATCATTGTGGAAGTACAAAGAGCTCCGGCAAATTGCTTTTTCTGTGCAACAAATCTATCCTTTTGGATTTTATCTCCATCCCAGACTTCTCTTGGACACTCAAAAGGATTTAAATAAAATTTACTTTGCGGAGTCAAATCGAAGTATTGACCACCAATGCTATTTATAAAGAGCTGCTGTTCATTGTTCGGATCCAAAATAAGAATGTTATCATCTGTAAAGAGAAGCGTTTGTGCAATCTCCGTCTCCTTAATAAAGAAGGATTTACCACTACCGGTGTGACCCACGATAAATCCATGCGGTGCTTTTAATAGCTTACAATTTACAACAATCAGTCTTTTGGTTGTTCGATTGATTCCAAGAATTGTTCCTCCTGGCTGAATAAGATCCTTTGAATAGAACGGTTGCCAAGCTACAGCAGAAGTAGTCAGTAATGCTCTCATATGATTTACTTGTCTTCCACCAATCGGTAGTGCCGTCATAAAGGCTTTTCTTTGTCTATGATAATATGGATCAAGTGTATATCCATTTGTGCTTGCAATTTGTACTAGTGTATCTACTCTTTCTTCAAGCTCACTCATCGAATCAGCTTGTACAATCACGAGCATTCCTAAAAATAATCCTTCTTCGTCATTTCCTTCGATCTGATCTACAAGACCTTCTATTTCATTTCTCTTTTTACTAAGTTCATAGGAAATGGTTGCATGTTGATTATTCTTTTGTTTCTTTTCTGTTTCCTGGGCAATATTTCTCTCGTTATTTCGATGCGAATTCATAAGCTTGTCTTTTAATATTCTTCGACTTACTGGTTGAAAGTCTAAGGTGATGTACGTAGGAAACAAGGTATCCGTCAAACCATGAATCACCTTCTCCTCATCGAGTCCTATATCATAATCATGTGCAAAAAGTACACACGCATATTTATCATTGATATGTAGACTGTCTTCCTCTGAATCAAATCGTGCTGGAAGAATTTGATTCTTCCATCCAGTATTTTCAATATCGTCTGTAAGTTTTGGTTGAATTCCACCACTTCCTAATCGTAATATTTTTTGAAGCACTAAAAGTCTTTCTTCTCCAGACATTACATACAAACGACTTTTCAATGATTCAAAAATAGTTTGAAGCGTTGTATCAAGTGTTCCAAAATACACTTTTGCTTCTTCAAAAGATTTAGCTTTACAGGTAACCGTTAAGTATAAAACGCGCCTGATATCACGGGTTCCTTCCTCAATCTTTTGATTCAGCCAACATCCGATTCCCTCTTGGATAAGAGGATATTCTTCTTCATGTACAGGATTAAAAACATCTTCAACAAATTTCTTCATGTCCTGTTGTTCATTCGCTATCGTTATTTTAAATTGATAATCCATTGAACGAAATAACGTTACTAGTTCCAAAAGTGTTGAAGTTTTCTCATCCTTATCAAGATTGCGATAATTCACATCCTCGAAAATGTAGCATCTATCATACATAACAAGTCCATTGCCTGGTTCAATCTTGAAGATTCCGTTGGAATGGACTTTATCTATATTTAAACTCTCTTTAATATTTCTAGGTATTTTTACAAAAGGATTGGTGTTTTTCTTCTTTTCTGCAAATAAATATGCTGCGTTAATACGTGCCATCTATATGTACTCCTTTCTGAATCCTCTCGTACCGAATTTCGGTACATTTATAAGCCAAATGTTCTTCTCATGAAAACATCTGCTCCTTTGACACTCGCTGCCAATATAACCATTGTGGCCATGTTTTGGAAGTATTGGGAATATCCTTCAAATCCACCTGCGCTCATAAAATCAATTGCATTGCAAAGTATATTTCCGAGTGCTAAAAATAGTACAATAATAACAATCTCAAATGTTTTTGATAGAAAAGTTTTAAACCATGCTATAGCAGTCGATGAAAGACCCCTTCCACCTGCCACAGTAGACCAAGCAATTGGAGCAACACCTACAATGGCATATAACGGTAAGTATCGTCCGTATACAGTTAAAAAGATGGTCACTCCACATACAAGCGCTATTGCAAAATATAGGATTCCAAAAATAAATGAAAACAACATAGTACCTAAATCCGTATCTACACTTATCGGTGGAATCGTGACACTAAATGTACCGGTAAATGCCTGTGCTATATCAAATATAGTCGTTATAAATTGTTTTCCATGCAGAAGCAACAAATTACCACATACAAGTTTAATGAGACTTTCTATCACCATTTCGAGCGTAATACCTTCTCGAATGTTTGATGTTTGCCTTACTAAACCCAGTATATACATAAAGTTGAGTAAGGATGCCCCCACCGCTGTAGTGACACCCATTACAACAACTGTCGTATATGTCCATGCTGCTTCTGAAAATGTTTGAGGTGATGATAAGGCTGTTCCACAGACTAGACTTATCAAAAAATTCCATACCGCATTACCTAATTCAACGATTTCAAAAAGTCCACCAAACAAGGAACTAAATAATGATTCAACAATTTCATCTGTAACAAAAGACATAACTATTCCTCCTAGGTAAAGAGCGTAACAAGATCAGGTGATACAAGAATAACAAGCCCACCAGCAATTCTTTTAAATGACTGTGCTTCCATACCACCTTGTCCAGAACAGTAAGCAATTCCCCATTCGAAAATTCCCCAAAGCAAGAAAATCAAACCAAAACCATTGAATACAGCCGCAATTAAGCTAAACAAGATATCAATTTTTGATGTGATAGCTGTTACATCTGTTCCTGCAGCTCCTGGCGCTTTTGTAATTTCTGCTAATACAACCATATCCGGATTAACAATCAACATAAATGTAAAGATTCCAAACGCTAAGAAACCAAATAATTTCATCATTTTTTTCTTTTCAAATTTACTCATATTAATAGCTCCTTATCTTCTATTTAAAAATTTTCCATAGATAAAAATTCCAACAAAAGTTACAAGTGGTACGGTTAGTAATGCTACAAGTTTCTTAAATGCAGCAAATGGGAAAAACACGTACACAAGTATTGCAAGTACAATTGCAATTGCTAAAATCATCCAAAATAATACAGGTACTCTTTTTCTTCTTTTCATAGTGTTTCCTCACTTTCTTATACAAAATATTTTTCTATACATTCACTTACTTTTTGTAATAGTTCTTCAGGCTTGTCTTTTTCACCAAATGACATTCTGCTGATCATATGATTGTCTTCCAGAGAAAACGCCCAGGTTGTTTGAATACGATTCAAATTCAACATGTTCTTCTGCAGACCTTTTGTGTTTTGCTTTGTCGCAATAATATGTACCTCGCAACTATCACTGTTTACAAAAAAACGAATCTCTTTTTCATCTTTTTGCACACATAATCTGCTCTCTGTCAGCTCGATCACATAGAAAGACTCTTCTTTCTCTACGATGCTGTTAAGCTGCTTTAATATTTTGGGAATCGCATCTTTTACTTCTTTTACTTCCATATCAACTTTTTGGGCTTCAGATGAAATATCATCGACGAGTGGCAAATTATCTAATCCTGTTTCCCTTTTCAAAATTTCTGTTGCCGTTGTTCCTAACTCAACATGCAAAGCATCAAGGAAATCATTCATATGTTTTTCCTCTTCATCTAAGCTACTCTGGAGATTTTTGTTGTTTACCTCTTCAGCTAAGATTGTGGATTTTAAAATTGCCTTTGAATGCTCTTTTTCTTTCCTCTCAAATTCAGCTAATCGAAGTTGAAAAGCTTTCGTGTCAAGTTCTAGTTGTTCTCTTTTGGCATCCAGCTCCTTGTTAGCTAACTGAATCTCTTTTGATTTTTCCAAAAGTGTTTTCTCAACTTCTTTTAATTTCGCAGCATATTCATCAAGTTTTCGTTCTCTTTGAACAAACAACGATTCTCGTTCCTTAAGAATCGATTCAACCTGTGTTAATGCTTCATAATTATTTTCTGCCGACATTTGTCCTCCTTTCCTCGGACGTACCGAATTTCGGTACAAAAAAACACCGGGAATCATTCCCAGTGTTTTTTATGTCTTCCTTATTTTGTTTTACAATGGTCAAACTGCTCATAGAATGCTTCGACTGCATCCGATCTTGTATTGTTTCCAAATCCGTACTCATCTACAAATTCACGAACATCTTTAATATCTTCTTTGGTAAATGTCCATGATTCCTTCATATGCGACCATTTACCGCTTCCAGCAATCTTTACTTTGTATTCTGTACCGAATACATCAAGTGTTTTATATTCCTCATTTTCTTTGTGATTACTCATCGCATAATCAAGAGCAGTTCTGTAGACCTCACTCTTTATCCAAATAGAATTTTCTTCTAATCCACCTAAACTTGTTGGTACGTATTCTTCTCCATCCTTGTAAAAGTCATTTGAGATAAATCTTGGATAGATAATTCTATTTGTTATAGCAGCTGTTGTATCCGTGATAAACACTTTAACGCTTGCTTCTACCGTATTTCCAAAAGAGTCCGTAGCTACATATGTAATTACTACTTCGTCTTCATATATCATCGAAGTAAATTTCGATGGGTCAAAGTCTTTTACAACAACAGATAAACCATTGATTAAAATACCATCTTCTTTATCCGTAGCAATTACCTTTTCAAGTAATGCCTCTTCTGTGATGTTTCCACGTTGCGCATCCTCTAATGTAAAATGTCTATCATATGCTTCAATTTCCGGGTGCGCATCCCATTTTGCTACAAGCGTAACATCATTTTCCATAAAGTATTTTTTATTTGGTTTATAGCTTGACAAGAGACTTCCTTCTTCATCAAATTCCTGCCACTCGACAAACGTATTTTTATCAAGTACTGGTGCATCTGCAAGCTCAAATTCTGGAATATCTCTTTGTCCTGAAGAACTAAAGTTATATTGCTTTGTGACTGGTAGAATTATTTGTGCGGAACCATTGGTATCATAAGATACCGTTACGTCCTTTTCATATCTTCCATAAAACGTCAAGCTATCTGTGGTAGCATAACTTCCACCAGATGCAACTTGTACAATTGCATCTGCATCTTCTTCAATCGCCCATCCAAGTGCTGTCCATCCTGTCATTTCATTTTGAACCGGAACAGATAGAATTCCATCTACAGTATTGTTGAAAATGGAGATATTTACTTTTCGTGTTATTGTTTCAGTATCTTTATTATCTATAAATGTTCCAACAATATTCTTTCGATAAATCGCATACAATATCACATCATCATTTGGCATATTCATACTTGTAAGCCCTGTTGTTGCCGTTTTATCAGTGTTCCATCCTACAAGATTCCACCCTTCTTTCACAGCTCCCACAGATAAATCAATTGGACTATTATATGCAACTGTTTCTGATAGCTTACTTACTGATGTTCCACCATTTGTTTGATAATCATATATTACCTGGTATGAGTTAATCTTCCAGTGCGCATACAATGTACTATCTCCAGCTATCGTATATCGAGAGGTAGAAGTTTTTCGTTCTCCATCCTCACGTTCTGTATACCATCCGAGGAAAGTATATCCATCACGTTCTGCAGTTGGAAGTTCTCCATATACATCACTATAAGATATCTTTTTACTGCTTACAGTTGTTGATCCCCCATTTGGATCAAAGTAGAGGGTAAATTCGTTTGGTACATAATATGCTTTCTTGGTTGTATCAGCTGTTACAACATATGCTTCATCTATTGTATCGGTCTTATATCCACTTGGTGGAGTAATAAACTCTGGCGTATAGGTCACACCTTTTAATACAATTTCAGCTGTCGTATCAAATTGTACCCATTCATTTACTGATGTATCCCATTTATAATGCTCTACCTTTTGAACAAACAGCTCAATCGTTGGCGGAGTTGCCGATGTATATAATATCGAAACATTCCCAGCATTATCATGTGCGACAACCGCATATTGCAATGCCCCGGTTAGATCAGAACGAATATTTGCATTACTCAACATATATTCATAATCAAGATTATATACAGATGTTCGGGCCATCTCGACACCTCTATAATTTGATTCATCCCCTACACTCCATGACATCGCATATACTTTCTGTACGTCTGATATTGGTATGGAATAAATCGCATATAACGTTACATTGTTTGCCGGCATCTTCAAGTTTGGAAGTGCGTATTTTGAACTTGGATTGGTATGCCATCCAACAAATACCTTTCCATCCAGGGAAGCCGTATATCCCAAATTAACCGGATAATCGTATAACACCTTCTCACTACTTACAGAACATGTAGCACCAGTTCCGGCTACGTATGTTACGGTATAAGATAATCTGGTCCAATGCGCGTAAAGATTTACATTTCCTAGAGATTTAAACTGCGTTGCTGATGTAACCTGACTTCCTCCACTTGCTGCAGTAAACCATCCATCAAATCGAAATCCGGTTCTTGTTGCTGTAGGTAAGCTTCCATATTTGGAATCATATGCTACATTTTTAGAACCATATGAAGCAGTTCCCCCATTTCCATTGAAATATACGGTATAGATATTTGGGGTCCATTGTGCATATCGATCGACATTACCAGTGGTTGTAAGGTTTGCAAATGCAGCACCGACTGGACAATTGACACCACTTGTTGCAGTTGTTCCCCATCCAGTAAAGGTATATCCGGTTCGATATAAACTTCCCTGTGTCGGATACGTATACACCGTATCATATGTGTATTCAATACTTCCTATCCAGCCAGAAGTGGATCCATTTCCGTGATAAGTAATATTGTATTTGTTAGGAGTCCACTGTGCATATACATTTAAATCACCATCATGTTTGTATGTATTTCCTGCCCAATATCCACTACTATTGTTACATGCGCCATTCGAATAATATACAAGCGTTCCACCACTTGGAGAATCATAAAATCCAGTTAAGGTGTATCCTGCCCTGCTTGGAATGTATGAACTAATGTTGTGCCAATTACTACTGTCAAAGGTTAGTTGAGGCGACATTCCTATATCGGTAGAACCATTGCTAAAAATTCCACCATTTGCATGAATTGCAAAATTATAGCTTTTTGGCGTTTCATAACACGTTTGGTCGGCTGCAAAATATGCAGCTGGAGTTCCCCAGCTTCCATATGCGCACCCCGGATTACGACAATAGGTATTTTTTCCCCTGGCATAATCAGGAGAACCATAACAGTAAGAACAATCTACAGTTCCTGATACAACAGTTCCTGTTCCACTACATGTTGGACAGTTTACTTTTGAATAAGTTGAAGAAATGCCACAATTGGAGCATTTTCCTGTAGGTTTTGACTTAAATCTTTTTGCACACTTGGTACATGCATATGTTTTTCCGCTCGTACATGTAGAATCACTACATGT
>JAXJUI010000142.1:0-15675 GCA_036309165.1 Agathobacter sp. | reverse complement strand
GTACGTTGCTTTGAAGATGCAAATATTGTTCACGTAGATGGATCTATCGACCCAGCACGTGATATTGAAACAATAAATCTTGAACTTATTTTCTCTGACCTTGAAATACTTGAAAGAAGAATTCAGAAAGTTCAGAAACAGGCTCGTATGGATAAAACTCTTGCAAAAGAGATGGAACTTCTTGAAGCAATTAAAGCACATCTTGAAGGAAATCAGATGGCTCGTACATTTGAAGTACCAGAAGATGATGATATGCAACTTTGGTTCAAAGGATACAATCTTCTTACAGCAAAACCAACTATTTATGGAGCAAATGTTAAAGAAGATGACCTAGTAGATGATGGTGCATCAAATGCAAATGTAGCAAAAGTTCGTGAACTTGCTAAAGAAGAAGGCGCTGAAGTATTTGTAATCTGTGCACAGATTGAACAGGAACTTGCTGAACTTGACGATGATGAAAAGGCTGAATTTTTAGCAGACCTTGGAGTAGAATCATCAGGTCTTGATAAACTTGTTGCAGCCAGCTATAGCTTACTTGGTCTTATTTCATATCTTACAGCTGGTGAAGATGAATGTCGTGCTTGGACAATTACAAAAGGAACAAAAGCACCTCAGGCTGCTGGAAAAATCCATACAGACTTCGAACGTGGATTTATCAAAGCTGAGGTAGTAAACTATAAAGATTTGCTAGAATTGGGAAGCCTTTCTGCTGCAAGAGAAAAGGGACTTGTAGGTATGGAAGGAAAAGAGTACGTGGTAAAAGATGGAGATGTAATTTTATTCCGTTTTAACGTATAAGAGAAGACTTTCAAAAGAAGAACAAATATTTAGAATAATACATAGAATAACGCATAGAATGAGATTTAGGAGGATTCGTTTTATGCGTTTTTCTGATTTGTGTGACAGAGAAGTGATTTGCGCTAAGGATTGTAAATGCTTAGGCTTTGTAAAAGATTTAGAAATAGATTTAGATTGTGGAAAAATATGTGGGATAGTTGTTCCGGGTCCGGGAAAGTATTTTGGCTGTTTCCGGCGAGAATATGACTATTTTATCCCATGGTGTAAAATCATACGAATCGGACCGGATATTATTTTGGTAGATGGGTGTATGACAGATATGCATTCCCAGTGTTAATTGTACCCCAATATACAAAATGTAGTATTTTTTCCAGTTTTTTCCTCTAGGACTTGTTGACTTTACTATGAAAGAAAGATATACTTATTAGTATATAAGTACGGATTTTTGGAAGAAATTCACAAAAACTGATATAACGAATTAGGAAATATGCGGAGGGGTACCTAATGAAATGTCCATTTTGTAGTAGTGAAAATACAAGAGTAATTGATTCAAGACCAGCAGATGACAACAATTCCATTCGTCGTCGTCGTTTATGTGATGATTGTGGAAAACGTTTCACAACATATGAAAAGGTTGAAACAATTCCTCTTATTATTATTAAAAAGGATAACAATCGTGAACAGTATGATCGTTCAAAGATTGAATCAGGTGTACTTCGTGCATGTCATAAACGCCCAATTTCAGCAGAACAGATCACACGTTTAGTGGATGAAGTAGAGGTTGAGATTTTTAACAGGGAAGAAAAAGAAATTCCATCAGATTTGATTGGTGAAATCTTGATGGATAAGATGAAAGATTTAGATCCAGTAGCATACGTTCGTTTTGCTTCTGTATATCGTGAATTTAAAGATGTAAATACTTTCATGAATGAGCTAAAGAAAATCTTAGTATAGTCCGATATAAGAATTATCAAGCGATTAGGAGATAAAAAATGAACGTATCAGGAATTCGTCCTTACGAGGGATTCTATTCATACAACTCCATAAAGATTAACGAACTTCGCAATCAACAGATTGCGGCTGCACAACAGGCACAGGCAAATCAGAACACTGAAGTTGAAAGCAAAGAAAATACTGCTCAGGTTTTTCTTGCAGATGAAAAAGTAATTAATCAAACTTACACAGCTTATGAATTTGCTCAGGAATATCGTCCGGATGAAGTCTATGAATTAAAAGGGGCTGACAGCGATATTAATATGCTAGATATTAAAAAGGCCGTTTCTGACTTAGAAAAAGATGCAGTACTCCAGCAGTATCAGTACTTTGTTGGGGATAAGAATCAAGGCGTGATGCAAAAAGCAGCCACACCAGTAGAACAGACAACGTTACGTTCGGGAGAGAATTTCTTCTTATAATAGGATTATGAAATGGTGCTTGCAAAAGCACCATTTTTTTTGTACCATAGAGAGCATGTAAAACTAACATGAAATTTTGATAGGAGAATATGCTATGGCATTTTTATATCCGGGAGAATATTTGGATTCAACATATGAAATTGATTTTGATAAATTATACAATGAGGGATATCGTGGTGTGATTTTTGATGTGGACAATACACTTGTTCCACATGGTGCTCCTGCAGATGAGCGTGCAATCGCACTTTTTCATCATTTGAATGAATTAGGGATGAAAGCAATGCTTCTTTCTAATAATAAAGAACCACGTGTAAAAATGTTTTGTGAGGCTGTAGAAGGTGCCCAGTACATGTTTAAGGCGGGAAAACCAAAACCTGCTGGGTATCGAAAAGCGATGGAACGTTTGGGTACAGATACTACAAATACGATTTTTGTAGGAGATCAGATTTTTACAGATGTGTGTGGTGGAAATTTGGCAGGGATTCGTACTATTCTTGTAAAACCAATTCATCCGAAAGAAGAAATCCAGATTGTTCTAAAAAGATATTTAGAAGCAATTGTGCTTTTCTTTTACAAGATACATGTTAAACATGCAAAACCAAAATATTCCTCTGCAAAAAAGGAATCATAAACATAAAAATACAAGACCCTTTGCCTCTAGTCATCTAGTGGTAAAGGGTCTTTCTATGTTTGTTTTTTGCTTTGGAAATTATAAAGAATCTTTCTTTCTGGTTTTGCTAGCAACCGTAAAGACTGCAAAGGCTGCTACAACAAAAATGCATTCGATTCCAATATACTGCCAGTAGAGGTTAATATTATATGGTTCGCCAGAAAATCCGCTAAGCATATTGATGATTTTTACATACCAGAAAGCTGGTAAGAATTTTGAAACTGCAAGAACGTTATCTGCGAGTAACCATTGTGGAACAAAAACACCACACATAAATGCCATACCAAGTCCTAAGATGTTTGAAATCAAGTTGAGCGCGTTATCTTTTACAGAGAAGGTTGAAATGAATAATGTAATTGCCGTTGCAAACATTGTAAATACAAAGCTGTTTAAAAGAATCATCCAACCAAATGTGCTAAAGATACTGCTTGGTCCAAGCCATACAATTGCAAGGATTACAAATAAAAACCAGGCGATTAGGCTATAAGAGAGTGCGCCTAATCCAATTTGAATCGTTCGAGAACGTGCTGTAGTAGCAGCGCAGGTAATACGATCGCCAAGGTCTTTTTTCTGGAATGCAACAAGGATTGGTGAAAGACCCATAACTAAAATCATTAAGATAATGTATGAGTAATATTGGAAGAAGTAAAACATGAAGGAGTTTTCTCCATCTACTTTTCCTTCAAATACTTCTACAGTAACATCAGGAGTATTATCAATGTTTTCGTTCGTAGCTGTAATTGCATCCGATAAATCAAGACCGCTTGTCAAATACAAACGAAGTGTATTTAAATATGAGTCGATTTGTGTGTTAATAAAATAGCCATGTGCACTATCTTTTCTCATCGAAAATTCAACGATGTCATCAAGATTTTCGTTTAAAAGATTTTTTTCAAAACCTTCTGGAATGATGAGTGCATAGCTGATGTTTTGGTAAAATAAGTTATCCTGAATAGTTTCACCTTCGTAGTCACGTAATTCAACAATTTCATGCATAGAATCTAAGTAGTCAATCAGTGCTTGGCTCGCCTTTGACTGATCTTTGTCTACAATGGAAATACTAATTGATTTAGCCTGAAAATTTGTTGTCTGTGTATCTTTTGCAGTAGAACTCATCATGATCATAAGAACCATAAAAATAACAAAGTAAAGAATACACTGTGGAAGATGTTTTCTTGCAATTTTGAAAAAAGTTCTATAAACTTGCATATTTTGCCCTCCTTGTGATCAAAAATCCTCCAACAGTAAAGACTACTGAATAAAGAACTAAAGTGATAATGTTCTGAGTAAACCTTGTATAACTTTCATACATGCTTAAGCAGTAGAAGCTATCTGAAATCAAGGCAGCTGGATTAATTTTGTTGAAGAGAGGAAATACACTGTCAACAATGATTCGCATATTTCCAACCATAAGTCCGCTTAAGAAACAAAGAGGCATTGTAACTGCAAAAACCATTCCAGCTTTGAAATCTTTGCCCTTTTTCCCAATTGAACCAAGGAAAAATCCACCAGTAACACCAAGCATAACAGACACATAAAGTGTAAGAATTGCAAGAGGTAATCGTTCTGCAACACCAACCTTTAAGATGAATGCAAGGTAGATAAATGCGATTAAATTCAGAAGAAATTCAAATATTGTAGTGGCAAGAAGTTCTCCAACGATTGCTTTTGACTTTTTCGTAGAAGACATGTTTTTTCTTGCAGCAAGTGTAGAAAGATTTCCCTGATTGTTTACTGCGACCATTACACCACCCATAGCAGAATATAAAGCTGCCATTGCGATAAGATTATAGAAATACTGTGTGTAAGTATCGGCCTTGGTATCGCGGGTTAATTTTACTTCTTTTTCATAATTGTAAGTAAGTTCTGTAGCATCCATTACTGTCTGAAGATTTTCGGGATGGTTTTTGATTGTGTCCATAATTATGGTACTGCTTAAATTAAACTGGTTTACAAAACTTTCCAATATACTTTGATTTAATGTATCTTTTGTCATATTTCCAGAAATGGTTAACGTGACTTTTGTATCTTCTTCATTTACTGTCAAAATACCAACAATTTTTGAAGTTGATAGAAGCTGCATTGCTTCATCGCTATCACAATAAGTTGGTTCTAAAATCTGAGTATCTTCACCGTCAGGGTCAGAGACAGTATCAACAACTTCACAAAAAGAATCATTAAATTCACCTTCTTCACATACAATGGCAACTGGAATCGGATTGATATCTTCGTCTTTTCCAAGGTTTGAGAATGCGATATAGAACATGGTTCCAAGCGCAATTGGGAAAAGTAAAATCCAGAATGCATTGATTTTATTTCTTAATAAACATTTGAATGAGTTTACAAATATTTGTATCATAGTTCCTCCTAATCTCGTAATTCTTTACCAGTGATTTCAAGGAATACGTCATTTAAGGTTGGAAGTTCAGAGTACACATGTCCAAATGATAATTCCTTTGACTGTAAGTAATCTAAAACACGAATTAAGTTATGTTTTCCACCACTGCAAAGAATGGTAAGTTTATGATTTTCAAAAGTGACCTCATATACATGTGGTTGCTGTTTGATGGCTTCAATATCTTCTGAAGAAATATCGAGAATGTCAATGGTAATGATTTCACTCTTTTTAATCATTTTCTTCAATTCTTCTTTTGTACCAATCGCAAGATTTTTTCCCTTATCCATAATGGCGATACGAGTACAAATCTGTTCTACTTCTTCCATGTAATGAGAAGTGTAGATAATGGTTGCACCTTCTTCGTTTAATTTGGTGATTCCTTCTAAGATTTTGTTTCGGCTTTGTGGGTCGACTGCAACGGTTGGTTCATCAAGAATGATAAGTTTTGGTTTGTGAGCAATTCCACATGCGATGTTTAATCGTCTAAGGAGACCACCGGAAAGTTTTCCTGGAAGGAATTTTCTAAAATCAGAAAGTTCTACAAATTCGATTGCTTCTTCTACGTATTTTTTACGAGTTTCTTTATCCTGAATATATAGACCGCAGAAGTAATCAATATTTTCATAAACGGTTAATTCTTCAAAGACTGCAACATTTTGCATTACGATACCGATTTGTTTCTTTAAATCGTAACTTGTTGGAGTCATATCTTTTCCAAAAATCTGAATGTTTCCTTTGTCATAAGAAAGAAGAGAAAGAAGACAATTGATAGTGGTTGTTTTCCCAGAACCGTTTGGACCAAGTAAACCAAAAACTTCTCCTTCACGAATCTCTAAATTCAAATGGTCAACTGCAACTAGTTCCTTATATCTTTTTACAAGATTTTCGATTTTAACAGCGGGTGTATTCATAAATCCTCCTCCATAAAATAAATTGTTTTTGTTATCTTGAGTTTAGTATAGAAAAAACAGATGTCACATGGTAGTGTCATGTGTCAAAACTCTCATATGACAAATGTCACTTTCACTTCCTGCCCATATGTGTTACTTTATTTTTATAGAAAAGATATATTTGATAGGAAGATACGATATAGGTAGGAAAATATATGCAAAAAATTATTGATAAACATCTTCTATATGTGATGGGAATGTTGTTTTTATTGTCTGGAGAAATCGAGACACTTCCTGTTTTTACAATGTTAATTGCACTGATTTATACAGAACTTGGAATTTATTATGGAAATAAGAAAATGCAAATTGGACTTGCAATTTTATATATGGGAGCAAGTTTGTTTTGTCCAATGCTTGTTTTCTTTATGCCGGTTGTGTTTTATCATGTGGTGGAACATCATTTTTTGTGGGGATTTTGTGGAGTATTATTATTCTTTATTCATATAAGTGTATTTAACGAGCCATGGAAGATTGTTCTTTGGTGGATGTTATTTGGACTTGCAATTCTTTTGGCAGAAAGAACGAAAGAGCAGGAAAAAAACAAAAAGGCTTTAATTACATTAAGAGATCAAACAACAGAAGCTACTATAGCAATGCGTAGTAGGAATAAGGAGTTATTAGAAAGGCAGGATTATGAAATTCATGTAGCAACGCTTCAGGAAAGAAACAGAATTGCTAGAGAAATTCATGATAATGTAGGACATATGCTGTCACGTTCTATTTTACAGATGGGGGCTCTTATGACGATTCATAAAGAAGAACCACTTCATGGACAGCTAGAAAGTATCAATGCATCTTTAAACGATGCGATGAATAATATTCGAGAAAGCGTCCATGATTTGCACGATGAATCATTTGATTTGAAAGCTGCAATCATGGAAGCAACAAAAGAAATCAAGGAGCAGTATCAATTCAAATTTGATTATGATATGTCAGCGGGAGTTCCAAGGAATATTAAATATTGTTTTCTTACCATTATTAAGGAAGCAATGGCGAATGTGGTAAAGCATAGTAATGCAGACCGAGTAACTATCATCATAAGAGAACATCCGGGTTTTTATCAAATGTCGATTGAGGATAATGGAACAGGGACAAAGAAAAATCCAAATCCTGGTATTGGACTAAATAATATGACGGAACGTGTGGAGGCTTTGGGTGGAAACATTCACTTTGATACGGAAAAGGGATTTCATATTTTGATTTCTGTGAAAAAAGCGGAGGAAATTTCTTAAATGAAAAAGAAAAATTATACCGTGCTATTTTGTATAGTACTAATTTTGTTTTTGGTGTTTGGAATTGTATATATTTTATATATGAATTCTTGCCAGGCAAAGGAAAAACCATATGGTGTTTTTTTAGGAATAAATGGAGATGAACAGGAAAAACTGGACACCTATTCTATAGTTATTATTGAGCCAGAAGCGTTTACTAAGGAACAAATAGCAGATTTAAAGAAGGATGGAAAGACTGTTTATGGATATTTAAACATTGGTGCAATAGAAAATTATCGTTCCTATTACAATCGTTTTCAATCAATAACATTAGACGTGTATGAAAATTGGCCAGATGAAAGATGGATAGATGTGTCGAATGAAAACTGGCAGAAGTTTGTTGTAGATGAGATTGGCAAGACGTATGTTGAAATGGGATTTGATGGACTATTTTTAGATAATACAGATGTCTATTATCAGTATCCCAAGGAAGAAATCTATCAGGGATTATGCGCAATTTTAAGAGGTCTGAAAAAATACGATATTACACTTATGATAAATGGCGGAGATACTTTTGTTTTGCGTTGCATCGAGGAGCAGATTGCGTCAGAATTGTTTGATGCTGTTAATCAGGAAACGGTTTTTACTTCCATTGATTTTGAAGATGAAACCTATGGTATGCAAAATGGTGAAGAAACAGTGTATTTTAAAGAGTACCTAGAAATTGCAAAGGAGTGTGGCTTATCTGTCTATTTGCTCGAGTACGGGGCTAGTCCAAAGTTACAGAAGGAAATTGAACAATATTGTGAGAAAAATGGATATTTGTGGTATAACGCAAAAACGTTAGAACTTAGATAAAAACATAATTTAGAGGAAATTTGATATAAATGGAAGGAAAGAACATGAGAGTAGTAATTGTAGATGACGATCAATTAGTTGCCATTTCACTTAAAACGATTTTGGAATCAGATTCGGAAATTGAAGTGGTTGGTTGTGGAAATGATGGTGAAGAAGCAATCACTTTGTATCAGGAACATAAACCAGAGGTGCTTCTGATGGATATTCGAATGCAACGTATGAGTGGACTTGATGCTGCTGAAAAAATAATGGAGGAAGACCCAGAAGCAAAAATTTTGTTATTAACGACATTTTCAGATGATGAATATATCGTGAAGGCATTGGCAATTGGTGTTAAGGGGTATATCTTGAAGCAGGATTTCGAAGGTATTGTCCCATCTATTAAAGCAGTATCACGGGGACAAAGCGTATTTGGAGGTGAAATTGTAAGTAAACTTCCTGTTTTGGCACAAACAAAAACAGAGTTTTGCTACGAAAACTACAATATCAATGAGAAGGAACAGGAAATTATTGAACAGGTCGGAATGGGAAAAAGTAATAAAGAGATTGCAGATGAAATGTATTTATCAGAAGGAACGGTGCGAAACTATATTAGTACCATTTTAGAGAAGTTATCTCTACGTGACCGGACTCAGCTAGCAGTTTTTTATCATACACATTAAAAACTATTTAAAGGGGGTATTTTATGTTAGAAAATTGGAACAAACCACAGAGACCAGATGACGAGGAAATTGAGGCACGTCTTAAGGTTGCACGTGAAAAACTTTCTGGTCAACAAATGAAAATCAAAGAACATGGATTGCCGGTTTTGGTATTGTTTGAAGGTTGGGGAACCGCAGGCAAGGGCAGTGTTTTAGGAAAGGTAATCCGCAATATTGACCCACGTTTTTTCAAGGTAGCAACAATGGATGTACCGACGGAGGAAGAAAAACGAAAACCATTTCTCTATCGTCATTTTGTAAAGATTCCGGAAAAAGGAAAGTTTATGTTTTTGGATTCAGGCTGGATGGATGAAATCACGCAAGAATGCCTGAATGGAACTTTAGAGGAAAATGAATATAAGAAGAAAATTGAAAGTGTGAAGCGATTTGAACGCCAACTGACAGATAATGGTTATCTGGTAATGAAATTCTTCTTCCAGATTAGTCAGAAGGAACAAAAAAAGCGTATTGATGCTTTAAAAGAGGATAAGAATACAAAGTGGCGGGTAAGCGGTAAGGATGACTGGCAAAATAAACATTATGAGAAGTGCATGAATGTTTTTGACCGCTATTTGAATGATACAAATGCACCGGCTGACCCATGGTATCTGATTGATGCAAAGAATAAGAAATGGGCAGAATTACAGGTGTTAGAGACTCTGGTAAGTGGAATCGATACAGCTTTGAAAAATAGTAATCTCGCAGTACCACTTTTGCAGAATGTATTCCCAATTGATAAGATTTTGAAGTTAGAGGAAATTGATTTAGATAAGAAACTTACGGATGAGGAATATCGGAGAGAATTACACGAATTGCAACAGAAATTAACGGAATTACACAACAAGCTATACCGCAAAAAAGTGCCGGTTATTATTGCGTATGAGGGCTGGGATGCTGCCGGCAAAGGTGGAAATATAAAAAGAATTGCAGGTGCATTGGATCCACGAGGTTTTGAAGTTCATCCGATTGCCAGTCCTGAGCCACATGAGAAAGCAAGGCATTATTTGTGGCGTTTTTGGAATCGTTTGCCAAAGACGGGGCATGTTGCTATTTTTGACCGTACCTGGTACGGAAGAGTTATGGTTGAGAGACTGGAAGGTTTTTGCAGCGAAAATGAATGGCAGAGAGCCTATAACGAGATTAACGAGTTCGAGAAAGAATTGTCTGACTGGGGTGCGGTCATCGTCAAATTCTGGGTTCAAATCGATAAGGATACACAGTTGCAACGTTTTACTGACCGACAGAATACTCCGGAAAAACAGTGGAAAATTACGGATGAAGATTGGCGAAACCGGGAAAAATGGGACTTATATGAAGACGCTGTCAATGAGATGATGAAAAAGACGAACACCACTTATGCACCTTGGCATGTGTTAGAGTCAAATGATAAAAAGTACGCTAGAATCAAAGCTCTTAAAATTGTGATTGATGCAATTGAACAGGCATTAAAATAACTTTCTTGAAAAGAAGTATAAATTATGGTATAGATATGTTTGGTAATTTAACCGAGAAAAAAGAATCATAAAAAAGGAGCAAAAAATGAAAATCGCAATTGGAAATGATCATGCAGCAGTAGAATTAAAAAATGACATTATAGAGTATTTAAAAGAACTTGGACATGAGGTAACTGATTATGGCGTTGGTGCCGGTGAAAAATGTGATTACCCTGAAATAGGTGAAAAGGTAGGAAACATTGTAGTATCTGGCCAGGCAGATTGTGGAGTTCTTATTTGTGGTACAGGCGTAGGTATTTCCATTGCAGCAAATAAAGTAAACGGCGTTCGTGCAGCAGTATGTTCTGATGTTGCAACAGCGCGTCTTGTAAAACAACATAACAATGCAAATATCATTGCATTTGGACAGCGTATTGTAGGTGTTGAACTTGCAAAAGATATCGTAAAGGCGTATCTAGAAGCAGAATTTGAAGGTGGAAGGCACGAAAGACGTGTGAATATGTTTGCAGATATTGAAGCACGCAACTAATCAATTTGTCTGTAAGAAATGCTTGAAACTGTGTCGATTTTATAGTAGAATACGAAGAATAAGAGAGCTTTTTTTACAAAAGGAAATGAACTTGCCGCGTGTGTGATGTGTGGCAGAAGAATTAAGGAGGAAAATCCCATGATTTCAGCAGGAGATTTTAGAAATGGTGTAACAATCGAATTCGAAGGAAACATCTACCAGATTATCGAATTCCAGCATGTTAAGCCAGGTAAAGGTGCAGCGTTCGTTAGAACAAAATTAAAAAATATTATCAGTGGTGGTGTAGTTGAAAAAACTTTCCGTCCAACTGAAAAATGTCCAACAGCTCGTATCGATAGAAAAGATATGCAGTATTTATATTCAGATGAAGATTTCTATCACTTCATGGATGTTGAAACATATGATCAGATTGATTTATCATTAGATTCTGTTGGTGATGCGCTTAAATTTGTTAAAGAAAACGAAATGTGTAAAGTTTGCTCACACAACGGAAAAGTATTCGCAGTTGAACCACCTCTTTTCGTAGAATTAAAAATCACAGATACAGAGCCAGGTTTCAAAGGTGATACAGCAACAGGTGCTACAAAACCTGCTACAACAGAAACAGGTGCTGTTGTATATGTACCATTATTTGTTGAAACAGATGATGTTATCAAAATTGACACAAGAACAGGCGAATACCTTTCACGTGTTTAATTGTTGATTAGATTAGCATATGAGAGAGTTAGAGGCTCCAACGCTTACGCGTTGGAGCCTCTTTTGCTCTTCACACTTCTTAACGAATAACTTCATATAATAGTAAAAATGAAATTATGAGTGATATATGAAACATAATATATATTTAGATCATGCGGCTACGACTTCGTTATGTGAAGAGGCGCGTATTGCGATGGAACCTTTTTTGTCAGAGAAGTTTGCAAATCCTTCTACGGCGTATGATGATGGGGTACAGGCAAAAAAAGATATTGAGGAGGCCAGGCAGGTGATTGCGCATTGTATTGGTGCAAATGCCAGGGAAATTTTTTTTACTTCTGGTGGTAGTGAGTCGGATAACTGGGCAATTAAGAGCGTTGCTGGTGCGTATAAGAAAAAGGGACAACACATTCTGACTTCGAGTATTGAGCATCATGCGGTGTTAAATTCGTGTGAGTACTTGGAAAACTTGGGTTATGATGTGGAATATCTACCGGTGGATTCAATGGGAATTGTAAATCCCCAGAGGTTGGCAGGGAAAATTCGAAAGGATACGACTTTGGTTACCATTATGTTTGCAAATAATGAAATAGGAACAATAGAGCCGATTACAGAAATTGGACATATTGCGAGAAATAGAGGGGTTCTATTTCATACGGATGGAGTACAGGTAGTTGGACAAATTCCTATTTTTATGCATGAGATGCCCGTAGATATGATGAGTGCGAGTGCACATAAATTTCATGGTCCAAAAGGTACGGGATTTCTATATGTAAAAGAGGGGATTGATGTTCCGGCGTTTATCCATGGTGGTGGACAAGAGGAAGGGAAAAGGGCTGGTACAGAGAATGTGGCAGGTATTGTTGGTATGGCAGCGGCACTTAAATATTCGACAAGAAATATGGCAAAGGAACGTATACGACTTACGAAACTTAGAAATCTGTTTTTGGAACGTGTGTTAAGAGAAATTCCGCAGACAAAAATAAATGGACATTTGTGGAATCGTCTTCCAGGAAATATTAATGTAAGTTTTAAAGGTGTGGATGCAACATCGCTTCTTATTTTACTAGAAGAAAATGGTATCATGGCATCAGCTGGTTCAGCTTGTAATACAAGTAAGCAAGAACTTTCACATGTGATACAAGCTATTGGTGTTCCTGAGGAATATGGAATTGGAACAATTCGATTTACGATGGGAAAGGAAAATACGCTTGAAGATATTTTGTATACAATAAGAAAGCTAAAGGAAAGCGTGGAAATATTACGAAAAAATTAAAAGTTTGTATAATTTTTACTATATTTTTTTTAGATGATAGGGTATGATAGAAAACAAACCAAAAGATAGTAAAAGACTTGTAAGGAGTACAAGATGACAAAACAAGAATTTAGAGCATTAACACAAAAGGGAACTGTATATTTGGATGGAGCAACAGGAACCAATCTTATGGCTGCGGGAATGCCAATTGGCGTTTGCCCGGAAGCATGGATTTTAGAACATCCAGAAGTAATTGTATCATTACAAAGAAAATATGTGGAAGCAGGAACCAATATCATGTTGGCTCCTACTTTTACTTCAAATAGAGTTAAGCTTGCAGAATATGGATTAGAAGATCAGTTGGTTGCTATGAATGAAGCTCTTGTGGCATTAACGAAAAGTGCTGTTGGAGACAAAGCATTTGTGGCGGCTGATTTAACTATGACAGGAAGACAGCTGTTTCCACTTGGGGATATGATGTTTGAAGAGCTGGTAGAGGTATATAAAGAACAGGCACAGGTATTAGTAAATGCCGGTGTAGATTTGTTTATCGTAGAAACCATGATGAGTTTACAGGAATGTCGTGCAGCAGTTTTTGCCATTCGTGAAATTTGTGATTTACCGGTTATGGTTTCACTTACTTACAACGAAGATGGTCGTACATTATTTGGCACAACACCAGAAGTAGCAGTTACGGTACTTCAATCTCTTGGCGTAGATGCTGTGGGCATAAACTGCTCCACAGGACCAAAAGAAATGGTTCCTCTTGTAAAAAAGATGGCAGAATATGCGACTATTCCAATTTTGGCAAAACCAAATGCAGGACTTCCAGAACTTGTCAATAAAGAAACTATTTATCGTATGACACCAGAAGAATTTGCTTTGGCTGGGGTAGAACTTGTAAAAGCTGGTGCAAGTATTTTGGGAGGATGCTGTGGAACACGCCCAGATCATATCAAGGCACTTGTAGATGCAACTAAGGATATGGAAATTCGTAAGCCTCTTGTAAATCACAGACGTGTTTTGACATCAGAAAGAAAGAGCGTTGAAATTAATTTAGATGGCAATTTTATTGTAGTTGGTGAAAGAATTAATCCAACAGGAAAGAAAAAATTACAGGCAGAGCTTCGTGAAGGAAAATTGGATTTGGTTCGTGAAATGGCCAGAGAACAGGAAGAAAATGGAGCTCAGATTCTTGATATCAATATGGGAATGAATGGTATCAATGAATTAGAAATGATGAAGGAAGTTATTTACGAAGTGTCTTCAACTGTAGATTGTCCTCTTTGTATTGATACAAGCCATGTAGATGTTATGGAAGAGGCATTACGTATCTATCCAGGGCGTGCACTTATTAATTCGATTTCCTTAGAATCAGAAAAAATTGAAAAGATGCTTCCATTAGCGAAAAAATATGGTGCAATGTTTGTTCTTTTGCCACTTTCGGATAAAGGATTGCCTGAGAGCGTAGAAGAAAAGAGAGAAATTGTAGAGACCGTATACTCAAAAGCTATTGAATTAGGAATTTCACACGAAGACATTGTAGTAGATGGACTGGTTGCAACAATTGGAGCAAATCCAGATGCTGCTATTGAATGTTATGATACGATTGAATTTTGTAAAAATGTAAAGAAGCTCCCAACAATTTGCGGATTATCCAATATTTCTTTTGGTTTACCAGAAAGAGGTTATGTAAATACAGCATTTCTTACTATGGCTATTTGTAAAGGACTCACAATGGCTATAGCAAATCCATCTCAGGATCTGCTTATGAATGCGGCCTTTGCATCCGATATGCTTCTACATCGTCCAGACAGTGATATTCGATATATTGAACATATGGGACGTATGGCAGAAAAGAAAGAACAGTTTGAAACTGTTGTAGTAAAGAAAACAATTGAAACTAATAACGATGCATCGAATAAGGATAAATCAGGTGGATCAGTTTTAAATGATAATCCAGTTTTCCAGTCGGTTTTAAAAGGAAATAAGGGCACTATTCTTGAAGAAGTAAAGGGGACTTTAGATAAAGGTATAAAACCAGATGAAATTATCAATGAATATTTGATTCCGGCCATTAATGAAGTTGGTGTTTTATTTGAGAAAAAGAAATACTTCCTTCCACAATTGATTGGAAGTGCAAATACAATGAAACTTGCGATTGATTACCTTGAGCCAATGCTAGAACGCAAAAATGAAGGGGAGCAGATGCCAACCCTTGTTGTGGCAACGGTAGAAGGTGATATTCATGATATCGGAAAAAATCTTGTTGTTTTGATGCTTAAGAATTATGGATACAATGTAATTGATATGGGAAAAGATGTCCCATGTGAAGATATTGTAGAGATGGCAATAAAAGAAAACGCAGCAGTAATCGGTTTGTCAGCACTTATGACAACTACAATGATGCGCATGCAGGATGTTGTAGATATTGCAAAAGAGAAAGGTTGTACAAGTAAAATTGTCATTGGTGGAGCTTGTATTACACAAAGTTTTGCAGATGAAATTGGAGCAGATGGATACTCAAAAGATGCGGCAGATTGCGTTAAATTAGTAGAAAGATTGCTTCAAAACTAAATTGTTGAAAGTGTAGGAATTGTTTGAAAAATTTTTTGGAAAAGTTAAAAAAAGTTGTTGACAATTCCTACCTGCCAATGTATACTAAACAAGTCGTCAGCGAGAGCATGGCGACGAACATGGGATCTTAGCTCAGCTGGGAGAGCATCTGCCTTACAAGCAGGGG
>JAXJUI010000141.1:0-24753 GCA_036309165.1 Agathobacter sp. | reverse complement strand
CAAATCATCAAATACAAGACAAAGTTCTCCGTTATTTCCAAGTGTTGGAACAGCTTTCCGTAAATTAGCCTTTGTAAGTCCACCCATCTGGGATAAAATGGAATTCCATTTCTTAATCACTTCCTGTACATCATCTGGAATTGCTTTTGGAAGTGGTTTCTTTTCTACCTTTGCACTTGGACGGTCTACTTGACCTCCTGCGGAAACCTGCATAACAGGAACCCCATTCTCCATTTTCTTTTCAAGGGTTTCAATTCTGTCTATTAGAGAACCCGTATCTTTTTCCATTTCTGGTCTGCAGAGTTTTATTAATGCAAGTTCAATGACAACTCTTTTTTGTGTTGCATATCGAATTTGATTCGATAATTCTGAAAAAATACGAATGTAACGCATCAACACTTCAGAACTTACCATCTTTGCTTCTTCTTGTAAAGCTAAAAGATTCTCTTTTGACACATTTAATACATCTTCCATATCATCCGAGCTTTGCAAAAGCAGCAAATTACGCAGATACCATGTAAAATCTGTCACAAGTTGTCCCATCTCACGGCCTTCATCTACAAGTTCATCTAAGATTGTAATCGCACCAACCACATTCTTCTCTATCACCTGTCGAAGCAATCTCGAAAACACCTCAGTATCAACCGCACCAAGTACCTCTAATACATTTTCATAAGTAAGTTTTTCACCGAGATGAAATGCAATACACTGATCCAAAAGACTAAGTGCATCTCTCATCGAGCCATCGCCAGCTTTTGCCACATAGCGAATCGCTTTTTCTTCTACTTCTACTTTCTCTTCTTTCATCAAATCGCTAAGTCTTCCTGCGATTGTGTCAATGGATATACGATGAAAATCATATCTTTGACATCTTGATAAAATTGTAATTGGAATTTTATGCGCTTCTGTAGTCGCCAAAATAAAGATAACATATGATGGTGGCTCTTCTAATGTTTTAAGCAATGCATTAAATGCACCAGTGGAAAGCATATGCACTTCATCAATAATGTACACCTTGTACTTTCCTTCTGTTGGACGATACTCTACTTCTTCTCGAATCTGTCTTATATTATCAACGCCATTGTTAGATGCCGCATCAATTTCTATCACGTTCATAGAACGGCCTTCGGCTATCGCCTGACAAGTTGGACATTTTCCACACGGACTTCCATCTGTGGGATTTTCGCAGTTTACGGCTTTTGCAAAAATCTTTGCAACGGTGGTTTTTCCTGTTCCACGTGTACCGCAAAACAAATATGCATGTCCGATTCGATCCGCTTTTATTTGATTTTTAAGTGTTGTTACAATATGTTCCTGTCCTTTTACATCTTCAAATTCCTGCGGACGAAACTTTCGGTATAACGCCTGATACGACACTCGGCCACCAACTTTCTACTATAATTTCTAATCGCCAAAAGAAATTCCGGTTCTTTTTGCTTCTTTAATCATCTGACATTCTGGATCTACCGTTTTCAATTTCCCAGCCACCTCTTCAAGTGGAACACGTTTTGTTTTTCCATTTATCATCGCAATCATATTTCCATAATCTTCATCCATGATTGCTTTTGCTGCTGCCGATCCAAGTCTTGTACATAATACTCTATCGTATGGACAAGGACTTCCACCTCTTTGTGTGTGTCCTGGAACTGCCACACGTACCTCTGTTCCTAAACGTTTTGAAATTGCGTCTGCAACCTCATATGAAACAGATGGGAATTTGCTATCTGCAAGTTTCTGCTTATATTCCTTTTTCGAGAGTTTTGCATCAACATCAGAAATAGCACCTTCTGCGACTGCAAGAATTGTAAATCCTTTTCCGTCTACGGTACGCTTTTCAATCGCTTCTACTACTTTATCAATATTGTATGGAATTTCTGGAAGAAGAATAATATCTGCTCCACCTGCAATTCCGGCATAAAGAGTAAGCCATCCTACTTTATGTCCCATTACTTCTACAATAAACACACGGTTATGGGATGCTGCTGTTGTATGAATACAATCAATTGCGTCGGTTGCAATATTAATGGCACTTTGGAATCCAAACGTAACATCTGTTCCATAAATATCGTTATCTATTGTCTTTGGTAAATGGATTACATTCAATCCTTCTTCACGAAGAAGATTTGCTGTCTTTTGTGTTCCATTTCCTCCAAGAATTACTAAACAATCCAAATTTAATTTGTAATAGGTTGATTTCATTGCCTCAACTTTATCTAAACCATTCGCATCCGGTGTACGCATAAGCTTGAATGGCTGTCTTGAAGAACCCAAGATTGTTCCACCCTTTGTCAAAATTCCGGAAAAATCAGCCGAGGTAAGAAGTCTGTAGTTTCCATAAATCAGTCCCTTATATCCATCTTCAAACCCAAACACCTCTAAATCCTTTATGTTTGCAGATAGACCTTTTACAACTCCTCGCATTGCTGCATTTAAAGCCTGGCAATCACCGCCACTTGTTAACATACCGATTCTTAACATAGAAAACCCACCTTTCTCATAGTACCCATAGTTGTTTTTATTATATATTAATTTCCCTTTTTTATAAAGTCATTTCACATAAAAAATACCAGAAATCACATCTGTAACCTCTGATATCTTCATATAATCTAATTAGCCTTCTGAAAAACGTCTTACTTTAAGAAACACACCTCTTTGGTCTGCTATCTCCTGACATTTTTTGATATCTTCTTCTGGAAGAACATCTACGATTGATAACTGTGTATGCGCAAACACCTTATTTGCCTCTTCTGCGAAATCAAGCATCGCTTCATATGCATTTTCAAACTGTGGACGTGTTACTTTTTCGTATTCTTCTGCACTTGGTGCATTCAAACTAATCGAAACAGAATCCACTACTTTTGCAAGCTCTGGAATAATATTTCGTTTGTGATAAAGGTTTCCAAGTCCATTTGTATTCAAACGAATTGGAAGCCCTGTTTTTTCTTTCATATACGAACCAATTTCTAATAATTCTTCTAATGCGCAGGTTGGCTCCCCATATCCACAAAAAACAAATTCGTCATAATTTTTGAAATCAAACGTATCAATTGCCTGTTTAATTTCTTCTACGGATGGATCTTTTTCGTGCCACAAATTGCTCGCTTCACCAACTGCATTTTTCTGCGAACGCACACAAAATGTACATGCACAATCACACTTATTGGTGATATTTGCATAAACCTGATTTTTGTATGTATAAATAATATCGCCCATTATTTCACCTCAAATCTTTTTTTAAACCCTGCTTTATCTAATACCAATCCTAAAACAATGAAAATAATTGCACTTCCACCACTTTGTGTCGCACTGCCTAAAAGCGACATGAAAAATGCCGTTTCTGTACCAAACAGAATTGCTTCTGCAATGTAATATCCAGTCCCTGAAATTAGGAAAGCAATAAGCGTTGCAACCACATTTCTAGTTGTAACAATCTTTTCCCCTTTTCTTGAAAATGGAAGGACGATAAGCGCCTTAATGATAATCGTTGGTATCATCCACATTGGTGCCGTCAACAAATCTGCAAGTCCTCCACCGATTGCAGCTGCAATCATGGCATATGGCGTTGGCAACAGTACTGCCCCAATATAAATCAGGCTGTCTCCAAAATGAATATATCCTCCATTAGCTCCAACCGGAATATGTCCAATATATGCGGTCATCACTGTAATCATCGCTGCCAAAAGTGCTGTAACACAAATATTTTTTACACTATTATTCTTTTCCATGACTTTCTACTCCTTTTATCAATTCAATCAAATACTCTTCAAAATGAACACCTGCCATTGGTTCTAGTTCTTCATTCATTGTATCCGCAATACTATGATAAATAAATTTTCCTGCCAAATCCATCGCACTCTTTGTAGAAAGTCCACGCATTTTCGCGCCTGTCATAACAGATGCAAATAAATCTCCTGTTCCCGAGAAACTCACATCAAAAAAGTGACTTTTACTCAATTCGACACCATTAGCCGTTACTGCAAGGTTATAGACAAACGCATCATCTCTGCATTTTATTCCTGTAATTACAACATCTTGTTCAACACCATTTTCTTCTTTTGCAAGCGCACGAAGGTTATGTCCTATCTCTTCTGCAACAGGTAATAAATCTGCTTTCTTTCCAAGGCAAATTACTCTTTGTACATCAGAGTCTGATAAAAGACATGCTTCTGTTAAGTTTGGAGTAATCAGATTTGCTTTTCTAGAAAGCACTTTCATTCCCTCCAAAAGTTGCTCATTAAACATGCTATATACGCGCCCATCGTCCCCCATAACCGGATCCACCACAAAATAGGTCTTGTCCGTACGAAATTCATCTACAAACTGGGAAATTTTTGTAAGCTGTTCATTCCCTGTCACATATCCAGTATAAATGGCATCAAATGTCACATCATTTTTCTTCCATGCATCAATGTAATTTGGAACCATGTCTGTCAAATCTAAGCAGTGATAATACTTATAACCCGTTTGTCCTGTAAGCACTGCCGTTGGAAGTGGGCAACACTGTACACCCATGGCAGACAAAACAGGAATTGCTGCAGTCAATGAACACTTTCCAAATCCCGATAAATCGTTGATTACTGCTACTTTTTTCATCTTCTACCTCACATTTGAGTCTTATTATACTCAAAAGTTTTGTTTTTGCAACATAATATAAAATGTGATATGATAGGAAAGTCTATAAACGACATGGAGGAAAAGAAATGGCTTTTCAAAAAAAAGATTATCTTTATAGCAGCACACAAGGTGCTTGTATTGTTGATAATATTGTTCAGTTATCCGCATCAAAAGGTCAACCACAAGTTCCTTATTATGTATTAAAATCCGTATTCGATTCCACAAAGGTGGCTTACATACCTGTAGTTGATCATCAAGTAAAGTTACGCCCCCTTTTCACAAAGGAAGAAGCAACTACACTTCTTTCCTCGGAAGAATATAAAAAGGACGAAAACCTTAAGGCAGCAGTAGATTATGTACTAAGAGAGGAGGGTTAGTTCATGTCACGCACATTTAATCAGAAGCATCCTTCCGCAGGACGAAATAATTCAAATAACAACCACCATCATCATAATCAGAACCAGAATCGTAACAACGCACCTTCGCGAAATCAAAAAAAGGATTCTGAACCTCAAATCACTCAATTTGTTTTGGGAACCAAAGAACTTGATGATAAGAATGCAGAATTTTTCTATGACAAAGGTTGGTATAGCATTATTGACATCATTGGGGAAGAACGAAATACGATTTACAAATCAAAAAATGCTCAGGAAGCATATTTGAAATGGAATGTTTATATTGGTCGTAAAAAAGAAAGAAAACCACGCGAGACTCCTGCTGAATAGAGCAGGAGTCTCGCGCGATTGTTCCGTCGATAAGATTAGACATCTTCGCGAAGGCTCTGGATAAATCCTGGGAGACCGAGCGGTTTCCACTCTTCCGATTCCTTCTCTTCTTCTGTCGATTTTTGAATTCGATTTCGTATATCCTGCATTCGTTCATCAAGTAAGGCACTTACTTGTGCGCAGGCATAGAGTTCTTTCTGTAAATCTTCTACTTCTGATGCTGGAATATTCTTTTTATAACGTACTTTATGCTCAAGGCTTGCCCAAAAATCCATTGCTATTGTACGAAGCTGTACTTCTACTTTCATTTCCCGCTTTTCATTCTGTAAGAAAATTGGAACAGATATAATTAAGTGAAGACTTCTATATCCGCTTGGTTTTGGATTTTTGATGTAATCTTTCTTTTCAATCAGTGTTATATCATCCTGCTTCAATAAGCAATCTGCTAACATATAGATATCTTCTGGGAATGAGCATACTACACGGATTCCTGCAATATCTGTAATATTTTTCTCCAACGATTCTAAAGAAAGTGGAATTTGTTTATTTCTAGCCTTCTTTAAAATACTTTCTGTTGATTTTACCCTCGATTTAATTGATTCAATTGGGTTTCTATCATATTGAAGTGAAAACTCTTCGTTTAACACGCGAAACTTTGTTTCTACTTCCATGATGGCACATCTGTAATATGCCATTAATGTTTCTATTGGGAGTGTATTTTCCTGAATATAATCTAAAAATTCATCTGACAAAAGTGTGTCTCTTACAAATTTTTCCCCCATTTGCTGTAAATATAATTCTAACTGCATCTAAATACCTTTACCTTTTCTTTTGTTTTATACTCACCTTCCATTATATAGAAAAAAAGACAGAATTACTATTAACTCTGTCTTAATTGTTTCTAAAGATTATACTAACTTTAACTTTACAGTTTTTCTATTGTTCCACCGCATAGTACATGATCTCCGTCATAAAATACTGCAGCCTGTCCCGGTGTCATTGCTCGCTGTGGTTCATCAAAGGTACATTTGACCATTCCGTTTTCTAATAACGAAAGTGTACATGGCGAACCTTTATGCGAATAACGTACTTTTCCAATTGCACGAATTGGCTCTGTGATTCCTTCAATTGCCATGTAATTCATTTGGCTAACATAACAGGTATCTTCAAACAACTCTTCATTCTTACAAATAACAACTTCGTTTGTGTCTGGACGAAGTTCTTTCACAAAAAGTGGTGTTGGTGCAGTTAGTCCAAGTCCTTTTCTTTGTCCAACTGTATAGAAAATAATTCCTTTATGTTGCCCAAGAACATTACCCTGCATATCTACAAAATTTCCTGCTTCATATTTATGCCCTGTTTCTCTTTCAATAAATCCAGCATAGTCTCCATCTGGAATAAAGCAAATATCCTGACTATCACTTTTCCCCGCTACCGGGATGTTCGCTTTTTCTGCAATCTTTCGAATTTCATCTTTTGCATAAGCTCCAACTGGCATTAAAGTATGTTCCAACTGATTCTGTGTCAAATTATATAAAGCATAGGTCTGATCCTTTGTTGCTGTAACCGAATTTTGAATTGTATATCGACCATTCTCTAATTGCATAATCTGCGCATAATGACCGGTGGCAACGCAATCTACTCCAAGTTCTTTTGCTCTTTGAAGTAACGCTTCCCATTTTACTTTACGGTTACACATATTGCATGGATTAGGTGTATATCCTCTTTCATACTCAGAAACAAAATAGTCTACCACCTTTTCCTGAAAATCATCATGAAATTTCATTACATAATGTGGAATTCCAAGAACCTCAGCCACGGCTTTTGCATCTGCGATTGCAGTCTGCCCTTCATCGCCTTTCCATATTTCCATGGTTACTCCAATTACATCATATCCCTGCTCTTTGAGCAGGTATGCAGCTACTGAAGAATCCACACCGCCTGACAATCCTACAACAACTTTCTTCTTCATAAAATCACCTTTCAAAAAAAGCACTCTTTTGGTTAGGTACACCATTCGTTACCTTCACAGTTAGCTCGTTCCAGGCACCCTCACGTCACATGGGAGGTTCTCCTTAAGGCTGCTGTATTCCTACCCTGACCTGGTTCGAAGATTCCCATTGCGCAAGACCCAAAAGTCTACACCACTTATGAAGATAACGAATGCTATTCCCACACAAAAAAGTGCATTTGTGAGAAACAGTATAATCGATTTCTTTTACACTTGTCAAGTGTAAGACGCTACAAGCCGAGCCATTCGGAATCCGCTGCGCTTCTTCCTCATGGAGGGCTGGCGCCCAATAAAAGTGCAACAATTAACGCCCAAACAAGTAAACTTGCTGGGCGTAATTATCACACTTTTACTCGGCTTGTAGCTTAACCAAAGTATCTCTCTAGTAATCCCTTAAGAGCTTTTCCGTGTCTTGCTTCGTCACGAGCCATTTCATGAACTGTGTCATGGATTGCATCTAAGTTGTTCATCTTAGCACATTTTGCAAGATCAAATTTTCCTGCTGTAGCACCAAACTCACAGTCAACTCTCCATGCAAGATTTTCTTTTGTTGAAGCTTTCATGTTTGCTTCTAAGTCTGAACCAAGTAATTCTGCAAATTTCGCAGCATGTTCAGCTTCTTCATAAGCAGCTTTTTCCCAGTAAAGACCGATTTCCGGATATCCTTCTCTATGTGCTACGCGAGCCATGCAAAGGTACATTCCTACTTCTGAGCATTCACCTTCGAAGTTTGCTTTTAACTGTTCAAAGATATATTTCTTGTCAGCTTCGCTAATATCTGGATTATTCTTTACTGTTGATGCATATACACCGAACTCATGCTCTGCTGCAAGAGTTAATTCGCCTTCTACTTTTTTGAATTTGTCCTGTGATACGTGGCATACTGGGCACTCTGCTGGTGCTTCATCTCCTTCGTGAACATAACCGCATACGCTACATACATACTTTGCCATAATTTTGTTTCCTCCTTGTGATAACCTTTTTTCCTTTTTAATTTTATTCTTTTGTTAAGCAGTATGGACAATGACCATAAAAAGTCACTTGATGTCCTACGATTTTTCCCTCAAATCGTTTCGATGCTGCTTCATTTAGTTCTTCCACATTTTCCATTTCAATATCCATCACCCGCCCACAATCATTACACTGAAAATGATAATGTGGCATCGGATTTCCATCAAATCGATCCGGTCCAATTCCTGTTGATAATTTCTGGATTCGTCCTAGATCTGCTAAAAGTGAAAGGTTTCTGTAGACAGTTCCTAAACTGATATGTGGGAAATCTTCTTTGATAGAAACATATACCATTTCCGCAGTTGGATGGTCATATCTTTCTGCTAAACATCGATAAATTGACTCTCTCTGTTTACTGTATTTAATCATTTGTATCTCCTTTTGTCAGATATTAGGAATGATTACTGTTTTATAATAATACTGTTTTTCTCTTCTGTCAAGACTATTTTAAAAGAAAATAGGAATCGTTCCTATTTTTGTATGCTTCTTTAGTTTTCTGAATATATATTAATAAATGAATTATTTGGAGCATTATGAAACGTTATATTTCCTATCTATATTTATATGAAAATTCCTCTTGTATCAAAAACGTTGGTTTTGTTAAAATCACTGAGTTTTCTTCTATTTCAAAACTTGAACTACACATTCAGGGACTCGGCAACTTCTTTGGTAGACTTCCTCTCTATTTTCTTTCTTTATCAAAAACCAATTCGCTATGTAAAACGAAAATACAAGAAGTGGAAATAAAAAAAGGATATGGCCGTCTATTTCTGGAAGTACCTTTAGAAAAAATCTATGGTGCAGCTGGTTTGGTATTATGTGGTGTTTTATCTTCCGGCCAGACTTTCCATATTTCCTGTATTTGGTCTGAAGAAAAATCCATATCTATTTCACCAGATTTCCTTACGGAAACTCCGCAGGATTACGAGGCAGATACTGATACAGCCAGTATCCCTTCTCAACCTGAAGCCATATGGACAAAAATTGATATTACAGAAATCCAAAATCTTCCAAAAGAACACTGGTATCTATGCAACAACTCCTTTCTCCTTCATGGCTTTTTCAATTATCGCCATCTTATGATTAAAGAAACTCCAACCAAAAAATACCTAGGTGTCCCAGGTATTTTTGAACTGCCAGAAAAAATGATGGCAACATTATTTGGTTTTCCTGATTTCGAAACCGAACACCAAAAGCTCGAACGAGCTGGAACTTTTGGCTATTGGTTGAAAGAATTAAGATAAACGTATTGGATATGATCTGTCCACTGTCCATGCAACATCAAATATTCTTTACAAAGTCCCTCTTCATAAAAACCATTTCGTTCCAGTAGTTTCATGGAATCCGTATTCTGCGGATGAACCCATGCATTAATACGATGAAGACCTAATTCCTTTACCGCTATTTCACATACCTTTCGAAGAGCCTCTGTCGCATATCCCTTGTGATGAAACGCACTTGAAAACTTGTACCCAATCTCACAACTTCCATAAAGCGGTCTTTGAATATTGCGAAGACACATCGTTCCAATTATTTTGCTTGGATCATCTTTTAATGTAATATAGAACCGGATGCACTGCATGTGAAGCGCTAATTGATACTCCGCGCGTAATAATTTTTCCTGATGTTCTACAGTATAGAAATTCGGCACACGATCTGCTTCGTAACGCTCGAATAGTTCTTTATCCCGCATAAAAAAATCTAACACCATATCCGCATCATAAGGTTCCGTAATTCTTAATCGGAGTCGAGGAGTTTCGTATTGAAATAACATAATCTTCTTCCTTCTTTTGATTTATGCTGTCTATTTGTTTCTAATTTGCCATCTTGACAGTTTCGCGTTAAGATATACATAAATTATATCATTTTCACGGAGAGTATCAATATGACAAAACAAGAGAAATATATGAAGGAAGCACTCCGCCAGGCAAAAAAAGCCTATGCTCTTGAAGAGGTTCCGATTGGTTGTGTAATTGTGCAAAATGACCGCATTATTGCACGTGGATATAACAGACGAAATACGGATAAGAACACGCTTTCTCACGCTGAAATCACCGCAATAAAAAAAGCCAGCAAAAAGACTGGCGATTGGCGCTTGGAAGATTGCGAAATGTACATTACCTTGGAACCGTGTCAAATGTGCGCAGGTGCAATTGTACAAGCTAGAATTCCTAAAATTTATATTGGTTCCATGAATCCAAAGGCAGGTTGCGCAGGCTCTGTTATAAATCTTTTACAAATTGATAAGTTTAATCATCAAGTAGAAATAGAAAAAGGCATTCTAGAATCAGAATGCTCTTCTATGCTTTCTTCCTTTTTCCGCGAGCTCCGTGAAAAAAAGAAGCTCGCGAAAAAGTAAGTCTTTATTCTTCTGTTTCGATTTTGAGGGTCTCTCCATCGATTACCGATTGGATGAGATCCTTTATTTCTTCTACCGAGTCATCATCAGGGATAATTACATACTGATTCTTATCTGGAATTGTATATGTGGTTTTTGAGGTTCCTTCTCCTGCCATACTTACCATCTTCACATTCCATGTTGCCATATCGTCAATCTGCATACGTGCAAGCTCTGACATTTCATCTGTAGATACATTTGTTGCAAATGTTCCTTCCATGGAATCTAATATTTGCGTGTAATTTGCAAGTAAAGTTCCCGCAGACATTTTCGCAATAATTGCTTCAATGACCTTCATCTGGTTTCTTCCTCGCGTAAAATCTCCGTCTGGAAAAGCATCTCTTTCACGTACAAATTCCAATGCTTGTTCTCCATCTAAATAATTCATTCCAGCTGAGAAATTCATTCCATGTTTTGATGTAAATGATGTTTCTGAGTAAACCGAAACGCCTCCCACAGCATTTACCATTTTCTTAAATCCATTGAAGTTAACTTGTCCATAATAATCTACATCTACATCATAAAATTCACTAAGTGATTTCATCGAACAATCCTGACCATACAATCCCGCATGTGTCAGACGATCCATCATATTTTTGTTTCCTTCTAATGCTAAATACGTATCACGTGGTGTATTTACAAGTAAGACCTGCTTTGTTTGTGGATTTACAACAGCCAAAATATTTACATCACTTCTGCTTTGACTTAAGTTGGTTGTTCTTCCATCGTTTCCACTGATATACACAACAAATGGTCGCTCCGTAATTGGACGATTATCTTCTTCCTCTTCTATTTCATCATCAAATTTCTCAACGTATTCAAATGTATGAACCTTTCTTGTCTCTGTCGTAAAGTTTACATACTCATCCTGCTCGCATAATAAGCCTTCATATACTTCATTCAATACAATAGCATCTACTTCGCCTTCATACAAACCATCTACCATTTCAACAATTGTAGCAAAGTATGTAATATCAACATCTTTCCCAAGTTCATCTTTCAAATCCGCTTCTGCCATCTTGATATGCTCTTCATCAAAGGCAAAGCAAAAACCAATTTTTTCGTTCTTTAAATCTTTTAGCTCTTCGTATTCACTTCCCTCTAATACATATACACTAATTCGGTTACTCTGTTCATTTGGATTCGCAATATTAATCAATGTGCGATTTAGTTTACCTATATAAAACACAACAACAACCCCAATGAGTACGCCCAAAATCCCCAAAAACATTCCAAATGCACGACATGCGTACAATGGCTCTTTTCCCATCTTTACGGTAGGAAGTTTCCATTTTCCAATCATGATTGGTTCTTTTTGTTTTCTATTCTGTGTAAAGAGCATTCCAAAGCCGCTTAATGCGCAAATAAGAATCAAAAAAATATAAATCAGCCACGCATAACGCATTGGTAGCGCATTTAGAATTGCAAGCTGTACAATTGCCGCAATACTAAAGATTATTTGAAGTCCCCATAGAATTCCTGCACTAATTAACCACTTGTTCTTTTTCATTCGATTCTCCTTTTATTGTATTTGATGTACCACGCCGGTATTATCAATCGTAATATCTGTCGAAATTGATTCTAAATATTCAAACATTTCATTTCTTTGTCCTGCATCTGACAAATAATATGTATACGCATCCTCCTGCATTGCAGGAACAATCTGTAATTCCACCGTTTGGTTTTCATCATCACCATCAAAATGAAGTTGTACTAACATGGAATACATAGACTTTTTCGTAAACCAAAAGTTTCCTAAACTATATAGTATCGGTTTCCCATCATAATACTCAATTCCCTGTAAACAATGGGAATGTCCACCAATAATCGCATCTGCACCTGCATCGATATATTCTTTTGCTGTTTCCGTTTGCACATCTTCTAATACCGTGCTGTATTCCGTTCCCCAATGTACTACTGCAATGACAAAATCCGCCTGCTCTTTCGCTTCCTTTATCGTTTCTATGAACAGTTCCGGCTCATAACATAGCAAAATACCTGGCTCTGTTTCTGTTGCCTGCGGAGTCATAAAATTCTTTTCTGCGCGAGAAGCTCCTACGAATGCAACCGTTTTCCCATCAACTTCTACATATTCAGGCTGCATAGCTTCCTCTAAATCGTTTCCTGCACCAAAATATTTGATATCCGCATCCTTCAAGGTTGTCATTGTGTCAACACATGCCTGTTGTCCATAATCGTACACATGGTTATTTGCAAGATTTACAATATCAACACCAAGTTCTTCTAACACCTCTACGCGGCTAGGATTTGCTCGAAAAGTATATGCTTTTCCTGGTAATGGTTCACCATTCGTACTGAAAGCAAATTCATTATTGATACACATCACATCAGCAGCCTGCATTGCCGTTATAAGTTCTGGAGAAATACAATCATATACTCCATTTTCTGATGCATCTAACTTTTCTGTTGTTGGAGCTTCTTCACTTACGCGTACATCCCCTGCGAAGCAAAGTGTAAACTCATAAGGATGTAAGTCATCTTCTTTCGTTTCCTGCGCTATTTCTGTGTTCGTTTCCTGTAACTGTGTACTCGTTTGCGTTTCCTGCTTTCTTCCTGTTTCATCTAAAGAATCCGCAACTGTTTTTCCACAAGAACACAAACTTCCCATGAAAATGAAAAGTGTCGTTACTATAATATATCGTAGTTTCATATCTACCTATTCCTTTTTGTTATCTACTTTGTTATATCATATTTCCGATGAAAAAAATAGAGAGCAACATCAACTTCTACAGTTTCAATTACTCTCAATAAAAACTATATTTTTTTTACACTTTCCCCTTCGTTTAACACAAATGGAATCAGTTCATGTGTAGCGCCTGTATTTAAATCTACCATATTAAACATGATTTCTACGCTTCGTCTGGCAATTTCTTTATATCTTTGACGAATTGTAACTATCTTTGGATTATAATAATCCGCGAGAGTAATTCCATCGAATCCAACAATCGAAATATCATTCGGCACATTCAATCCTCTGTCCCGAATGGCGCGAATCGCACCAATTGCCATTGTATCCGAAATTGCATATACCGCTGTAATTGGAAGGTTTTTATCAAGTAAACGATTCATTGCACGATATGCACTGTCATATGAGAACCTCGCTCTTTCGAAAAGTTCCTCGTTAAATACCCGTCCATGCTTTTCAAAGCTTCTTAGAAGACCTATATGTCGTTGTTGCGCTGTTGTAGATCTATCAATATCGCCACCGATTTCAGCAATGTATTCATGTCCATTTTCAAACAAGTAATCTACCGCAACCTCTGACGCTGCTTTGTCATCGGTCGCAACCGATGACAAATTGTCAAATCGTAGCGTTTTTCCCTGGTTCGTTACAAGAACGCATGGAACATTTACCTCGCCAAAGCCAGCCTGGAAATACACCATATTCCCCCCCAGGAACAAAATACCAAGTGGCTTTCGTTCTCTACATAGACGAATCGCCTCCTCAACTTCATTTTGGTCTTCGTCTAAATAGTATACACGTGTTTCATAAGCAGATTCTTCCATAATACTTTGGATTTCCTCAATAATGTTGGAAAACAACATATTTGAGGTACCTTTTACAAGAATCAAAATACTTTTTGTTGTTGTCTGTTTTAAGTGTTTCGCATTATTGTTCGGTACAAAATTGTGTGCTTCCACGATTTCCATAATTTTTTTCTTTGCAACCGGACTTACATCACTACGATTATTAAGCACACGGGATACCGTACTAATGGAATACCCTGATTCCTTCGCAATATCCACTATTGTCATTTTTCTACACCCATAGTTACCGCTGAATTAATAAATTTTAGCCTTTTACCGCTCCTGCTAATACACCTTCAATAATATATTTCTGACAAATTAAGTAGAAGATTACAATTGGTAAAATCGCACATACCAAAACAGCCATCATTGCACCCCAGTCGAGCTGTCCATGACTTTGTTTTAAGTACTGTACTGCAATTGGAATTGTCTTATATTTGTTGATATTAAGAACAAGTACTGGTAAAAGATAATCGTTCCATACCCACATTGCCTGTAAAATTGCAACTGTGATTGTTGTTGGTTTTAAAATTGGAAATACAACCATAAAGTATGTTTGGAGCGGATTACATCCGTCAATCATCGCTGCTTCCTCTATTTCAAGTGAAATACTCTTTACAAATCCCGTAAACATGAAAACAGAAAGACCTGCTCCAAATCCGAGATATACAACAATGATACCTACTGGTGTTCCTAAGTGTAAAATATTTGCAAATTTAGATAATGTAAACATTACCATCTGGAATGGTACAATCATAGAGAAAAGACATAATACATACATTCCTTTTGTTACTACATTTTTAACTCGTACAATATACCATGCACACATTGATGTACAAAGGATAATTACAAGTACAGATGCAACTGTAATAAATAATGAGTTGGCAAATACTTTTGGAAACTCTGTCAATTTCAAACCATTTACATAGTTCTGTATTCCAAAGAACGCTTTTTCAATACCGGATGACCATTTATCAAAACCATCTGAAAGTTTAAATGCACTAATTCCGAATGGATTACGGAAAATATATGCTTTTCGTTTAAATGAGTTCATCAAAACTAAAATAATTGGTGAAAGCCAAAGAATACTCAAAATTGAGAAAAATATTGTCCAAATCCAACCATGTTTTGCCTGACGTACAGTGCTAACAGTTTGTTCTTTTTGTTTCTTTTCTTTTGCCATTATTCCTGTACCTCCTTGCTTGTTGTGATTTTATTTTGAATTACTGCAATTAAAGCAACCATAATAAAGAAGATAACAGCCTTGGCCTGACCAACACCCTGCCAGTTTGTTCTACCATACATGGTGTCATAAATATTAAGAGCAAGTAACTGTGACATCTTACCAGGGTTACCACCTGTAAGCGCTAAGTTCTGATCGAATAATTTAAATCCGTTTGTCAATGTAAGGAATGTACAAATTGTAATCGTAGGCATTAACATTGGAAGAATTACATGGCGGAGTAACTGGAAACTTGTAGCTCCATCGATTTTTGCAGCTTCGATAAGTTCACCAGGAACGTTCTGAATGCCTGCAACATAAATAATCATCATGTAACCAATCTGTTGCCAGCATACTACTGCGATTAATCCCCAGAATGCATACCATTCTGTTGAAACAATAGTTTTTGAATAATTCTGTAAAATAGCATTAAAAATCATTAACCATACATAACTAAGTACGATACCACCAATTAAGTTTGGTAAGAAAAATACAGTACGGAAAAGATTTGTTCCTTTAATACCTTTTGTAAGTGCCATAGCAATGGTAAATGAAACCACATTAATAATAACAACCGAAACAGCGGTAAATAATGCAGTGTACCAAATTGCATGAATAAATGTCGGATCCAACTCTCCATTTACAAAAAAGATTTTCAAATAGTTGTCAATTCCTACCCATTTCCAATCTGTTACCGTTGTAAACTCACAGAATGAGAGGAAAATACCATAAACGAATGGCACAATAAATCCAATTGTAAATGCTGCCAATGTAGGAAGTACAAATATTGGAAAATATTTTTTTATTGCTTTTTCCATAATAAACCCTTTCTTTCAAAAAAAGGGTGAGTGACTGGTCACCCACCCCTAAATTACTAATCATTCTTTTATTGATTATTCTCCGTGAACTTCAGCCCATTCTGTAGCCCAAGAATCAACGAATGCTGCTTCAACATCATCCCATGATCCAGAACCATCTGTGTAAGCTGTAAGTGGTGCAACTACTGCTGCTCTCCATGTATCTGTGTTAGGTGTAGCATTGAATGACCAAGCTACTGCTGTTTTATCAGCTGCTGCATATTTTTCATTATCCTGAGAGAATACGTTTGTTGGAGCATATTCACCTGTGAATGTATCAAATGGAGCTGAAAGTCCCTGTACATTAACCATAGAATCACGACCTTCATCAGATGTGATTACCCATTCAAGGAATGCTAATGTAGCATCGATATCTTCCTGTGAAGCCTGGCTGTTAACTGCCCAGTAGTTTTCTGTACCAACGCAGAGACCCTGGTTAGCATCATCAACACCGAAGTAAATTGGCATCATACCAAGATCATCAGCTGTTACAATATAACCATTATCTGGGTTTGTTAAAGCAGAGAATTCCCAGTTACCATTCTGGAAGAATACTGCTTCTCCCATACCAAATTCCATTTCAGCATTGTATGTTCCACCAGCTAATGTAGCTTTGTCTGCTGAAGATGTATCTACGTACATATCCCAAACTCTCTTGAAGTTATCCATGTATTTACCAGTAACATCACCTGAACCAGCAACTAAGTCACATCCAAGATCTTTGAATTCGTAGTATAATTCAACACCTGCTAAGTGTCCTGAGAATCTCCAAGAAGATCCGCCATCAAGACCTGAAGAAGCGAAAGCTCCTGTTAAGTCTGTTCCAAGTTCTTCGTTGATTTCATCAACTCTGTCGTTGATGTCTTTTGCAACTGCTTCTAATGTATCAAGGCTATCGATTTCGTCGATAGAAGAAACAACTGCACCATCCATTCCACAATATCCTTCAAGGATTGTTTTGTTGTAGATGATACCATAGCATTCGTAGCAGTTAGCTACTGCAGCAACTTTTCCATCATAGTTGATAGAAAGTGATTTGTCTGATAAGTGGCTGTATAATGCAGAACCTGTTAAATCATATGTATAATCGTTCCAAGTTTTAGCTGCATCAGAGTTACCTACGTTAAAGATTGTAGGAGCTTCTTCGCCTTTTGACATTTCTGAAGTAAGTGTTGTGTTGTACTGTCCTTCAGCTGCTGTTAATACGTTAACTTCTACTCCAGTCTGTTCTGTGTAGATTGCTGCTAAATCCTGCCAAGCCTGATCTGATTCAGGTTTGAAGTTTAACATGTAAACTGATCCAGCTGCGTCGCTGCCACCTGCGTTTGCAGAACCGCCTTCTGTAGATCCACCTTTGTCTCCACAACCAACAAGCATGCTAGCTGCCATTGCAGAAACTAATAATGCTGATACTAATTTCTTTTTCATTTTTACCCTCCTAAAAATGTGATACAAATTTTTTCCTCTGAAAACTATTCCTTGTTACCGGCAATGTTTTCGGTAACGTTTTCATGTGTTGAGTATAGTACCATTTTTTTCCCTCTGCAAGCCCCCAATTATCATTTTGTATAGATTAATAAAATATAACATATTTTTTTGTGCACATATCACAAAAAATCAGACACAGGGATTGACATACTACGACTGTCGTGGTATGTTTACTACGTCAGGCGTAGTACGACTGTCGTAGGTATGTCTATCGTAGTATTCTGACACAGGTTTAAAGTTAATGTAAAGGAGGACACATTATGGCTGAAATTGGTAGTGACGTCATTCGTGGATACAATGACACTATGATTCTTTATCTTCTTTGGAATAATCCTTCTTACGGGTATGAAATTTCCAAACAAATCAAAAGCATTTCAAATGAGAAATATATGATTAAAGAAACGACTCTTTATTCTGCTTTTACTCGAATGGAAAAAAACGGTTTTATTGAATCTTTTGCCGGAACCGATGATTCAGGCTCAAAAAGACGTACTTATTACCGTATTACTGATTTAGGAAGAGATTATTATCGTACCAAGTGTGAGGAGTGGTCCCTTACCCAGGAGGTCGTCGACAATTTTATTATGAAAGATTTGGGAGGAACAAATTATGGAAGCAATTAGAAATTACTTAGAAAGTATGTTTATGAATCTTCCAATGACAGCAGAGGTCTTAAAAGCCAAAGACGAATTGCTTCAGATGATGGAAGATAAATATACTGAATTGAAAGAGGAAGGCAAATCCGAAAACGAAGCAGTCGGAATTGTTATTTCTGAATTTGGAAACTTAGAAGAACTCGCCGAAGATTTAGGAATTCGAAATTACATGAGAAAGGACGCTCCTACCTTTGGCCGCCGCCTTTCTTTACAGGAAGCAACCGCTTACGTGAAAGCATCTTCTCGTCATGGATTTATGATTGCGCTCGGTGTACTGCTTTGTATCAACTGCGTATTTCCTGTGTGTGTTCTTGATTCAATTTCACTTGGATCTATATCTGTGATTGGCGTAAGCTGTATGTTTTTAATGATTGCTGTAGCGGTTGGCTTGTTTATCTTTTCAGGTATTTCTTTTGAAAAATGGAACTATATCAAAGAAGAACCTTGTATAATAGACTACGCTACTACTTTGGAAATTAAGAAACAAAAGGATTTGTACCGTACAACACATGCAATACTCATTACTTTCGGTATTGTTCTTTGTATCTTAAGTGTTCTCCCTGAAATCGTTATTGATGAACTGAATTATTTTGGTATCTTGAATGGTTTAGGTGGAGCTTTCCTTTTTCCATTTGTTGGACTTGGCGTATTTATGATGATTCTTACAAATTATAAGAATGGTGCTTACTCAACCCTTCTTAACTTAAATCCACAAAACACTGTGGCTGGAAGTTATGCAGGTGCCTCAAATACAAAGAAAAGATATAAGAGCAAAGCTGCAGAAAATATTATGTCTTGTTATTGGAAAACAATTACCTGTATTTATTTATCATTTAGTTTTCTTACATTTGCATGGAACATTACTTGGATTATATGGCCGCTTGCAGCCATTATATATTCGATTTTAGGAACTATTTTCGAGGAGGATTAATATGGGACGCAAAATTTACCTTACAATTATTTCATTAATCACAGTATTTTGTATTATCTTTGGATGTTTGATTCACTTCGGAGGATTCTTTCACAATATTCCTTTTATGAATTTTAGTGTTGGAAACTTCCATATTGGAGACTTCTCCCTTAGTGGGCTTACTGATCTTGGAGAGGATGTTGATTTTGCAGAAGAGCTTGAAGCTTTCTCTGACTTAGATATTGATATGGATATTATGGATGTAACCATTACATCTGGTAATTCCTATGCCATTGAATTTCAAGCTCCTGAAAGATTAGCTCCTGAATTTGAAATGGTCGGAAACAGACTTCATGTATATCAGGACAAAATTCACAATGTAAATATTGACAGCCATCCACTTCATTTAACTATAACTATTCCAAGAGATGCAGAAATTGATTTAACCTGCGAGATTGATGTTGGAGATTTCCTTATGGAGAATGTTTCTATTAACAATTTGGACGTAGCTTGCGATGTCGGAGATATGGAAATCCAGAACACTTCTGCAAAATATTTTAAGCTTTCAAGCGATGTTGGTGACGTTCGTTTAGATTCCTTTGCTTCTACTGACGGAGAAATCAATTGCGACGTTGGTGATATAAAAGCAAACTTCACAACTGATTTAGATGATACTTCTTTAGATCTTCGTACAGATGTAGGGGATGTAAAAGTAAATGGTCAAAACTATCGTCAGAGTTATACACAAAAAGGAACAAACGGTGACGAGATTTCCTTTACCGGCAGCATTGGTGATGTTGAACTTACTTACTAGTCTTATTTTCTACAAATAATTCTTTTCATAATTTATAAATTAGAGCACTAAGTTCGTTCATTTCGAACCCTCTTGGCGCTCTATTTTATTATATTTCAAAATAAATTTATTGTAATTCGATAAATTTTTCTTGCATTTCATTATTTCTTGCGTTATACTCCAAATCAAGGAAGCATAAATTTGTAATAAATTATTTAAAAAATAACATGATAATACGGAGGTCGGTTATGAGACAGCACAGAATTTCCAATTGGTTAAAAGGACTTACCATTAATATAGGTATCCTTGGTCTATTTGTTTTTGGTGCGTTACTTCTTTATGAATTATATACACAAAAGTATTTATACGTTGCTTTTACAATTTTCACCTCAGTGATTTGCTATTACATTCTATTCCAGTTTTGGAAAGTATGTTTTGAGATTGGAAATGATAATTCATTTTCTATGGAAAATGCATCTTCGTTCCATAAAATGGCGATTGGTTCAGGCTCACTTAGTGTTTGCTGTTTTATTAAACTTCTTTGCCACTCCTTTATGGGGGATTTGATTATTTATTCTGGAATTCTTTTCCTTTTTGAAATTGTTGGCGGACTTATACTAGTTGTCCTTTGTGAAGCACTTTCCAAGCTTATTGCAAATGCCTATGAGATGAAAATGGAAAACGATCTTACTATTTAGAAATGGAGTATATATATGGCTATTATCATCAACATTGACGTCATGCTTGCAAAACGCAAAATGAGCGTTACAGAATTATCTGAAAAACTAGATATTACTATGGCCAATGTCTCTATTCTAAAGAATGGTAAGGCAAAAGCCATAAAGCTTGATACGCTAAATAAACTTTGTAAAGTTTTAGACTGTGAACCAGGAGATTTGCTAGAATACCGGCCTGACTAAGGAGGTAATCTTATGGAAAATCACGCTCTTATTTTTAAGAGACTCTCTCTTCCAACACTTTTTTACGGCATATTTTATACATTTTGTCTTTACAAAAACTTTCATAGTATTTGGATGGTTCCTTTTGTTTTATCTACTCTCTTCTATGCATTTTATGCGCTTAGGATAACTAATATAGAAAAACGAAAAGGAAACACTCCTTACATTGTAGGAATTGTTTTGCTGGCAATCTCTACTGGATGTACAACAAGTACACCTATTCTTATGATGAATTATCTTGGAATTTTGTTACTACTTATTGTCATGCTCATCCGAAATGTCTATGACACAAAAAAGTGGACTCTTTCACTTCATTTTTGTTCAATTATTGCATCAATTGGCGGTTCGATTTTGTCAATTGAAGATTTCTTTTCGGATTTTGGAGATTACTCATATGAACAAAAAGATAACAGATCAGAAAGAAAGAACCTCCTATTTATTCTCCTGGGAATTTTAATTTCTATCCCTATTGTTCTTATTCTGGTATTGTTATTGGCTTCTGCAGATGCAGTTTTTTTTGATATGATTGCAAACATCACTTTCATTGATTTTGACCTTATAGACTTTGTCGGAATAATATTTACCTTTTTGTTTGCAATTTTTGCTTCCTATTGTGGAATACGCTTTCTTGGAAAAAGACGCATTCCAACAAAAGCTCCAAACCTAAAACATTTTGAACCAATCGTAGGAAATACCATTCTTATTTGCATCTCTAGTGTATACCTTATATTTTCATTGATTCAGATTATTTATCTTTTCATTGGAAATATGTCGCTTCCCGATGAATACACCTATGCTTCCTATGCAAGAGAAGGTTTCTTTCAATTATTAGTGGTCTGTTTAATAAACATCGCACTTGTACTCTTCTTCCTTGGTTTTTTTAAGGATAATCTTATGATGAAAATATTACTCACTATCATTTGTTGTACTACTTATATTATGATTGCATCAAGTGCTCTCCGTATGTGTTTATATATTCAGGCATACAATTTGACTTTTCTTCGTATTTTTGTTCTTTGGGTTTTGGCACTACTTGCAGTAATCCTTGTCGGAATAATTATTTTAATCTTTAAAAACAATTATTCGATTTTCCGACACATACTCGTTACGACCACAGTGTTCTATTTATGCTTCTCCTTTGCACATCCGGATTACTGGATTGCAAAATATAATATTATTGTAAAAGGTGATACGAGTATCTTATGTGAGTTATCCACAGATGCTGCTCCTGCAATTGCAGAATATTCACATAGTTGGGCAATCGATTATGAAAATTCTGTTGTCGTAGATGAAAAAATCAATCTTCGTAACTACAATGTCTCTACTGCTATCGCGAAATGGTGCTTCCGTGATTTCGTAGAGTAATCAAAAAAGTGCTAAGCATGTTCCAAATAGACACGCTTAGCACTTTCTTTTTCTTACATATTTCTTTCTACATATTCACGAATCAAATGATTGTCTTCTGGCATTCTACATCCCACAATATAATTTCCATGATTATCTGTTGAACGTACAATCACACCTTGTAATTTCACGCCTTCTAATAAATCAAAGTTCTGAATTTCTAATTCAACTTCTTTTCCAACACATTTTTCAAAAACAGAATCCGTGGACTCAAATGCAAAGCCACCCGCACTAATATTTACCATCTTTCCATGTTTTGGTGTTTGTCCATTATCAATCCAGATATTACATGGATTTGATATAGAAAGTCTTGGATGCTTTCTTCTGTTAAATACGGTTGGTTTTCCTTCTATGAGAACCTCATATTCATTCTGATGTGCATCCTTCTTGATTGTGACATCATTCCACACATACACTGCATTATTAACTACAACACGTACTTCAAATAATTTCTTATGCTTATCTGCAAAGAATTCTTCACTTCTTGGTGTAGAAGGAATTCGAATATGCTCATTCTCTACGCGAAGCACTTTTTCATTAAATTCTAAATGCCAGTTGTTTTGCTGAACATCTTCTTTTGCATTTGCGTAAATACTACTTTCTCCAGCTCTAGTCTGCTCGATTAATGTAATATTCATACCCGGATTAATATCCTCGGCTTTCATAAATCCGCCAGTTCCAAGTTCTTCGATTAAGTGAGTAACAACATTTTCAATTTCAAGTACATTTCGTGCCGTTTCTTCATACTTGCTAAGCATTACCGTTGTTGTTGCTTCTGAATCACTAACACTTTGTGTGATATCTCCCATGATATCTTTTACCTGACGCATGTTATCAACCATGTTCTTATTTGACTGCTCAACATCTTTCATTGCTCCATCTACATTCAGAATCTCTAGTCCGAGTTCTTTTGAATCTTCTGCAATGATTCCAACGCTTGTATTTACACTCTTCATCGTAACAAGTGTCTCTGAAATCAATGTCAAAATGGTTGCTACCGATTCTGTCATTTTTTCTGAAGTTTCTTCCAAATGAGAAAGTGCTTCCAAAATGCTTGTAGAAGACGCCTGCGTTCCACTACTTAAATCTCTAATTTCATCTGCAACTACTGCAAAACCTTTTCCAGCTTCTCCCGCTCTTGCAGCCTCTATAGAAGCATTTAACGCAAGCAGGTTTGTCTGTGAAGTAATCTGTGTAATGGTTCCAGTTTCCTGTTTTACTTTTTCAAACTGCTCTTTAAATTCTCCAAGGATAATCTCTACATCTTCTGAAAGTTGTGCCATAGAGTTTGTTGCATTTACTGCATTCTCCAATTCCTTCGTACTCTGATTTGCATGATCAGAGGATGTCGTACTTAAGTTAACAATTTTTGTAACCAAGTCCGCCATATTCTCAACCTGCTTTTCAATGTTTTCGGTCATTTCCAAGGTTGATTCAACACGGTCACTTAAAATAGTACTCTTATCCGACAAATCCTCCATACCAAGATCTACCTCTTGAGCACCTTCTTTATTTTCTTCTGCAAGTTCACGTACTACAGTTACTCCATCTACAATCGAATTGCTTGCCCTTTTTACTTTCTCTACTGTCTCCACAACTCTAGATAAATTGCTTTTTACTGAACCAAGCATCGCTCCATCTGACAATGTAAGATGAATAATCGACATAATATATCCCGCATACAACAAAGTAATAACTAACAATTGTGCGATATACTCCTTGATTTCGACATTCCCACCATGTGACAAAAGTGTTCGTACAATGGAAAATAGCACAACACCAATGTTAAATATTCCACATCGAAGAATAAAAGTTTTTTCCTTATAAATGATGAGCATACTTGTCATCGGAATGACATATGCAAAAGTCAACAGGCTATTTGTTGATACCATAACATATAAGTAGAATAGTCCATATCCAGCCCCAACTACATCTGCAAATTTGTCTGTATCAATACCTCTTATTTTTAGAAAAATTGTGCCAAAGATAAATGGCAACCAGCAAAACACACATAATCCGATAAACCATACAACGGATTTTGTTCCTGAAATGACGTCAAACAAATAAGATGTTGAAAAGAAACTAATCATTACCGCCCACATGATTAGCGTTCGTTTATTTGCTCTTGCTAAAAATACCTTTCCATCGTACTCCAT
>JAXJUI010000140.1:0-24583 GCA_036309165.1 Agathobacter sp. | reverse complement strand
ATCATGTATCCAATGATTACAAGTATGGAAGAAGTACAAAGAATCAAAGCAATTGTCGAAGAAGTAAAGCGTGAATTAAGTGCTGAAGGCATCATATACGGTGATGTTGAGCAGGGAATCATGATTGAGACTCCAGCGGCTGTTATGATGAGTGATGAACTTGCAAACGCAGTAGATTTCTTTAGTATTGGAACAAATGACTTAACACAGTATACCCTTGCAATTGATCGTCAGAATCCAAAATTGGACGAATTTTATAACCCACATCATCCTGCTGTATTACGCATGATTCGTATGGTAGTAGAAAATGCGCATAAGGCGGGAATTTGGGCAGGAATTTGCGGAGAACTTGGCGCAGACACAGAACTTACACAAGAGTTTTTGGCGATGGGCGTAGATGAACTTTCTGTATCGCCAGCAAGAATTCTTCCAATTCGAAAAATTATTCGTCAGACAAATGTAAAAGAATATAAAAAAGCGGGGAATGAATAGAAAATGCTGACAGAACAAAGGTATGAAGAGATTGTAAAACTTGTAGAAATGAAAAAGAGTGTTACGGTTACGGAAATTTGCAAACAGTTTGATATTTCCGAATCGACAGCAAGACGTGACATCAATGCACTCGACAAAGCAGGGCGCTTAGTGCGTGTATTTGGTGGAGCAGTCTCTTCGGATATTACCTTTGAAACAAAAGAACCAACAGTTCAGCAGAAGATGGATCAAAATATCGAAGAAAAAAGATGTATTGCGAAATATGCAGCATCACTTATAGAGCCATCAGATTTTGTTTATCTTGACGCAGGAACAACAACCGGTTTTATGATTGACTATATAACAGAAACATCAGCAAAATTTGTGACAAACGCAGTTGTGCATGCACAGAAGTTGGCAGCACGCGGAATGTATGTATACTTAATTGGTGGAGAATTAAAAGGTTCTACCGAGGCTATCGTAGGTAGTCAGGCAATGAATACCTTACGCAATTACCATTTTACCAAAGGGTTCTTTGGTAGTAATGGAGTAAATGTGGCAGAAGGATTTACAACACCGGATGCAAGCGAAGCACAAATCAAAGAAACTGCATTAGAACAATGCAAGAAACGTTATGTGTTATGTGATGCATCAAAGTTTGATAACGTAAGCTGTGTCACATTTGGAGAATTTAACACAGCTACAATTTTAACGGATGCTTGTCCAAAGGGATACAAATCATACGATAACATTGTGGTGTGTGAATAAAGGTGGACTCTCTCATTGACAGTTGTGGATCAACGCCAAGACTATTTAAATATTATTCGTGGATTATAGTGTATATCATCTTGCAAACAGTGATTTATATATACTCTCGATTGCTTTCTCAATATTCTCTTCGGGTACAAGAGAATAGTTTACGATAAATACGTGTGCGACATCCTTCGGCGGGTTCTGGTAGTACTGGGACAACGCCGATATTTTTATGCCCTCTTGTTCAAGTTTTTGTAATACTTCTTCGTCGGTAAGCTCTGTTTCTATTTTCATAAGGAAATGCAGACCGGCGTCTTCTTCTGAAATGGTTACATATTTTGCAAGTGGACTTGTGTGAATGGTCTGCAAAATCATGTCCCTCTTATTATGATAATAGTTACGCATACGATTGATATGCTTCTCGAAAAAACCTTCCGAAATGAAACGTTCTAAAATGTACTGTTCAAAGTTTGAAACAGTACAAGAGTAAAAGTACATATCAGAATAGAATTGGTTTACCAAATGCTTAGGCAAGACCATGTAGCTGATACGGACGGTAGATGCAAGTGTCTTTGTAAATGTGTTAATATATATGACATTTTCTTCAACATCAATACTTTGCAATGTTGGGATTGGTTGTCCGCTTAGTCGAAATTCACTATCGTAATCATCTTCAATGATATATCTACCTTCTGCTTTGGATGCCCAACTAAGGAGTTCATATCTTCTGCTGATTGGCATAACAATTCCTGTTGGAAAATGGTGCGAAGGAGAAATGTGCGCAATATCAATTTTTTTCTTTTCTAATTCTAAAACCTGGATTCCATGTGAATCGATGGAAATGTGCTGACAGTTAACATTATGGCTATCGTATATTTGAGAGATTTTGTGATAGCCGGGATCTTCAACGGCATACCTTTTTTGAAATCCAAGAAGCTGAATCAAAAGTCCATATAAGTATTCTGTTCCAGCTCCAATGATAATTTGCTCAGGAGCAACATTCATTCCACGAAAATCCTTTAAGTTTTTTGCAATTGCTTCACGAAGAGGAAGGATTCCACCACAAGGAGGGTTAGTTAAAAGTTCTGTTTGGTGATTCGTTAATAATTCTCTTGTTATTTTTGCCCAAATAGAAAATGGGAAATGTAAAGAACTGGTTTGATTACTTGTGAAATTTGCAAAGTAAGAGGATTCACCAGACGAAAGCTGAATATTTTCAGAAGAGAGGATTTGTTCCTGTTTTTTCTGCAAATCCATAATATCTGCTACAAAAAATCCCTTTTTTGGAACGGAATATATGTATCCTTCGGACATGAGTTGGGCGTAAGCGTTTTCTACGGTGATAACACTTATGTTCAGATTTTTTGAAAGGCTTCGTTTGGAAGGAAGCTTCTCTCCTACACGTAGATTTCCCTCTAATACGTCATTTTTGATGCATTTGTATAGATGTATATAGAGACAATCTGACCCTATATTTGCAAAAGAATATGTAATCATTTGACAATAATCCTCCAAACTGACCTTTTTGAATATATTCAAATTGAATATTTTAATATGGTCAGTTGTGATTATAATGGAGAGCAGTGAAAAAAACAACCCAGGAGGAAATAAAAATGGCAGAAAGCAGATATAAGTTAAATAAAGAACTTGCACAGATGTTAAAAGGTGGAGTAATCATGGACGTAACCACACCAGAACAGGCAAGAATTGCAGAAGCAGCGGGTGCATGTGCAGTTATGGCATTAGAAAGAATTCCAGCAGATATTCGTGCAGCAGGTGGTGTTTCACGTATGAGTGACCCAAAAATGATTAAAGGAATCCAGGAAGCAGTATCTATTCCTGTTATGGCAAAATGTCGAATTGGACATTTTGTAGAAGCACAATTATTAGAAGCAATTGAAATTGATTACATTGATGAAAGTGAAGTATTATCACCAGCAGATGATGTATACCACATTGATAAAACAAAATTCAAAGTTCCATTTGTATGTGGAGCAAAGGACTTAGGAGAAGCATTGCGTCGTATTAACGAAGGTGCATCTATGATTCGTACAAAAGGTGAACCAGGAACTGGTGATGTAGTTCAGGCAGTACGTCATATGAGAATGATGAATAGTGAAATCGCAAAAATTAAAGGAATGCGCGAGGATGAATTGTTCCAGGAAGCAAAAATTCTTCAGGTTCCATATGATTTAGTTTTATATGTACATGAACATGGAAAACTTCCAGTCGTAAATTTTGCAGCAGGTGGTGTTGCAACTCCAGCAGATGCCGCACTTATGATGCAGCTTGGTGCTGAGGGTGTGTTTGTAGGATCTGGAATTTTTAAATCAGGAAATCCGGAAAAAAGAGCAAATGCGATTGTAAAAGCAGTAACAAATTATACAGACGCAAGCTTGATTGCTTCGCTCTCAGAAGACTTAGGAGAAGCTATGGTCGGAATCAACGAACAGGAAATCGAACTTTTAATGGCAGAAAGAGGAAAATAGGATGGTAGTTGGAGTTTTAGCAATCCAGGGTGCCTTTATCGAGCATGAGAAAATGTTAGAAAAACTAGGAGTGACCTGTGTAGAGCTACGTAAAAAAGAAGACCTAAACCAACCCATAGATGGATTAGTATTACCAGGTGGTGAAAGTACCGTACAGGGAAAACTTTTAAAAGAACTTGATATGTTTTTGGTATTGAAAAAGAAAATAGAAGAAGGACTTCCAGTATTAGCTACCTGTGCAGGACTCATACTCTTAGCTGAAAAAGTAGAAAATGATGAAAGAGAAAACTTCAAAACATTACCAGTAACTGTAAAAAGAAATGCTTATGGAAGACAACTTGGAAGTTTTTTCATCGAAAATGAAATGAAGGGAATTGGAAAAGTTCCAATGACCTTTATCCGTGCACCATATATCGAATGTGCCAAACCAGAAGTAGAAGTGTTGGCAAAAGAAGAAGACCATATTGTAGCAGTAAGATACAAAAATCAGCTGGCAATGTCCTTTCATCCAGAACTAGATGATGATTTAAGCATTCATAAATACTTTGTAGAAATGATGTCGCAGTAGAGAAGAAAAATTTTTCTATATAAAAAAGCGCAAGAGAAAGTAGTTTCTCTATACAGGAAAAAAGAATGCCGGGAGAAAAGTGGTTTCTCTATGCAGAAAAAAGGAATGCCGGGAGAAAAGTGGTTTCTCTATGCAGAAAAAGGAATGCCGGGAGAAAAGTGGTTTCTCTATGTAGGAAAAAAGCTTTCAGGGAGAAATGACATTTCTCTATAGAGAAAAATGCATGAAAAAGAAAAAATAATTTTCTCTATTATAAAAAAAGAATATGAGAAGAGAGAAGTTCTAGAGAATTTAGCTAAGTATTATCTCTATACAACAAAAATGTAACCCAAGGTAAAAAATTACAATTATTTTTTGCCTTGGGTTCTTATTTTTTCCCATGGAGAAAAATCAAAACCCAGGAAACTCAAACCGCCCCTATTATACATAATAGACAAAAATTTTAGTAAATTTTCGTGAAAACAGACACCACTTTCTTGTGTTAAAATACCATTAGGTTTTCAACCGAGAAGATATGAGAAAGGGTATTTGAGAAATGAAAAAACGTATCAAAGCGTTACTCATGGTATTTGTAATGGTGCTTACAATGTTTGCATCTTTAGTAGCAAATCCAGAAGTAGCAAAAGCAGAAGACTTAGTGCTGAAATTGCACTATGAAAGACCAGATGGCAAATATGATGATTGGTCAGTTTGGTTTTGGGAAGTAGGTGGAGAAGGGAACGCTTACGAATTTGTAGAAGAAGATGGAGAAATGGTTGCAACGAAAACTGTTTCACCAGCTGCAACCGAAGTAGGTTATATTGTCCGCTTAGGAGAATGGGAAGCAAAAGATGTAGGGGAAGATCAGTTCATTGATGTATCGAAATATATTTCAGGAACCGTTCACATGTATGTAAAATCGGGGGAAAAGGGATGTGAAATTGTTCTTGGAGAAGATGCAAAAGAAGGAACAAAAGTTGTTTCTGCTGTATACAGCGAAAAAACCGTCGTAGTAAAAACATCAGCAGCACTTGAAAATTATGAAGATGTATTCGAAGTTAAATGTGGTGAAGATACAGTAGAATACGAAGGTGTGACAGATGAAGGCAAGAACAAATATGTAATTGAATTAAACGAAGAATTTGATTTAGCAGCAAGTTATTCTTTAACATTTGAAGGAAATGAATATCATATTGTAATGCCTGACTACTATTCAACTTCAGACTTTGAAGCTGAATTTACTTATGAAGGCGATGACCTTGGTGCAACATGGACAAAAGATAAAACAGACTTCCGTGTATGGGCACCAACAGCAAGCAAAGTAGTATTAAACCTTTATGAATCAGGAACAGAAGGAACAGATGACTTAATCGAAAGCATCGATATGACTTCTGATGTAAACGGAACATGGGTAGCATCAAAAGATGGGGACTTAAATGGTGTTTACTATACATATTCTGTAACAGTAAATGGAACAACAAAAGAAGCATGTGATCCATACGCTAGAACAACAGGTGTAAACGGAAAACGAGCAATGGTAATCGATTTAGAATCAACCAATCCAAAAGGATGGGATAAAGACGAAAATCCAAACAAAGATCTTACAATTAATGATGCTGTTATTTACGAGCTTCATGTAAGAGATTTATCGTCAGATGAAAACTCAGGAATTGAAAACACAGGAAAATTCCTTGGATTAACAGAACATGGAACAAAAACACCATCAGGTGTATCAACAGGTATTGACCATATTAAAGAGTTAGGCATCACACATTTACACATTATGCCATCATATGACTTTGGCTCAGTAGATGAATCGAAAACAGACTCAGACCAGTTTAACTGGGGATATGATCCTGTAAACTATAATGTACCAGAAGGTTCTTACTCAACAGACCCATTTAATGGAGAAGTTCGTGTAAGTGAAATGAAACAAATGGTACAGTCATTACATAACGATGATATCAGCGTTGTAATGGACGTAGTTTATAATCATGTATATAACGCAGAAGATTTCTGCTTTAACCAGATTGTTCCAGAATATTTCTCACGTGTAGATGAAAATGGAAAATATTCAAATGGTTCTGGTTGTGGAAATGATACAGCAACAGAACGTGCAATGGTTAAAAAGTACATTGTTGATTCCGTAAACTACTGGGTGGAAGAATACCATATCGATGGTTTCCGTTTTGACTTAGTAGGACTTATTGACACAGAAACAATCAATGAAATCATGGATACAGTTCATGAAGAACATCCAGACGTAATCTTCTATGGTGAAGGTTGGACAATGTCAACAACAATGACAAAAGAAGGATACACACTTTGTACACAGCAGAATTCAAGTGAAGTTCCAGGATTTTCATTCTTCAGTGATACAATTCGTGATGGATTAAAAGGAAATGTATTTGATGATCATGCAATCGGATATGTTTCAGGAGCAGCTGATATTGAAAATACAATCAAATATTGCTGGATGGGACTTGCAGCACCATGGTGTAAAAACCCAACACAATGTATCAACTATGCATCATGCCATGATAACTTAACCGTATTTGACCGTTTGCAGACATCTAGACCAGATGCATCTTTAGAAGATTTAATCAAGATGAATAATCTTGCAGCTGCTGTATATATGACGGCAGAGGGAACGCCATTTATTATGTCTGGAGAAGAAATGCTCCGTACAAAAGTAAATGAAGATGGAACATTAAATTCAAACAGCTATGCATCACCAGATTCTGTTAACAGCTTAAAATGGGATACTTTAGATGATGAAGCATACAATAATGTATTTGAATACTACAAAGGATTAATTGCATTCCGTAAAGAACATGCAGCACTTCGTTTTACAACAAAAGAACAGGTAATGGAAAATGTTTCTGTTGTAGACGGATTAGATCCTGGCGTACTTGCTTTTGATGTAAAAGGCGGAAAAGAAGCAAATGGTGAAAAAGCAGATGCGATTTACGTAGTATTTAATGCCAACGATGAAGAAAAAACAATTGACCTTCCAGAAGGAAAATGGAATGTGTACATCAACGGAGAAAAAGCCGGAACAAAAGTACTTGATACAGTAGAAGGAACTGTAACAGTAGATGCAATTTCTGCATTAGTTTTAGTACAGGAAAGCCCAAGCGTAAGTCCTGTTGTGATTATCCTTATTGTAATCGCAGTACTTGCAGTCGCAGGCATTGCATTTGTGGTAACCCGTAAAAAATGTACAACTAAGTAAACATAATAAAACCTTTCTATAGCAAAGAAGCCATCTGCAAATGTGGGTGGTTTTTTTGCGTCAAATCTGCTAAATTATTAGGTAGAGGAAGGATGTTATGTATCAGATTATTGAGGAAATAAAACAAACAAAAAATATTACAAAAGAGCAACTAGATATTTTGCTTCATACAGAGGACGAAAGAATCATAGAGTATCTTTATGAACAGGCAAGAAATGTAAGTGTTGAGCATTTTGGAAAACAAATCTATATTCGCGGATTAATCGAATTTTCTAATTATTGTAAGAATAACTGCTTTTATTGCGGAATACGAAGAGATAATAAAGATATAACCAGATATCGGCTTACAAAAGAAGAAATTATATCTTGTTGTAAAATAGGATATCCGCTTGGTTTTCGGACATTTGTGTTGCAAAGCGGGGAAGACCCATATTACACAGATGAATGCCTGGTAGAGATTGTTTCAGAAATTCATAGGAGATTTCCAGATGTGGCAATAACATTGTCGATAGGGGAAAGAACAAAAGAAAGCTATCAGAAACTATATGATGCGGGCGCAGATCGTTTTTTGTTACGACATGAAACGGCAGATTACAGACATTATGAAGTGCTCCATCCAATAGAAATGTCTTTTTCAAATCGTATGCAATGTCTAAAAGATTTAAAAGAAATTGGATATCAGACCGGGTGTGGATTTATGGTGGGAACAAAAGGGCAAACGATAGAAACACTTTATAAAGACTTGCAGTTTATTAAGGAATTACAACCGGAGATGGTAGGAATCGGGCCATTTATTCCACATAGTCAAACACCGCTTGGAAAAGAAGAAAAAGGAAGTGTAGGAATGACACTTCGACTACTTGCAATTATTCGGCTTATGAATCCAAGCGTACTTTTGCCAGCAACGACTGCGCTCTCAACGTTGGCAGAAGATGGAAGGATAAAAGGCGTTTTGGCAGGAGCAAATGTAGTAATGCCAAATTTATCACCAGAAGAGATAAGAGCGAATTATCAGATTTATGAAAATAAAAGTACTACCGGAGGCGAAGCCGCGGAAGGAGTACTTGAACTAAAAAGACAAATGGCATTGATAGGATACGAAGTAGTAGTAGATCGGGGGGATTATCATGTATGATGTCAAGTCATTAAAGGCAGAAGAATTTATTTCAGATGAAGAAATTAGAGCAACGCTTTCGTATGCAGATGAGAACAAAAATAACGAAAAATTAATCGATGAAATATTGGAAAAAGCACGTTTGCATAAAGGGTTAAATCACAGGGAAGCATCTGTTTTGCTCGCATGTGAAAATGAGGAAAAAATAGAAGAAATGTATGCGCTTGCACGAGAAATCAAGGAAGAATATTACGGAAATCGTATTGTAATGTTTGCACCACTTTATCTTTCAAATTATTGTGTCAATGGTTGCGTATATTGTCCATATCACCTTAAAAACAAACATATTGCAAGAAAGAAACTGACACAGGAAGAAATTATCGCAGAAGTAACAGCTCTTCAGGACATGGGGCATAAGCGTTTGGCGATTGAAGCAGGCGAAGATCCGGTTAATAATCCAATTGAGTATATTTTAGAAAGCATCAAAACAATCTACAGTATCAAACATAAAAACGGAGCAATCCGTCGTGTAAATGTAAATATTGCAGCGACCACAGTAGAGAACTATCGAAAATTGAAAGAAGCAGAAATCGGAACATATATTTTATTTCAGGAAACCTATCATAAAGAAAGCTATGAAGCACTCCATCCAACAGGTCCAAAACATGATTACGCGTACCATACAGAAGCTATGGACAGAGCGATGGAAGGTGGAATAGACGATGTAGGACTTGGTGTGCTCTTTGGACTTGAAATGTATCGTTATGAATTTGCGGGACTTTTGATGCATGCAGAGCATTTAGAAGCAGTGCATGGTGTGGGACCACACACGATTAGTGTTCCAAGATTAAAACGTGCGGATGACATTGATCCGGATGAATTTGACAATGGAATCAGTGATGATATTTTTGCGAAAATCTGTGCTCTTATTAGAATTAGTGTACCGTATACAGGCATGATTATTTCAACAAGAGAATCACAGGCAGTAAGAGAAAAAGTATTACCACTTGGGGTTTCACAGATTAGTGGTGGTTCAAAAACCAGCGTAGGAGGATATGCAAAAGAAGAACCGAAAGAAGAAAACTCAGAACAGTTTGATGTCAGTGATCAAAGAACGTTAAATCAGGTGGTACAGTGGTTGATGGAACTTGGATATATCCCAAGCTTTTGTACCGCATGTTATCGGGAAGGAAGAACGGGAGACCGTTTTATGACCTTATGTAAAAGCAAACAAATCGTAAATTGTTGTCATCCAAATGCACTTATGACACTCAAAGAATATTTGGAAGATTATGCAACGGAAGATACAAAAGAAATTGGACTTGCACTCATCGAGAAAGAATTAGAAAAGATTACAAATCCAAAAGTAAAAGAAACAGCAACGAAGTATATTCATGATATTGCGGAGGGAAAACGTGATTTTAGATTCTAAAACACCGAATGCAAACCGAATACATATTGGAATTTTTGGGAAAACCAATAGTGGAAAATCTTCTCTTATTAATGCATTAACAGGACAGGAAGTATCCATAGTAGCGGACGTAGCGGGCACAACAACAGATCCGGTATACAAAGCGATGGAGATGTTACCCCTTGGACCTTGCGTGTTCATAGATACGGCAGGATTTGATGATTACACCGATTTAGGAGAAAAACGTCTTGAAAAAACAAAAGGGGTAGTGGACAAATGTGATTTGGCAGTCGTGGTAGTAGCAGCAGATGCCACTTATTTGGAAAAGGAAAATGAATGGGAAGAATCCTATGAAAAAAAGTGGTATGAAACGTTAAAACAAAAGAAAATCCCAACCATGTTTGTAGTAACAAAATCTGATTTGTTTTCGAAGGCAGATAAACTGGTAGATTTTTTGCAGAAAGAAACGAAAGTGGTAGCGCTATCTGTTAGTACGACAGACAAAACTGGTATTGAAAAAGTACGAGAACAGTTAGTAAGGCTATTACCAGAAGATTATGGAGTCGCATTTATCACAGGAAATCTAGTACAAAAAGAAGATTTAATATTGCTTGTAATGCCACAGGATGCGCAAGCTCCAAAAGGACGGCTGATTTTGCCACAGGTACAGACACTGCGGGAATTATTAGATAAAAGATGTTTGGTGACCTGTGTTGCCACGGAACAACTAGAAGATATGTTAGCGGTTTTAAAGAAACCACCAAAGCTAATTATTACAGATTCTCAGGTGTTTGATTATGTTTATGAAAGAACACCGAAAGAAACCATGTTAACCTCTTTTTCGGTCTTGTTTGCAGGATACAAGGGAGATATAGCATATTACACCCAAAGTGCAAAAGTGATTGATACATTGACAGAAAAATCAAAAGTATTAATTGCCGAATCTTGTACGCATGCACCAAAGGAAGAAGATATCGGGCGAGTGAAAATACCGGCAATGCTTAGAAAACGAGTAGGAGAAGCATTGAAGGTTGACGTAGTAAGCGGAATGGATTTTCCAGAAAAACTAAACGAATACGACCTGATAATTCAGTGCGGTGGATGTATGTTTAACAGGAAGTATATACTTTCTCGTATTGAAAAAGCAAAAGAACTAAAAGTACCGATGACAAATTATGGAATCGCAATAGCCTATCTAAAAGGAATACTAGATAAAGTAAGTTATACTTGCTAAAAATATCTGGATAGGTTAAAGTATACCACGTGTATGAAAGGCTGACTTTGAAACCGAAACGATAGAAAACTATCAGATAGGGGACCGAAAATGGAGAAAATAGCAATTATTACGGACTCATGTAGTGATGTCTCAAAGGAATATCGTGAAAAGTACGACATTTATGTACTCCCAATGGTGGTACAACACAACGAAAAGGAATACAAAGATGGTATTGATATAGCAGCTGAAGACGTATACCGTCTTCAGGAAAATGATATTTTAAAAACGGCATCGCCAGCGGGAAGTGATGTTTTAGATACATTTGAAAAGATAAAGAAAAAGGGATATACACATGCGATTGTAGTATCGCTTGCATCAGGATTATCTGGAACCTTTAACTCTATTCGTCTGATGGCGATGGATGAAGAAGACCTTACAATTGAAGTGTACGACACAAAATCAGGAAGCATAGGATATGGAGCAATCGCTGTACTTCTTGCAAAATATCGTGATGAAGGACTTTCGTTTGAAGAACTCAAACAAAAAGCACTATTTCTTATCGAAAACTGCTTCGTGTATTTTTCCATTGACACATTAGAGCACTTACAGCGAGGAGGAAGAATTGGAAAAGCAACTGCATTCGTAGGAACGCTTATGAAAATAAAGCCAATCTTATCCTTCGAAAAGGAAACAGGTGAAATCTATGTACCAGCAAAAGTACGTGGAAAAAAAGCAGTATTGCCACAACTTGTAAGTCTAGTAGAAAAACATATCACAGATCATCCGGATAAGAAATTCTACATTCTTACAGCAGACGGTGGAAGCCCAAAAGAACGTGAGGAATTAGAAACACGATTAAAAGAAAAATTCCCACAAATGGAAGGTTTTTTAACAGGAAAAATAGGGGCTGCTCTAAGCACATACTTGGGCTCAGGCTTACTTGGTGCAGGGGTAGTGTTCTTATAAAAGAATGAAAACAGTTTAGATTTAAAATTCAATAGAAGTTCTAGAAAATAACTAAGGAGGTGAACGATATCGTTCCCTCCTTACACTGTTTTATACCACAAAATGAGCAAAAAAGAAAGACTGTTTCTGCGATAAAGGGGATGCGATAATGACGTATCATTGAAAAAGGGATTGCAGATAATGGAAATTTGGAGAAAATTTAAGGGGAGGAAAGCGAAATGAAATTAAAAAACATATTAATCGTAGTAAAAGATATTGAAAAATCAAAACAATTTTACCATGATTTGTTCGGGCTTAATGTCATACTTGATAACGACGGAAATATGATATTAACAGAAGGATTAGTGCTCCAGGAACAAAAAATATGGGAAAGCTTTCTTGGAAAAGAAATCATTCCGCGAAACAATTCCTGTGAATTGTACTTCGAAGAAAAAGATATTGAAGCATTTGTTCAGAAACTCGAATATCTTTATCCAGATATTCAATATGTAAACAAACTCATGACACATAGCTGGGGACAGAAAGTAATTCGATTCTACGACTTAGACGGTAACTTAATTGAGGTTGGCACACCAGTGTAATGTAAAAAATCCATGATTTATCATGGATTTTTTGTTTGTTGCCATGCATCCGAAGGAAGCAGCCGGTGGCAGGTTCTGTAGGAGGATGTGGACTATATATAAAACACACAAGTGAGATGTTCAATCATGGGTATTTTAGAGATAAACGTATGTGATATACCCTGAATGATACTTCGTGGTGTGAGTTATGTGGGGATGATGGGTGTATAGAAAAAAATTGCTTTAAAATACCCTGGTGAGTGTTGTTATGGGGGTATTTCAAAGAAAAATTTTGCTATATACCCACCATGACTAATATAGGTCTAGAAAAGTCTGGTAAATCAAGGATTTTCTGTGAGAAACCAAGGGAAATATGGGTATTTATAGAGAGAAAAAATGTATATACCCATCATAGTACGGTTTGGGAGACTAATTTTCTTTGGAAGATATCGTACGAAAAAATCCTAGCATTTTTCACATAAATCCGCTATAATAAGCGTTAGGGCGAATACCTAGAATTGTTCGTTTACCATAACGAAAGAAGAAAGGAGTTATGTATGGAAAAGATGAACAAAATTTTCTTGCCAATCGTAATTGCGTTAGGAGTACTAATCTTAGCCTTCTTAGCACTCACAATTGGTGTAGCAGTGGTGGGAAATCCATCAATTAAAGAATCAAAGGGAAAAGATGTAGTAGTAGAAGAGACAGAAGACGGAGGAAGCAACGACACATCTTATATCACTGATTATGCATTACCAGATTTCTCGTCAGCAAACAGCAACGCTGAATTGCCAGCAGAAGAAGAAACAGAAGAAGGTGAATCAGCACTAGAAAATCCAGATGCGTTCATTATTGTTGTAAGTGGGGATGTAGCATTAACAGAAGCAGACTTAGAAGGTTTAACAGCGCAGGAACTTACTTATGCAAGAAATGAGATTTACGCACGTCATGGTCGTGTATTTGAATCAAGTGAGTTAAATACATATTTTCAGGGAAAGACTTGGTATGTAGCAAACGAAGAGTTTGTTGATACAGATCTTTCAGAATTAGAAATTGCAAATGCAGAATTTATCCAGCAGTATCAGAATGATAATGATCTTGGATATGAAGTACAGTAAATAGGAGGGAAGATTATGTTTTGTCCAAATTGCGGAACGAAAAATGACGACGCAGCATTATTCTGCGAATCATGTGGAACAAAATTGGAAGATACACCAGTAACTCCTGTTGAACCACAAGAAACACCAGTGGCACCACAGTCAGTACCTGTGACACCACAGCCACAAGTTAACACACAGCAGGCACAGTTTAGTGCACAGCCACAGTTTAACGCACAGCAACCACAGTTTAGTGCTCAGCTAGCACCAAAGGCTAAAGTATCTCCATTATTATTCGTAACAATCGGAGAAGCTGTACTTACATTGATTATGGTAATTGTATTCTTTGTAGTTGGAAACAACGTATTCGGATACAAAAACGTAGCACAGACATATTTTGAAGCAATCTGTGCAGGAGACTGGGATACAGCATATGACCAGCTCGATATCGTAGAATCAACATTTATCAACAAGGAAAACTTCATTGCATCACAGAAGAACCTTGCAGGAACAGAAATCAATCAGTCTAAAATGGTATCAAGCTATGACGCAGGTCTTACAGCAAATGTTACACTCCAGTACTCAGAAAGAGGCGCAAGTGATATTTCGCTTATGGATGTAAACTTAAACAAACAGAAAAAGAGAAACTTCTTATTCTTCCCTAACTGGAAAGTAAGTTCAAACCAGTATGTAGCAAAAGAATTTGAAGTAGAAGTTCCAGCAGGAGCAATACTTTACATGGATGGAGTAGAAGTTCCTTCAAGCATGTTAACAGGTGAAACAGATTACTATGATACATACGTATTAGATCGTGTGTTCATGGGAACACATGAATTTTACTGTGAACTTGGTGGATTAAAATCATCAGTAAGAGAATATACGATTTCATATGATTATGATTGGCTTAGTGTAACAGATTTCGTTATTAGCCAGGAAGAACAGGAAGCACTTATTCAGCTTGCATACGACAATGTAAAATTAACAGTTGATGCTGCTATGAACGGAAAATCATTCGATGAGATTAGTAGCATTTATGCATCTGATAGCGTAGATAGTATTAGATCTGACTATGAATATTGGTGTGATGAATTCTTTGCTTTTGACGGAAAAGAAGGATTAATTGCAACAGAAATTACAAGTTTTGAAGCTGATTTCTGGAGCATTTCTGTAGATGGTGGAAAAATCACAGCAGAAGTAGATATTGACTATGACTACCATGACACATTCTTCGAAGAAGACTGGTGGGATGGTGAAATTACACAGGAAGAATACTCAAGCAGTGATAATAACTACATCTATTTTGTATATGAAGATGGTCAGTGGAAACAGAGCAACTCAGCGTTTGTTGAAATTGATTGGTTCTAGTAAAATAAATGAAAATGAAATAAAAAGGAGACTAAAAGAAAATGGCAAATTTTTGTACTAAATGTGGACGCCAGTTATCAGAAGGTGAAGTATGTAACTGTACAGCAGCTACTACACCAGTAACACCAGTGGAACCACAACCACAATTTAACGCACAGCAGGCACAGTTTAATGCCCAGCCACAGTTTAACGCACAGCAGGCACAGTTCAATGGTCAGTTTAATGCACAGCAGAATGCCGCAAACGAAACTATGAACAAAGCTGTAAAAGAATCAACAACATCCTTCCTTGGACTTATCAAAAATCCAGGTGAGAATTTAAAGAGCTATGTAGCACAGGGAAACTGGATACTTGCTTTAGTAATGATTGCATTACAGGCAGTTATCGTTACAATTTGTTCAGTAGCAATTGAAGCAAAATTTGCAATGACGCTTAACAGTGATTACTACAAAGTAGTAAAATTTGGAGATTTTGTAAAAGCGATCTTTGGAACATTCGTATTTTCAGTAATCTTTAGTGCAGCTTTAGCTGGATTACTTACTCTTGTAAACTTAATTACAAAAAATAAAGGAAATTTCTTTAATGCGCTTGCAGCTGTATCATTAAAAGCATTAGCTACAATCCCATTTGCATTTTTAGCAATTATTTTTGCATTTATTAACCCAGTTATTAGTGGAGTATTATTAGTACTTACACACATTGGAGGAGCAGTATTCGTATCTAACGCAATGCCAACAGATTCTGATATGGCTAAAAAATGGATGCCAGTTGTTGTATGGGGAGCTTACTTCATTTATGTAGCATTTATGTTCATTATGATGTGGCTTTGCAAAGGAATTCTTATTCCTTCAGGAATGTTAGAAATTCTTTCATACTTCTAAAATTTCCTTTTTGTAAAAGCTTTTGAAGAATTGCAATAGGAAAAAAATATGTGTATAATTAAGGAGTCTTTGTTTTAACAAAGGCTCCTTTTGTTGTTGAAAAAACATATTTGTAAGAAGCATATTTAGATAGAAAATGAGGAGAATGAAATGAAAAAGACACATAGAAAAGATGTGATTATGGCAAGAGTGATTTTTGCGGCAATTTGTCTTGCGCTTATTGCCATAATCATTGTAATTGGAGTAAATGTTTCAAAAAGATTAAATGAGAATAAGGTGCATCAAATAGATGGCAGGATAGAAGGACCATTTTTGCTTGTTACAGAAGGCACAGAGGATACAGGAGTTACAGAAGTTATAGAAGTCTCAGAAGAAACATCAGAAACTCCAGAAGTAGTTCGCACAGATGCATGGACAACGGATTTGGTACGTTTCCGTGAAGAACCAAATACAGATTGTGAAGTGTTAGCAAATATTCCACGTAATACACCGATTGTTACCTTATATGAGGAGAACGGCTGGTATCGTGTAGAATATAACGGCGAAGAAGGATATGTAAGCGCTGATTATGTTACATTTGAAGAACCAACAACCAATGGAATTGTTGTATGTATCGATCCAGGTCATCAGGCCAGTGGAGATAGCACACAAGAACCAAATGGTCCAAATTCATCCAATATGAAAGCACGTGTAACAGGAGGGACAAGTGGAAGATTTACCGGGGTAATGGAATATGAACTAAATCTTCAGATAGGTCTTGCTCTCCGTGATGAATTAGAAGCAAGAGGTTATACGGTAGTAATGACGCGTGAATCGCACGCAGTAAACATCAGTAATATGGAACGTGCACAGTTTGCAACCAATCAGGGAGCAGATATTAGTGTTCGTATTCATGCAAATGGTTCGGATGATGCAAGCGTAAGCGGTGCACTTGCACTCGCTCCATCTGCAAGCAACCCATATGTTTCCTATCTTGCAAGCGATAGCCAGACATTAAGTCAGTGTGTATTAAACAGCTATTGTGCAGCAACAGGAATGAATAATCAGGGGGTAATTGCAAACGATACAATGACAGGAATTAACTGGTGTACTGTACCAGTTACGATTCTTGAAATGGGATATATGACAAATAGTAATGATGATTACAATATGCAAGACCCAGGGTTCCAGGCACAAATGGTACAAGGAATTGCAAATGGAATAGATGCCTACTTTGGGTTATAAAATCTAACTTCGAAGGAGAAGATATATATGAAATTGGAAAATTACAAAGGTTACGAACAAAAACAAAATCAGATTATTCTTCATTTTGAAAAATATGACATGTTTCTTGAAGTGCTTCGCGAGGACATTGTAAATGTTTTTATTCCACGTCAGACAAAAGAACATAATTCAAAAGCAATTGAAAATAGAGAAGTATTATCAGAAAATGCAAAAGGGTTTGAACAGAAAATATCCGTAAAAGAAAGCACAGACGTAATTGAAATTGCAACATCGAAAGTGCTTGTAAAAGCAGGTAAAAACGGACTTGTGGACTTTTATCGTCCGGACCAAACACCGCTTGCTATAAACTTTACAGGAGAAAGAAAAAAACCGGACAAGACAGGTGAAAATTTTGAACTTCTTATGGCAGAAGGTCATGATGCAACGGATAAAACTGCAAAAAAATATCCAATTCATTTGTTCTACCAGTTAGAAAAAGAAGACTGTTTCTATGGACTTGGTGACAAGTCAGGATTTATAAATAAACGTGAGTATGAGTATGAAAACTGGAATACAGATAATCCGCAGGCACACAACGAAGATTTTAAGGCATTGTATAAATCAGTTCCATTTATGATGGGTGTTCGAAAAAATGCTGTTTTTGGAATGTTTTTTGATAACTCTTTCCGCAGCTTCTTTAATTTAGGAAAAGAAAGTCCAAAATACTATTATTATGGTGCAACAGATGGAAATCTTGATTTGTATTTCTTTGCAGGCGAAACATTACCGGAGATTATCGAAGCATATACGTATTTAACAGGAACAACACCGCTTCCACAGAGATGGGCGCTTGGATATCAGCAGTCTAGGTGGGGATATAACTGCAAAGAAGACATTATGGATATTGCAGAAAATTATCGTAAACATCAGATTCCATGCGATGTAATTCATTTGGATATCGATTATATGGATGGATACCGCGTATTTACATTTGACGAAAAGAATTATGGAAAGCGTGGAGAATTGTTTGAAAAGATGAAAGAAATGGGATTTAAGCCTGTTTGTATCATTGATCCGGGAACAAAATTAGATGAAGGCTACTTCATGTATGATGAAGGACTTGCAAAGAAATATTTTGCAACAGACAAAGATGGAAACACATATGTAAATGTTGTATGGCCGGGAGAATCTGTTTATCCTGATTTTGGTAGAAAAGAAGTGCGTAAATGGTGGGGAGAACACCATAAAGAATTGTTAGACATGGGTGTCCGTGGTATTTGGAATGATATGAATGAACCGGCAAGTTTTAGAGGAGAATTACCTTCTGATGTTGTGTTCCATCATGAAGAAAGAACAACAAATCATGCAGAGATGCATAATGTTTATGGACATTTTATGAGCCGTGGAACATTTGAAGGAATAAAAGAATTAACTGGAAAGCGTCCATTTGTTATTACACGAGCATGTTATGCAGGAACACAGAAATATTCTACCGTATGGACCGGAGACAATCAGTCTCTTTGGGAGCATATTCAGATGGTTATTCCACAGCTTTGTAATCTTGGAATAAGCGGATTCTCATTCTGTGGAACAGATATTGGCGGATTTGGAGCAGATGTAACTCCTGAATTATTATGTCGTTGGGTGGAAGCAGCAATGTTTTCGCCACTATTTAGAAACCATGCAGCAATGGGAACAAGACGACAGGAACCATGGTATTTTGAAAAAGAAGTAGTGGATATTAATCGTAAATACATTGAGCTTCGTTATCAGTTCTTGCCATATATTTATGACTTGTTTTACAAAGGAGAAAAGACGGGACTTCCAGTAATGAGACCATTAGTACTCCATTATACAAATGACCCGGAAACCTATAATTTAAATGGTGAATTTTTAGTGGGTGAAAATCTTTTAGTTGCACCTGTTTTAGAACAAGGAGCGACAAAGAAAATGGTATATCTTCCAGAAGGAACTTGGTATGATTATTGGACAAAAGAAAAAATTGAAGGAAAACAGTGGATTCTTCGTGATGCACCGCTTGATGTATGTCCGATGTATGTAAAAGAAGGAAGTATTATCCCAATGTATGAAGTAATGCAGTATGTGGGAGAAAAGCCATATACAACATTAAAGCTCCTTACAACACCAGGTGTTTCGTCTTATGAACATTTCCAGGATAATGGAGAAGATTACAAATATAAAGAAGGCGAATATAACCTTTACAGATTCACACAAGATGAGAATGGAAATCTTGCAACAGAAATTATGCATGAAGGTTATAAAAAATACGAAGATATTCAAATTGTGTCATTGAGATAGAAACCGCATATCCTAAAATAAAGGAAATGTGGAGTAATAAGTTTGGATTTTAATGACTATTATAAAATGCCATTTTATATGGCTTACCCAATGCAAAATATGTATTTGACAGAGATGGAATATGAAAAGGATTTGGAACGAATGAAAGAGTTCTATCCAGCTGAGGTAAGCCGGATTCAGGAAGAAGTTAGTAAAAGGTGCGATGCGTTAGAATATGAAGGCAGTCGAATTTATGATGAGGAACCAGATCGATTGATGTTTCAGATGGAAGTTGATAGGCTCTGTGATAAATTAAAAGAAGAGTATTCTACCACGTGGCTTAGATCAATGATTAGTATCTTACTAAGTGATGAAATATATAAAAGACGATGCAAAAGGAGAAGATGTCGTCGTTTTTGGTACTAGGAGAAATAAAATCACATGAAAAAACCAATCATAAAACCTGTAGTATTAGGAATAGTATTTCTATGCTCCCTGATATTTTTCAGTATTGTGACAAACAGAAAAAATGAAGATTTGACAACAAGCATGTCAGAGGCAACTTTGCCGGTTTTGTATTTCTTTTATAATGATACGCAAATCAATGAGATGCATGGATATGTTACGGAAATGAACGATGCAAGTATGCGCGATAGCCTCACACCGATTAGTAACGAGAGGAAACTTCCTTTTTTGGTTAACACTTATGGAAATGAAATAGATTCGCTATTTTACGAAATACGAACCATAGAAGAAAATCGACTTGTTGCAGATGGTGAAATAAGCGAATTTGAAGAAAAGGGAGAAAGTATCTCATCTACTATTGAGGTACAAAATCTTCTTACGAAAGAAGAAGAATATCTTATGCGTATTGAACTTCGCATGGAAGAAGATACCCTTTACTATTACACAAGACTTATGCAGACAGAATCATGTTATGCAAAGGAATGTATCGAATTTGCAACTAAGTTTCATGATTATACATTCCGAATGGATGCAGGAACCTTTATTCCACAGTATATGGATCCTGCAACAGGAGATGCAACCACATTAAGTTATGTAGACTTAACATGTACCATGAAACAGGTAACATGGGCTGATTTTACGCCGCAGAAGTTAACAAATCCGGTGGTGTCATTTAAAGAAATTAATTCCTCATACAACGTACTTACAATAGATTATGTTGTTACAAAGGTGAATGAAGAAGGCGAGTCTGAGTTTTTCAATGTGGAAGAATACTACAGACTTCGTTTTGTGGAAGATAAAATGTATATTCTAAATTTTGAGAGAAGAATGAATCAGATTCTTCAAATCGAAAATGGGATATTAAATGATAGAACAAGTATCCAGTTAGGAATACGAGATTTAGATGTAAATTATAAGAGTAGTGAAACAGGAGACCTTGTTGCATTCGTGCAAGAGGGAGACCTTTGGAGTTTTAATAGAACAGAAAACGAACTGATTCAGGTTTTTAGTTTCCGTGGAAATGAGGGAATTGATGCGAGAGAAAATTGGAACCAGCACGATATTCAGATTATTAAAGTAGATGAAGTGGGAAGCGTTGATTTTGTTGTATACGGATATATGAACCGTGGAAATCATGAGGGTGAAGTCGGAATTTCTGTGAACCATTTCGATGGAGTAAGCTATACAGTAGAAGAAGAATTATTTATTCCTGTCACAAAATCTTATGAAGTACTTCAGGCAGAAATTGGACAGTTAATATACGAAAACGATATGGAAATGGTCTATTTAATGTTTGAAGGAGACGTATATTGCATACATCTTGATACATTAGAAGTAGAGACTATAATTTCAGATTTGGAAACAGGATGTTACGCAACTTCACCATCACACCGTTATTTTGCATATGTGGAAACAAAGAATCAGTATCAAAGCGAAGCAATTACGCTTATGGATTTACGAAATGGAAGCATAAGAGAGATAAATGCCGACGAAGGCTGTTATGCAAAACCACTTGGTTTTATTGATGAAGACTTTATCTATGGAAATGCGGAAAAATCTGCAGTAGAATCAGATGCAGCAGGGCACACGTATTTTCCAATGAAAAATCTTAAAATCCTAAATACTTCAGAAGATGAAACAGATGTAATAAAAGAGTACAGTCCAAGTGGTGGAATTATTGAATCAATCGAAATAGGGGATTATTCAATCATTGTAAAACTTATGAAAAAGGATGGAAATCGTTTCGTAGAAGCTGGAGAGGATTCAATTATGAATCATGTAGCGGATACAGAGGCTTTTGTATGGGTAAAAACTACAGCAACAGATATTAAGCAGACGCAGGTGCAAATTGCATTAAAGAATGAGATTTCAGCAAGACGAACAAAGAAATCCGTTTCGAAAGAAATACTTTTGGAAGAACCAAAAATATTAGAGTTAGAAAGTGATTCTGCTCATGAATACTTCTATGTATATAAAAAAGGAGAAGTGATTCTTGCCACCGAGGACATTTCAGATGCAATTGCTCTTGCAAATGAAGAAGAAGGAATTGTTGTAGATTCTGATATGAATTATGTGTGGTTAAAAGCAAGAAAAACATGGCAAGGAGCATTTTCATCTATTTCACCAAGTGAATCGGATGCAGGGGCTGACAGTACCACACAATGTATCAGCGCAATACTTGTATATGAAGACAAAGCATGTAACGTAACTGACTTAGTCCGTGCAGGAAAAACATCAAAACAAATCTTAAATGAAAATTTGTCGGGACATACAGTTTTAGATATTACAGGATGTAATGCAGAAGAAATACTTTTTTATGTAAGCAATAATAACCCGGTTTTGGCAATGATTGATGATCAAAATGCGGTTCTTGTAATTGGTTATTCAAAGACACATATTAGTTATTTTGATCCAAGCACACAGTCAATTACCTCAGTAACATATGAGGCTGCAGATGAGATGTTTGCGAACGGAAGCAACAGATTTTTAACTTATTTATAGAAAAATTTGTGAAAGATTAACAGAAAATAGAATATGGCTTGAAAACAGAAGGGAAAAGGGGTATATTTCTTCTTGTATTTATTGTGGCTTTGGAAAAAGGAGAGCATATGAGTAAGAAAAATGTTATCGTTTCTAATGTTTCAGAAGGATACCAAAATCCAATTGCTGAACTTGTTCAAGTGGCATGCAGGTTCGATAGTGAAATTATATTGGAAAGCGAAAACCGTCGCATTAATGCAAAAAGCATTATGGGAATTATGGCATTTAACCCATCTGAAGGTATGTCAGTAAATATTGTTACCGAGGGTGCAGATGAGGATGCAGCCTTAGTTGCAATTGAAAAATTTTTAGTATGTGAGTAATGTATTACGAGAAGGAGGAGGAATCGTTATGCAGAAAAAGAATGTAAAAACAGCAGCAAAAGGGGACGTAATTAAAAAAGAGGTCGCTAAGAAGGATGCTACAAAACCAGTAATAGCTGAAACAAAAGTAGAAGAAGTTAAGGTGGCAGAAGTAAAAACACCAGAGGTAAAAACACCAGAGGTGAAAGCTACAGCTCCAAAAACTCCAGCGAAAAAAGCAGCTACAAAGAAAACCGCCACAAAAAAAGTAGAATCTTCAAAGCAGATTTTAGTTCAGTATCAGTATAATGAGGTTGATGTACAGGCAGTAGAGGAAAAAGTGAAAGCACAATTCGTTGCAGAAGGCCATAGAGCTTCTGCCATTAAAGAATTAAAGATTTACATTAAGCCTGAAGAATACTCAGCTTATTATGTGATCAACGAAAAATATAACGGACGAGTTGATTTATTCTGGTAGAATCAATGACATCCAAAAAAACGCGCTATTTGGTTAGCGCGTTTTTTATTTGGAATATGAAAGTATATTTGATATGTATTTTATAATTAATCTTATTTTAAGATGAAATGGAGGTATTCTTTTATCACTTCCTTATTGGCATCAGTAGGAATAAGACATAAATAGCATTCCTCATAACAACCGGTATTTGAAATAAAAGCATTTTCCTTATCTAAACGAATTGCACAAATGTAAGTCTCATTTGTTTCCTCAGAGGTATAAAAAACAAGTTGATCTTCATATCGTTCCTTAAGAGTATCATCCAAATATGGAGTCATATCTAAAAAGGAATCAGACTGTAAATAATACTCATAAATATCTTTATCACCAAAGAAAACACTATAGGTACCAGAAGCCATCATAACATTGATAGCAGATAATTCCTGGTAACTAAGTGACTCCCTAGAAGGATCCGCCTGAAACGTCTGATTCACCCAAATTTCATTCTTCTTAAGACTGTAACCATTTTCCACCAAAAAGATATCCATCTGTTCTTTAATACTCGTCTCAATCTCATCCGAAATCGTACTATTAATCATAAGCACCTCAACAGGATGCTCTTTTCTATTCAAGAAAGAAGAAACAAAACTAAACACAACAACAATACCAATAATCACACAAATGATAGGGATACGATAATAATCCCAAATATACTGTAATCTTTCCTTAGGTTTCATTTCTTTCATCGGCCTAATATATTCCATAAATATATTCTCCTTACAAACAATCTAACATATACCACCCACCCTCCAAGCTGGCATTACGTATCTGAATGCATTCATGTGCTATGGAGATGAGACTCAAAAAATGTGGAAAGCCAATGCTTGACACATTTTTGTTTTTAGGAGGCTCATCGGAATGATTAGCACATGTAATTCAGCTTATTGCACTTTGCGAAACATGCAAAAACCAAGGGGTAAAAACTTGGGCAGTGTGATATTTGACACAAAAAAAGACTAGCTTCTCGGCTAGTCCATAAAAAAGAGCGGGTGATGGGAATCGAACCCACGTATCCAGCTTGGAAGGCTGGTGTTCTACCATTGAACTACACCCGCATGATAGCTATCTAACAAGTATCCTTAATGCCCAGTTTCGGAATCGAACCAAAGACACAAGGATTTTCAGTCCTTTGCTCTACCAACTGAGCTAACT
>JAXJUI010000139.1:0-1977 GCA_036309165.1 Agathobacter sp. | reverse complement strand
TCACATTTGTGGGTGAATTAGACGTAGGGTACATTCCCTTTTATAATTGGAATTGATTTTCAATATCGCTCTGAATATAATAGAATTAGACAGTTCACAAAACTTGAATTTGACGGAGAGATAGTATGGCTATTATTAAAAACGAAATACCGATTTTGGAGTTTGATACAGAGCAGACAGCAGTTCTTAATCCCACTCATGAAAATCTTGGTTTGAACTTACCCAAGAAATGTGTGTTCGCATTTCTTGGTGCTTACATAGATGAATATGCCAGTAAAAGTGATACCAAACAGGTATCCACTTTTGAGAGTGCAACGAAGCATTATCCCATTTACATCACCAAATACAAGGGTGAGGACATTGTGCTTTGTCAAGCACCCGTTGGTGCGGCAGCAGCCACACAGATACTTGATTGGCTGATTGGTTATGGTGTAAGAGAGGTAATCTCGGCAGGTAGTTGCGGTGCTCTGGAAAAGTTCCCCGAAAGTACATTCCTCGTACCAAACAAGGCTCTGCGTGATGAGGGAACATCTTATCACTATGCGCCCCCTTCTCGATTTGTGGAAATCAGCGAGAAGGCAAGAAAAGCAATTGAAGAAACCATTCTTGAGCATAGTATGAAATATCAGGAGGTTATAACCTGGTCAACGGATGGATTTTTCCGTGAAACCAAAGAAAAGGTGGCTTATCGCAAAAGTGAAGGCTGTGCAGTTGTAGAAATGGAATGTTCTGCTCTGGCGGCCTGTGCTGATTTCAGAGGGGCAACCTGGGGTATGATACTTTATACCGCAGACAGTCTTGCAGATGTTGACAAATACGACGAAAGAAACTGGGGCGGTAATGCATACGAATATGCACTTACGCTCTGCCTTGATGCGGTTATCAAATTATAAGAACAGTTAGAATCAATCTTTTTTTGTGATATAATTTTATTGAGGTGAATGAAATGAGGACTGAAAAAGAAATATACGATTTAGTTTTGAATTTTGCTTTTCAAGATGAGAGAATTAGAATTGTAACTCTTGAGGGGTCTCGCACTAATGTTAATATACCAAAAGACAATCTTCAAGATTATGATATTACTTTTTTTGTTATAGATATGGGAGAATTTTTGAAAAGCGATGACTGGCTTAGTGTTTTTGGTAACAGAATTATGATGCAAAAACCTGAAGATATGGAATTATTTCCTCCAGAAGAAAAAGGATTTTCTTATATAATGCTTTTTGATGATGGTGTAAAGATTGATTTAACTTTGTTACCTGTTTCAATGCTTGAGGAGTATCTTACTCGCGATAAACTTGTAAAAATCATGTTAGATAAAGATAATATGATTAAAACAGAAATAGTTCCCACAGATGAAGATTATTACATTAAGTGTCCAACAGAAAGAAAGTTTGATGACTGTTGTAACGAATTTTGGAATGTTGCAACATATGTATCCAAGGGCTTACTTCGTGGTGAAATACTATTTGCAATAGACCATATGAATGAAGTATTACGTCATGAGCTTCTTAGGATGATTAGTTGGTATGTCGGTACTGAAAAAGGATTTAATTTCAGTTTGGGTAAAAACTATAAATTTTTAGATAAGCATATTTCAAAAGAATTGTGGGATAACTTACTAAATACATATTCAATGAGTTCGTATGAAGAAATGTGGAAATCGTTTGATTTGTGTCTATGTTTGTTCAAAAAAATATCTAAAAAAGTGGCAGATTCACTTGGTTATAATTATCCTGATTATGATGAAAACGTTACAAAATATTTGGAAACACAAAAGAGAATTTCAAATAAATATCTTTATGGTAATAGGTATTGACAAATTCCAATTTATCGAATAGATGATTTTTTGAAAAAATAATAAAAACGCGCGTGGTAAAATGAAGTTGAAATAGAATAAAAAAATAGGTCCATAGTGACGAACCTGTGGTAGAATTAATTTGCTACAACAATTCTGAAAGGATCATCACTATGGAC
>JAXJUI010000138.1:0-8437 GCA_036309165.1 Agathobacter sp. | reverse complement strand
TCTGCACACTCCTGCAATTCCTCACTAATATATGCTGGAGCATTTCCTTCAAATTTGTAATAGATCTTATGTTCAAGACTTGCCCAGAAATCCATTGCAATTGTCCGAATCTGAATTTCCACTTTTGTATCTACTACACGGTCCGATAAGAAAATCGGAACAGTTACAAGCATATGAAAACTCTTATATCCACTTGCTTTTGGATGTTTAATATAGTCCTTAACCGAAATAACCGTTAAATCATTTTGTTTTCCAATCATCTCAGATAATCGATAAATATCCGATGTAAAAGAGCATACAATACGAATTCCTGCAATATCATTCAAACAGTTTACCATATTCTCAATACTGCTCTCATAACCATTGCGTTTTAACTTCTTTACAATGCTCTCAGGCTTTTTAATTCTTGATTTAATATATTCAATTGGATTGTACTTATGTACATGTACAAATTCATCATTAAGGATTTCAAGTTTTGTCATTACTTCCTTAAGTGCTGAATTGTATAAGAACATGACAGCCTCCCAACTATCAACGTCCTCACGAATCATTTCTGATGTATCCATTTTTTCCTCCCGATACAGATTTTGTAGCGGCACCCCATCGCGCTTTCCATAAAGAAATTATACCATATTTTTCTTCTACTATCTATGTCATTTTAATCTTCTTCTAAGACTTCCATTTCAAGAAAATCAAATTCAATTTCCTCTACAAAATTATCCTTTGTAAATCTTGTTTTGGAATGTCTTTGAAATTCTTTGACATTAGAATCTAACCAAATGGGCTTTCCTAAATCCATGTGATAACAGACATCTTCCACAGCTTGAAGGATTTTATGTGTACGAGTGTCTTCTTCGTAGTTCTCGATTGTCTCATCTTTAAGAATCTTAGTATCTTTAAACATTTTAAACCAAATACGCAAGTCTATTTTCTCCTCTGTCTATTACATTCATACATCAAAAGAGTCGCAGAAATTGCTGCATTAAGCGACTCCACCTTTCCTTCCATCGGAATCTTTATGTATGTATCCGCACAATCTGCGACTGCATCCGAAAGACCATTTCCTTCATTTCCAATCAAAAATCCGGTTGCACTCGTATAGTCTGGTTCATCGTATGATAATTCACCTTTTAAATGCGCCGCATACAAAGACACGCCTTCTTTCTTCAAATCCAAAAGTACCTGTTCTAAATCATCTACAACCATATAGGGAATACGATAAATACTACCCATGGTAGAACGAATTGTTTTGGGATTGAATAAATCAACGGTTGTCTTATTCATAAGAATTCCCGTAATTCCTGCGCCTTCACCAGTTCTTACCATTGTTCCTAAATTTCCTGGATCTTGAATACTTTCTAACACAAGAAGATGTGTTTTTTCTCCCTTTAACAAATCCGACCATTCGTAATTTGGAATTTCTACAATAGCCATAATTCCTTGTGGCGTTTGTGTGTCTGATATAGATTTAAACACAGAGTCTGATACCACTTCGTAACTCAAAAGAGGTGCCTGTTCACAATAACGCTTCAAGGCTTCATTTTTTGTCGAATCCTGCAAAAAACTTTCTGCAACGTAGATTGCTTTTACGCGTTCTCTTGGAGCCTCAAAAACCATCTTATGACCTTCTACAACAAAAGCATTTTGATTTTTTCTTTCCTTTGACTTCTTCATAAGAGATGTCAAATTCTTCATTTGCTGGTTACTTGTACTTGTAATCATTTTCCTCTTCCTTACAACAATTCTCAAAATTGAGGAGATAACGAAATTACAATTTTATCTATTTAGCAAAATCCCCAAATATTATCGTCCAAACATTTGCAACGCCACGCAAACTAACTGTTAACTACGACTATAGGCACTCAGCAAAGGCTTCGTGCCTAGTCTTCGTAAACAGTGGATTTTGCTTAGGCTAAAACCGCAAATTAAAAGGTTTGGACGATAACACTTGCGCATTTTGCTACATATATACTCTAAGTCGTTATCTCCTCAATTTTGTATTTTTCTAATCTCTAACGGAAAACGGTTTTGAAGTCTGGACGTAACGCATATTTTGAATTTGACTTTGGTTATGTTTTATGGTTTTCCGTGAGTTAAAAAGAGCACTACGTTGTTGACGTAGTGCTCCTTTGTTTACTAAACTAATGATTCTGTAAGTGATACCATGTATGGCGAAATTTCTTTCTTCATTGCAAGACCTTCGTTGATGTCTAAGTCTACGAATTCACCGTTTCTGTGTGCAACTACACGGTTTGATTTTCCTTCAAGAAGAAGGTCAACTGCCATTGCACCCATTGTTGTAGCATATACACGGTCTTTACATGTTGGAGAACCACCACGCTGCATATGACCAAGAATTGTCGCACGTGTTTCAACTCCTGTTGCGGCTTCAATTCTTTTTGCCATTTCCTGTGAATTACCAATACCTTCTGCATTGATAATAATGTGATGCTGTTTACCACGTTTACGATTTTCGATAATATGCTCAATAATTCTCTGTTCGTTGTGGTCATATGTTTCTGGAAGAAGAATATCTTCTGCTCCATTTGCAAGACCACACCACAATGCTATATATCCAGCATTACGTCCCATTACTTCGATAATTGAACATCTTTCATGTGATGTAGAAGTATCACGTACTTTATCGATGGCTTCCATTGCTGTATTTACAGCTGTATCAAATCCGATTGTATAATCAGAACATGAAACATCTAAGTCGATTGTTCCTGGTACACCTACTGTGTTGATTCCAAGGTTTGCTAATTTCTGTGCACCCTGGAATGAACCGTCACCACCGATGACTACGATAGCATCAATTCCATGTTTTCTACAAATTTCAGCACCTTTTTCCTGTCCTTCTGCTGTCATAAATTCCATGCAACGAGCTGTCTGAAGGCTTGTTCCACCACGTGAAATTGTGTCTGATACACTCTTTGGTGTCATATCAACAATTTCTTCATTTAATAATCCAGCAAAACCTCTACGAATGCCTTTTACTTTTTTTCCTTTTGCAAGAGCCTGACGTACTACAGCACGAACTGCTGCGTTCATACCTGGTGCATCTCCACCACTTGTCAAAACACCGATTGTGTTAATTTCCTTTGCCATCTTCGGTTCCTCCATATATTAACTCTTTATTACGTCTTATTTTAATCCCAATATATTGTAAACTCTTTATCAAAGGTTTTCAATATTCTTTTCAACAACTTTTACATTTTTTTCTCCAAAAATGTCATATAAATTGCCTAAGAGGGTGGAATCAACAAATATTGTCTGGTTTTTTCCTAGTCTTTTCATCGCTTTTGGGTTTGCAATGTAAATAACGACTTCATCATTTCCATCTGAATTTCTAAGTATGTCATACAAGTCTGCTTCTCTTTTTTCAAACTCTTCTTTGGTTGCAAACTGGATCCAAAGTTCCTTTGTTGTATCATCAAATGGAACGAGTCGTTCACAAATTATTTTGCCATTTTGTTCATCTTCCACCGTTGCACGGCCTACAACAAATACTTTTTCATCCTGATTTAAAAATCTCTGATATCGTTCGTAGTCTTTTGGAAAAATAATAACTTCTACGGTTCCTGTTAAATCTTCGATTGTAAGGAATGCCATAGCCTTATTGTTTCTTGTGAATTTAATCGTCTTTTCAGCGATAATACCACCCACAACCACTTTGACATTATCCTGTACTTTTGTAACTCCAAGTTCTTCGTCTAAAACAAAGTCAATAGCATTAGCTGTTACATTCTTTTTGATTTTGTCTAAATAAGCCTCAAGTGGATGTCCACTTAAATAAATACCAAGTACTTCCTTTTCAAAACCGAGTAAGATTTCTTTATCGTACTCTTCTACATCAGGATATTTAAGCTCATAATCCCGCTTTTCTTCTTCCGATGCAAAATCAAAAAGACTCATCTGACCCGAAAGCGATGTCTTCTTCTTTCGAACAATTTCATCAACAATTGAGGCATAAACCATACTCATCTGCTTACGATTTCCATCTAACGTATCACAAGCACCTGCTTTGATTAGATTTTCAATGGCTCTTTTATTGATATCTCTTTCTACGGTTCTTTCAATAAAATCCTGGAGAGTTCTATAGTTTCCACCGACATTTCTTTCTTCGATAATCTTATCAATAATCGGACGCCCAAGTGCTTTGATTGCATAGAGTCCATATCTTATATTTTCTCCGTCAGAAGTAAATTCGCCTTGCGCGCAGTTGATGTCAGGTGGAAGCACTTTGATTCCGAGTTCCTTACAATGATATAAATATTCCGAAGCCTTCGCAGAGTTATCGATTACGGATGTCATAAGAGCTGCCATAAACTCTACTGGATAATAATATTTTAACCATGCTGTCTGAACACTAATTACTGCGTATGCCGCTGCATGTGATTTATTAAACGCATATTTTGCAAAGTCGACCATGGAATCATATATACTGTTTGCAGCCTCTTCTGTAATTCCATTTGCTACGCAACCTTTGATATTACGACTTTCATCTCCGTATACAAAACTTTTCCGTTCTTCATCAATAACATACTGTTTCTTTTTGCTCATGGCACGACGGATATTATCCGCTTGTCCCATCGTATATCCAGCTAACTTTTGAACAATTTGCATTACCTGTTCCTGGTAAACAATGCATCCGTATGTTGGTTCTAAAATGCTTTCAAGCTGTGGTGTTACATAGGTAACCGATTCCTTATTATTCTTTCCTTTAATGTAGTCTGGAATAAAGTCCATCGGACCAGGACGATATAAAGAAATTCCCGCTACAATGTCTTCAAAACTCTGTGGCTTTAATTCCTTCATGAAATTTTGCATTCCTGCAGATTCGAGCTGAAATACCCCTTCTGTTTTTCCTGTCCCGATAAAATCAAGAACCTCTTTATCATTAAAATCAATATGGTCAATATCTACGTCAATGCCCTTCGAACGCTTGATATTTTTTACAGCATCCTTTAATACAGTAAGTGTACGAAGTCCCAGGAAATCCATTTTAAGAAGACCAAGTTCTTCTAACTGCACCATATTGTACTCAGCAGTTGGGCTGCCATCACTTGCACGCCCTAAAGGAACATAGTCACTTGAAACACCTGGATAAATTACAACACCAGCCGCATGAACGGATACGTGGTTTGGAAGCCCTTCCAATTTCTGTGCCATGTCGATTAAGTCATGCATCTGTCTGTCCCCTTCGTATAAACTACGAAATTCAGGATTCATCTGTAATGCTTTTTCAATGGTAATGTTTAGCTCCATTGGAACCATTTTGGCTACACGGTCCATATCCGCATAAGGAAAATCAAGAGCCTTTCCAACCGCTTTAATAACACCTCTTGCTGCCATTGTACCAAATGTTGTAATCTGCGTTACGGAATCTTTTCCATATTTTTCTGTTACATATTCGATGGCACGATATCTTTCTGCATATTCAAAGTCTACGTCAATATCCGGCATCGATACACGCTCTGGATTTAAGAATCGCTCAAAAAGAAGATTATATTTTACTGGGTCAACGTTTGTAATACCCGTACAATAACAAACACGGCTTCCTGCTGCCGAACCTCGTCCCGGTCCAACCCAGCAATCATTGTTCCTGCACCAGTTGATATAATCCCATACAATCAAAATGTACTCGATAAATCCCATCTTTTCGATGATACCGAGTTCATATTCCATATCTGCATATATTTTCTTTCTGTCTTCCTCTGTATACTCAGGATTTAATTCATATTTTTCATGGAATCCTTCGTCACAGATATGACGCAAATACGCGAGCGCCGAATCATAACCATCTGGCACCTCGTATTTTGGAATCTTGTAGTTTCCAAATTCGATTTCTACCTGACAACGATCCGCAATCTTTTGTGTATTTTCTAGAGCTTCAAGGGCATATGGAAAAAGCTTTTTCATTTCCTCTTCACTCTTTACAAAAAATTGCCCGCCTTCATAACGCATTCGGTCTTCGTCTGTAATTTTCTTTCCTGTCTGAATACATAAAAGTACATCATGCGCTTCTACGTCCGAAGCATAGGTATAGTGAATATCGTTTGTACATACAAGCCCAATCCCAGTTTCTTCGCTCATGCGAAGAAGGTCGTTATTGACCTTTCTTTGTTCTGGAATTCCATGATCCTGGAGTTCTAAGAAATAATTTCCTTTTCCGAAGCATTTCTCATACTTAAGCGCGATATCCTTTGCATCTTCATACATGTTTCTTGAGATAAATCTTTGTACTTCTCCCGCAAGACATGCAGACAAGCAAATAAGGCCCTCATGATATTTCTCTAATATTTCAAAGTCAACACGGGGCTTATAATAAAATCCTTCAGTAAAACCGACGGATACAATTTTCATTAAATTTTCATATCCCTTATTATTCTCTGCCAACAAAATGAGATGATAGTAACGATCCTCTCCATGACTTGCTTCGCGATCAAATCTGGAATTTGGAGCTACATAGATTTCGCATCCGATTACCGGATGGATTCCCTGATTTTTACATTCCTTGTAAAAATCAATCACTCCATACATAACACCATGATCTGTTATGGCTGCACTATTCATGCCAAGTTCCTTGACACGAGCAACATAGTTTTTTATTTTATTTGAACCATCCAACAGAGAATACTCTGTATGGGTGTGTAAGTGTACAAATGCCATTTGGGTGCTCCTTTACAAAATATTTTCCAAAAATACAAGCAACCATATCAAAAACAGGTGCACCGGATAAAATGCATAGAAGAAATATTTCACTTGCTTTCCACGCTCTCCGTTATATAAATATAATGGAATCAACATAAATAGTGCATAAATTTCTATACTGCTTGACATAACTGCTAAGGCAATTGTTGCCGTAGTAAAGGCTAACATTGGGAATGCGCGCAAGAAGTATAGTAACACAATCGCATATACTCCTGCTGAACCATAATCGCATACAAAAACATAATCAGCAAGAATCGCACCTATCGCAATAACCGCCATCATAAATACACCTTTTATAAACCATTCCAAAAATTTCACCCATATCTTTTTCGATGAAAATTTGAAATTTTCTAGTATCATATCCACAATCGAGATAACTGCAAGTCCTGTGAATAATGTAAAGAATACATTTGTTCCATCTCCACCGAGTGCAAGCGTAAAAGGAATTTCTGACAACATGGCAAACAATAATAATCTTCCGCCATATTTGGTTCTACTTTTTGTATGCATAAATCCTTCCACAAGCAGAAAACAGTAAATCGGAAATGCCATACGACCTATTACTCGCATATAGTAATATACCCAATATTCCCATGGAAAAACACCATGCTCCCACATGCTTGCTGCCAAATGATCTATAAACATTGTGACAATCGCTATCATTTTTAAGGAAAATCCGGTTACTTTCTTTTCCACTTTGTAAGAATCCTCTTCTTTCTTAGTTAACTTTTAAACTATTTTATCCAACTTCCAGATATCGTCCACATATTCTTGAATAGTACGGTCAGATGAAAATTTTCCTACATTTGCAATGTTTAGGATTGCGCTCTTTCTCCATGCTTTTTTATTCTGATAATATGCGTTGATTCGTTTTTGAGCTTCATCATACGCACGAAAATCTGCAAGGATAAAATAACGGTCTTCATTTACTAATGATGTATACAAATCTCGGAAAAGATTTGTATCATTTGGCGCGTAAGTTCCATCCACCATCTGGTTAAGCACTTGTCGTATGCCGTCATCGCTATTATAAATATCCATTGGATGATAATCATGATTCTTTTCATGTGCAATCACTTCTTCTGCGCTCATACCAAAGATGAAAATATTATCTTCTCCAACTTCTTCATACATTTCTACGTTGGCACCATCCATTGTTCCGACAGTAAGTGCACCGTTTAGCATAAACTTCATATTTCCAGTACCGGATGCTTCTTTACTTGCTGTTGAAATCTGTTCACTTACATCTGCTGCGGCAAAAATCCATTCTGCATTTGACACACGATAATCTTCAATAAATACAACCTTAATTTTTCCATGTATGCTTTCATCATTGTTTATGACATCTGCAACACTATTAATAAGCTTAATGGTAAGTTTTGCATTCCGATATCCAGCTGCTGCTTTTGCACCAAAAATAAATGTTCTTGGATAGAAATCCATATCTGGATTTGCTTTCAGCTCATTATAAAGATACATAACATGCAAAATATTCATAAGCTGACGCTTGTATTCATGAAGACGTTTCACCTGAACATCAAAGATGGAATTTGGGTCCACCTCTATGCCATTATGTTCCAAAATATATTTGGCAAGACGTACTTTGTTTTCGTACTTAATCCTTGCAAACTCTTCTTGAACTTTTCCGTCATCTGCTTTCTTTTCCAAAAACAATTCACACTTTTTAATCTTACTAGGCATTGTTTTTTTAATTAAATATTCC
>JAXJUI010000137.1:0-24315 GCA_036309165.1 Agathobacter sp. | reverse complement strand
GTTGGACAGCCTGCTGATAGAAATTTAATACATTCGCGAGTGATTCGCGAAGTGATAGAGAGCAATCTTTTTGGGAAGGTTGCTCTTTTTCTATGAACTTTTTTGAAAACATTTCTCGAATTTTTTGCCGTTAGCTTATTTTTGACTCCATGTATATAGCAGAGGGACAGAAAAAGTTACCGAAAAATTTGCAATCAGCTTTTTTTGACCCTAAGTACATAGTAGAGGACAAAAATATTTGTAAAAAAATTCGGAATTTTTTGCAATCGTCATTTTCGAACCCTAAGTACTAAATGAAAAGATGCCTTGCGAGAATTATTTTTTGAAAAAAGTTTCCGGATTTTTTGCAACTAGCTTTTACGAACCCTAGGTACTTATTGAAAAGAAAATCTTGCAAGTAATCTTTTTTAAGAATCGTATGACATGAACAGGAGAAAGGAGGCAATCATGGATATACAAAGTGTATTAAAGCATATGTCGCAGTACTGGGAGGTTTATCAGTACGTGGCAGAAAATGGAGCAGGCTCGATGGAGGATATCAAAAGTTATTTGATCGAGCAGTGTCACAAGCCGGAATCTACCGCCAGAGGGAATATATCAGCAATAAAGGATAGTCCCTTATTTAAGATAACGGAGGGCTATGTGATGCTGGATGATAACGCCGGTTTGAAACTGGAAGAAATTCTGGAATACATTTTCGAGTGGAGCTATAAGGATGAGCGACACACGGAGATAAAGGAGTTAAAGGAAAAAATCGAGAAGGCGGAGAGAAGAGAGAATAGGCAAAAGGATGCGCTGAAGGAGAAAGAAACGGAATGGAAGCAAAAGGAACTGCAGTATATGGAGAAGCTATCCAAACAGAAGGAACAACACCAAGGACAGATGGAAACGCTTAAGAAAAAGCACCAGGCGCAGGTGACAACGTTAGAAAAACAGCTGGAGCTTCTCCAGAGTCAAAATATGGATTTACAGTGTTCACAGAAGACATTGTTACTCACGCCTTTGGGAGTAAATCCGGAGCAAGTTGGCTTTTATCAGGATTCGATGTTCCCGATGTCGGACAGACATCCTACAGTAGATGAGACCAAACGCTTGATGGATACTTATGTGGCAAAGACCTTTAACGGTGATACAAAGAAAGTGCATTGCGAATTGAATCTTCACAACTGGCGTTGGCGTATTGTGGACGGATTCTTTTCCAGTAAGGTGATTGATGCTATGTGGGAGAGAATGGGAGCGTTTAAAACGTGGGCGCATCGTTACTGGCCTCATAAGAACATTATTACTGTAGAGAAATTATTACAGATGACGGATAAAACCAGCATAGAAAAGTACGCGCTATATCTTCTTTGTAGAGATAAGTTTAGTCCGGAGCAGAAGGAACTGATTCATCTTGCGCAGGAGGCTGGCATTCATGCCGATTTTACCATTCAGCTTTTGGAGGATTATCACATCAGCAAAAAGACGAAGGAGAAATTCTGGGAGGCATTGCAGTTGGCGAAGGACGATAGCGAGTATAGAATGCGTTGGACTTTTGTGCAGGAGCTATTGGAGCACAAGTGGCACATTCGACAAGATTATTGTGGTCAGATGAGTGATTACGAGTTGGTGCCGGTGGATGATTTTAACAATATGCAAAAGAAACTAAAAGAGCATATTTCACAATTAAAGAAATCAAAGAATTAGGAAACGGGAGGAAATAAGATAATGGCATATTCAAGAGAAAAGATAGACATGGACGCATTAGTGAAAAGATTATCTGCCGGACACGACAGAGTACGTTACGACGAAGGCGCGGCACTTTTGTCTATGGGGATTCATTCCTTTATGACTTTGGCGGAGGAAGCGGAGGCGAAGGAACGCTATAAGGGCATCGTCTTAGTGAGAATGAAAAAGGTGTACCAGTATTTAGAAGACCTAAATTCATAAACGATAATCATGAAATCGCAATAACTAAGAGCAAAATCTCAAACGTAATAAAGCAACATAACGACAAGCGAGGCACAACCCACTTCCTATCTTCCATAATCCGCACATCCGCGATATAATGGTTAGGTAAAACGCTGTGGGTTGTTCCTCCACATAAGAAGGAGGCAACAAAATGGCAAGAACATTGACAAAAACAAGAAAAGATAGTCACGGGTATTCACTTCGCCCGGGCGAGTACCAAAGAAGTGAGGGCAGATACGAGTTTAAGTACAAGGGAATGGATGGCAAGATGCATTCCATCTATGCCAAGAAGCTAGTGGATTTGCGAAAGGAAGAAAACCGCATCCGTTATGAGATTGATCAGGGTTTGGATGCATCCAAGGGACAGTTGCTGACACTCAACGAGATGTACGATATGTACATGCATGCGAAGCGAGGAATTAAGGTTTCTACCAGAAGAAATTACATCTACACCTACAATAAATTCGTAAGAGATGGCTTCGGAAAGAAACGAATCGGTAGAATTACTTTTATGGATGTGCAGAATTTCTACAATTCTATGTTGGAACAGGATAGGATGTTAGCGACAACGCTTGAGAGCATACATACCCAGATTCATCCCGCACTGCAGTACGCAGTGCGACTTCGATACATCCCCACCAATCCATCCTCAGGAGCAATGACAGATATCAAGAAAAGCGATGAATGGGATGGCAAGGTTCGTAAGAGACATGCGCTGACCATGGAACAGCAGCTTGCATTCACGGACTGCTACACCAACCACAAGGATTTGAGCGGTTGGGCAAATATTATGACCTTTCTGCTTGGAACCGGCTGTCGTATCGGTGAAGCCCTTGGCATGACGTGGCAGGATATTGATTTTGAAAACAGCCTGATTCATGTAAGCAGAGCACTTCTCTACAGACCGGATGAGCAGGGAAAGTCGGTGTATACTATTTCATCTACCAAGACCAAGAACGGTGTAAGAAGTATTCCTATGATTGACGAGGTAAGAGAAGCGTTATTAGATGAGCGCGAGATTCAGCTGGCTTTTGGTAATCATCGAACCCAGACAGTGGATGGTGTTACAGACTTTGTATTTACCCAAGCAAAAGGAACGGTCTACAATCCGGAGGCTATCAACCGTGCGATTGACCGTATTATCACCGCACACAACGAAGAGGAAGAAAGCAGCGCAAGGTGGGAAAAACGAGAGCCTGTGATTCTTCCCCATTTTTCGGCCCACCATTTAAGACACACCTTCTGTACCAGACTCTGTATGACGGATTTATCCATCAAGGAGATTCAGGATATCATGGGGCATTCCGATATCAATACCACCATGAACATTTACGCCGAAGTACACCCGGATATGAAAAAGAAGTCGTTGACGAAAATGGCAGGCAAGATTATAATTAATAGGAGCGATATGTCGATTAACGAAGCTATCGCATATGAAGATGAAGACGACGTAGAGTGACGTCACGGTAGCAGTTTTTGCACCTGACGAAACGAGTACGAAGCGACTTTTCAACGGGACGGACAAATATGGAATTCCAAAATGGAGGTATATGAAGCCATACGGAAGACCACGGAATGAAAAAGGAAACCATTCCGACGCAGTCCCTACGATGAAGAGTTTGGATAAATAAAATCAAGAAAGAATCCTTTAAAATAGGCACTTTCCAGAGATGGAGAGTGCCTTATTTTTTGCCTACTGTTACCGCTACTGTTACTTTTGCGGTTGCTGTTACTATTTTAATAATCCAGATTATTTTCTACTGTATATGGCGTATGAGCTTCTATACATTCTTTTATCAATTCTATTATCTCAATATCATCACAGCCCCTACAAAGCATTAAGGGGAACGGTTCATTAAATGCGTCTTTGTATTCCTGTAAGTACTTTTCTAACATTCTTTTTTATCCCTTTCTTAAAAAATATTACCAAAAATTCAACAAAAAAGTACGGTGTCAAAGTAATAATACGGACGCACCGTATAAAAAGTCAATCAAAATATACAAGTTGCACAAAAACAGAGGTTTTTGAGGGTGTAGCTTAAAAAAAGGTTTATTTTTTTATGATTTAAAGCAATTTATAATATTCTTATAGATTATAAGAAAAGGAGTGTTGAAGCTATGACAAATATAAAATCTATCATAAGGCAAAGTGGCGTTAGGCAATATGAAATAGCTGATTACTTACATATGCAAGAATCAAACTTTTCAACAAAGTTAAGATACCCTATAACGCCAGATTTTGAAAAGAAAATACTTCTAGCAATTGCAACAATTCAGTTGGAAAGGGGGATTACAAATGAGAGCATTAAAGGAAAAGAGTGATAAAGCTGTACTTATAACATATGAGCAGGCTTGCCAAAGATATTCTTTAGGAATGAACACAATACAGAAGTTAGCCAGAACAGGAAATGCCCTTGTGAAGATTGGCAGAAGTGCAAGGGTTGATGTGGAGAAGATGGACGCTTTTGTGATGAGCTTTAGAGAGTAGGTGTAGGCTTATGCAGATAAAGAAAATCAGTAATGAAGAAATGCAACTATGCTGTATTTATAACGATAAAGGGCGTGCTGTTGGAGTTAAGGATGAAGCTGTTTGCGTTTTCATTAAGACGGATTACCACATATTTATTTTAAGTGGGATTCCATTTATTTATGACGCAGGAAAGTATATTGCAGATGTTAGTGGGGCGTTAACAAAAACAATTATTAAGAACTATATTGAATTTGAACTTATAAAAAGTACAACGATTAACCGCATATATAATTTGCTGATTGCAGATTATGAACTTCAAGCGTGTGAAGATATGCTTAATAGATATCCAGATAATTGGATTCCGTTTGATGATTGTTTATATAGCGTGCTTGATGGCGTGGAAAATGAATACAAGCCAGAATACAGGGTTATTAACAAGATTCCATATAAGTATGCAGATGTAAAGCAGGCGTCAAATGGAGAAGAATTAGAAAAGTTTTTTGAATATGCTTTAAGCAAAGAGGACAGGCAAACAATACTTGAATTTTTCGGTTACTGCATGACAAAGAATAAAGGGTTTCAAAAGTTCTTATTGCTAAAAGGAAGCAGGGGAACAGGAAAAAGCGTGTTGTTGTCGCTTCTTGAAAAGATTGTAGGGCGTGAGAATGTATCGAATGTTCCGTTACAAAATCTGGAAGAAAAATTTTATAGCATACAGCTTTTACATAAGTTGGTAAATGTTTGTTGTGATTTATCAGCATTACCGCTTAAAAGCACTAATTCAATTAAGCTGATAACAGGCGGGGATACATTGACAGATAGCTATAAAGGGCGTGATTTGATTACATTTAGCCCATATGCAAAGTTGGTATTTAGCTGTAATGCAATACCGCTAAGATTAACGGAGCTTTCGTAATTTTGTATGATGGATTGCTTGCTAAGTTTGCTGAGAAGGTAGGTGGTGATTTCTATATCTTGCCAAGCAGTATCCATGAAACAATTTTATTGCCTGCCGCTGGAGATATGGATGTGGATTATCTGATTGGTATGGTTCGCTCAATTAATGCGGCGGAGGTTAGTCCTGAAGAAATCCTGTCAGATAATGTTTACAAGTATCTTGCTGATGAAGACCGTATGGAAATGATGTAATCCATATAGGTCTTTTTTTATGCCCATTTTTAGAAGAAAAGAGGTGAGGATTTATGTGTTTAATGGAAGGAAAAACATTGTCACCAGAGGTTGCGGGTACTTGTAATCTCTGTTCGTTGTACTTAAATACCTGTCTCCCCATAGTTACAAATAATGGTTGGGTATTTGGGGAGTGCGACAATATTGATTATTGCATGGAGTGTGTAGTTTACGAAGACTGTTATCGGATTATGAAAGGAGCTTTTAATCATGAAGAAAAGAACGATTTATAAGTTGGAGAAGGAGTTACTTCAACACAGAATGTATCTGGTTAATGCAAATTTATCTTCTAGCACGTTGGTTGAAGAAGGTATGAAACTGGCGGTCATGTATGAAATTGTAAAAGCTATGAAGCATTTAGCTTTGGAGTATGTAATACCAGAAATGTTTTGGGATTATATTTACCAGCAAAATTCATCATTGATGTATTTGTTTCATTTAGTAGAAACTACAGGTTTCTCGTTTACTGATTCATTAGCAGACGCACTAATAGATGAAATAAATCATAGTATGGAGGTGATTGCCTGTGTTTAACAAGGATAAAATAGAAAAATTGCTCGCAAATGTTGAATCAGCCCTGGAAAGCATCAACACCAACGAGCAATGGTTAAAGTACATATCTTTCGTTTCTAAGTTTACATCATATAGCGTAACCAATCAACTGTTAATTTATATGCAAAACCCAGAAGCGAGCTTTGTAGCTGGATATCGTAGCTGGGAAACAAAGTTTAATCGTCATGTAAAGTCTGGCAGTAAAGCGATTAAAATTCTTGCACCATCGTTCAAAAAGATAGAGGTTATTAAAGAACCCAATAATCCAAATGAATATTATGATGCAGAAGCAGAAAAAGAAACAAGGCGTGTTATTAGTGGTTTCCGTACAGTAAATATCTTTGACATTCAAGACACTGAGCCGAACGATGATGCGGCCGACTCTTTAATACCTGTGTTGGTGTCTGGTCTTAAAGGCAGTAGTGAAGAATTAATTGAATTATATCATGATATTTTGTCTGTTGTAAGGAAAGAGCACGAAGTTATAGAGGTGGATGTTTGAGAACCTTGTAAGTTCATATGGTTCTGAAACGGGCAAGTCGAAAGCAGTAAATAAATCGAGGTTTGAGAACCTTGTAAGTTCATATGGTTCTGAAACTCCGCGACTATATCAACGATTACCGAATCAGTTTGAGAACCTTGTAAGTTCATATGGTTCTGAAACTAGGTTAGCTATAGCACCTTTCATAACAGTGTTTGAGAACCTTGTAAGTTCATATGGTTCTGAAACCGGTAGTGGTGGGATGTGCTGTTTGGGTATAGTTTGAGAACCTTGTAAGTTCATATGGTTCTGAAACGTGGCTAAACGCATTAATCGTTTGACGTCAGTTTGAGAACCTTGTAAGTTCACATGCGTCTGAAATGAAACATAGAAAGTAATTATGTATTATTTGTAATTCTTTTGATAAATGACATTAGGAGTGAAACCAAAATGAAAAACCTAAAACTCATATCAAACATTTTACTCACAGTCTCTCTTGTAGCCCTTACTATTGGTGCTTCTTTTCATGGATATAGAATCCATCCTGAAAATGAAGCACATTATCAACTTGGAGTTACAATGGGAATTGTAATGATTAGTATATTTGCGATATTTCTATGTGTTGGAATCGTGTGTAGAATCCTGGCGAGAAGGAAAAAGGAGTAAAAAGTAATTTTATAAATGCTAAGAAGGGGAGGACTCATTCATGGGCTTTTTGGAGGACTTAGCAAAAAATGCAGCATTGTGGGGTGCTGTAGAAGCGAGTAAAGACGCAAGTGGAAAACCTGATCCATACAAAGCTGCGGGAATGGCGGCAGGTATGGGAAATTTTTCTCCGAGTGATAGGGCAAGGCTAGGAGCTATGCTTGGAAGTCAGGGCGCTTTTGACGATGATTTTTATAGTGAAAACTTCGATGATGACGATTTGGATGATGACGACTTCGATGACGACGATTCGGATGAAGATTGGAAATTATTCTGTGAAGATGGGTTGGAATATGGGTTAGATCCCGACGACTATGAAACGGAAGAGGAATACAATGAAGCAGTTGATTCTTATGTTGCCAGAAGAGAGCAGTATGTGTGGAGGAAGATTTATCGGAGACAAAACACATATGGGTTGAATATTTACGAGTATGAGACAGAAAGAGAGTTTTTACAGGCATTAGCGGTTGCTAAAGAAGAATTTCTAGAAGTCGCAAGAAATGATAAAACCATTTATCATTATTGTGGGGTTGTTTATAAGGATAATCCATATCCTTATCACTACAGGACAAATGATACGACACTAAAAATAGGTGATAAAGTTGTTGTACCTGTTGGGTCTAAAAATGAGGAAGTTGTTGCGGAAATTGTTTCTGTAGAGCAGCATACCAGATTGACAGTGCCGTATCCGGTAGAAAAAGTAAAATTTATCTTGCGAAAATATGGAGAATAATATAACAAGATATGTATCTAGAAAAAGTAGACAAAAGGTAGGAAGTATATGGAAGAATTTAAAGAATACGTTACTTTTACAGTAACAACAAGTGAAGGTGAAGAAGTTGAAATGGCTGTTGTAGATGAGTTCACTTTCGAAAACAAAAATTATGTTGCAGCCGCAAGAGTTGTGGATGATACCATCGACGAAGAAGGATTATATCTCTATAAAGTGAAATTAGGTGACGAAGATTTCTCGGTTGAGAAGATCAGTAACAAAGTAGAGTATGAAAAAATTGCGAAGGCATATATGGAGATGGGAGAATGAAGCAAAGAACTATTTGATGTGATTCTTTGTGTTCAATGAAACATTGTGCAATAAATAAAAGAAATACACAAAAATAAAAGGCGACATTTGATTTTAATAATCAATGTCGCCTTTTAAGCTATTTCATCCATTGGACTTTTCTCCTTTTTTAAAATTTTGTTTTCCTGACTTCTTCGTTTCTTCATCTCTACTAAATTTCGTTCTTCCTATGACATTGGAATTGTATCATATATTCATAGATGAAGCTGATACTAATTCATTTTATCCTTTATTAGTTATGTCACGTTGTCCTCTTTCAAAAATCTAAAACGAATGCTTATTAATATTTTGGTGGTCCGTACCTTCCTTTCTTTGATTTTTTGCTTTGTTTGTTTTGATAAGTTCATTATATCATGCATTTTTAAAATTGCAAGCACAAATTAATAAAAAATAGTAAATTGTATATATAATATAAAGTAAACAGGATTGAAGAGTGTAAATATTGTGGAAGTAATACAATAATCCGTAAGCCCATGAGAATGTAGTTAGATTTTCATCCGGTTTGATACTATAAAGGTAGACAAGAATTTTGTCACGAAGTGTTTTCTGGCTTAGGATACGAAGTTTCAAATTCGAAAATAGATTTTGATTCATCTGAATGAATAATAATTTTATTTTAAAATCTTTATAAGAAAAACTCATTTGATAGTCTCCGTGTTTCTGGGTAAAATTATTTAATAACTATTAAAAAAGTTATTAGCAAATTATTGCCACTGCAACAGAATTGTCCGATAAGAGGATATAGAATGCAATTGTAAATAAGAACATTTATGTGATGGAGGTAGGAACCATGGAACCTAGAAATCAAGAAAAACCTATGAATGTAGCACAAGTAAGAGAAGAACGAGAAAGAATTACAAATATGTATGTCCAAGAAGTAGGGCATCCACTTTATACACTTACAAAAGAAAATGAAGGTCTTAAGACTCTGATTAAAAAAGCAAAAGAAGCAATTAACGAAGGAAGAATCGATAAAAATCTTATTGGCGGTATTCGCGAAATTGCAATTCACTATGCAAAAAAAGGAGATTTACTTTATCCACATTTAAAAGTTAAGTATGAAATTTCGGGTCCGTCTGATGTTATGTGGACAACAGATGATGAAATACGAGATGAACTTGCGTCGCTTTCAAAAGTAGATGTTTTTGGAAATCAAGAGATGCAAAGATTTGTGGATGTAATAAAAAGAGTAGAAGATACACTCCGTATTGAGACAAATATTTTGTTTCCAAATTGTGCTGCAAATTTCACAAAAGAAGAATGGGTAAATATTTATCGTGATGCAAAGGACTATGCAACTTGTTTTGGTGTGGAACCAGAAGCATGGGATTATGCAGAAAATATGGAGGTGGTTGTTGAAGGTGCAACACCGAAAGGGCAAGCGATTGTTATGGCTGGTGGAACTATGACCGTAGAGCAGTTAACAGCAATGTTAAACACAATGCCAATGGAGATTACGTTTGTAGACGATCAGAATATTAACCGATTTTTCAATGAAGGGCCCAAAGATTTTAAGCGTCCGGGAATGGCAATTGGCCGCGAGGTATTTTCTTGTCATCCTCCAAAAATTGAAGCTCAGGTTCGTAGAATTTTGGACGAGTTTCGAGCTGGTACATTAGACAAAGTTCCCGTGTGGATGGAAAAGAACGGGAGAAGTATGCTTGTAACTTATATGGCAGTCCGTGATAAGGACGGAAAGTATATCGGAACAATGGAATTGGTCCAGGACATGGAGTTTGCCAAAGACTATTTTCAACAATAAAAGCAAAAGTTGCAAAAGAGGATATTTTCTAAAAATCTTTAGAAAATATCCTCTTTTTGGGATCACTACATAATTACAAAACCTATCAGTTTATCTTGAATCTGGTCAGATTCTTCACTAGATGGTTTGCCTGCTTATTCATATTATTGCAGTTTTCTGTAATGCTGTGCATCAACGCTGTCAGTTCCTCAGAACTTGCCGTAACCTCTTCCGTTGCTGCAGCCGTACTTTCTGCACCTCTTTCAATATGCTCAATCTGGCTTGAGATACTGCGAATTAAATCATTCATTTCATTGGTTATTCTGGTTACATCCTGCACCTTATTACCAGTTGACTCTATACCTTCAAAGATTACTTCAAAGGTATCAATGACCTCCCCTGTATAAGAGAGATTTTCCTTATTGTTAACAACAACAGTCTCTATATATTCTCCACAAGCTGAGAAATTGTCTGTCAGGGAAGCAATAATTTCTTTGATATTCTCTAGTTCGGATGAAGTGTTTTCTGCCAAACTTTTAATACTTGAAGCTACAACAGAGAAGCCTCTTCCAGCTTCACCTGCTCTTGCCGCCTCAATAGACGCATTCAGAGACAAGAGATTGGTCTGTGTTGCAATCTCTTCTATAACACTTAGAATATCAGCCATTTTTATAATTGCTGCATTTGTCTCATTGATTTTATCCGCAATATTAGAAATCTGTTCTGTCATTTGAGAGCTTCCGTTTGACATCACTTCAATCTTTAATTTCATATCATTGCTAGAATTATGCAGTTGTCCGACATAATCAGTAATACTGTCAACTGCTTTGTGAATATCTTCTCCATCCTCAACCATCATATCAATGCTGTTCACAATTTCGCTAACAGCACCAGCCTGGTTGGTAGCATCCGAAGCAACGTTTTCTATAGCCACTGCCACCTGACTTGTCGCATCCATGGCGCTTTCTGTCATAGAACTGATTTCTCCAGACAAAGACATAACATCATTGCTTACGACAAAAACCTTATGAATTACTTCATTCAAATTCTGCACCATATTTCCAACCGAATTATTCATGGCAGCAATTTCGTCTTTTCCATTGATATCATCCACATGACAGGTCAAATCGCCATCTGCAATACACTTCACGGTTTCGCTAGATTTCAAAATCGGTTTAATCATCTTATTTACTATAAAAAGAAGAACTATGACAGCCGCCAAAATGCTTCCAACCGCGGAGCCACAAATAATCATGCTCATGGTGCGCTGCAACTTGGAAATATCAGCTTTAGGACGGCCTGCAAAAAGCATACCTCCTTCAATTGGTCTGTAATATCCCGTGTAATCTATCCCGTTGACAAGAACATCCTCTGTCTGATACTCTTTACCTTCTTTAAGTACAATCTGAATAACCTCTTCGCTGGCTTTGCTGCCCACTGTTCCCTCAATAGAGCTCTCAACTCTGGTATCACCTTCGAATACCGTTATATCAATTTCATATTCTTTGAAAGCATTTACATCCCCATTAAAACCATTCAAAGCAATTTTTAGCATTTCAAAATTATCGTCCATCTTGGAATTACTAGCTATATTGACTGTTAGTATAGCCAGTACTACGCCAAGGAAAATCAACGGAACAATGACTAATGATAACATTTTTTGTTTAAACTTCATAAAAAGCAAACCTCCTTTATACATTTATAGCCTCTCCATGCGTATATAGTACCATGATACTGCCTGTTTATCAACCCAAATGACCAAAATTATTTATCTGTTTCTTATCTCTAGTTAAGGAAGTGTTAAGTTGATAAAAGGAGAAAAAAAGCCTAGAATGTTTTATATACAAAAGAAAAAGAGGAAAAGTTATGAACGAAATATTGCAAGGAAAAGGCCGAAGAATTACGATAGATAGATTGTGCTATCTTTTTTTGATTTTTTTGACGGGCTGTTTTGCGGGATGGATATATGAAGAAATCTTCTATTGGATAACAGAGGGGATGTTACGAAATAGAGGAATATTATATGGTCCATGGCTTCCGATTTATGGGATTGGCGCGTTAGGAATTTACGCATTAAAACCAGCAAAGAAAAATCCAGCTGTGCTGTTTCTACTTTGCTCCATTGTCACTGGTGTTGTAGAATACATCATTGGATTTGCAGGTATCTATTTTCTTGACATGAGGTTATGGGATTATAGGGGTCTCTTTTTAAATGTTGATGGAATTATTTGTTTTCGAAGTGTTGTAAGTTTTGCAATTATGGGACTTGTATTTCACTATTTATTAGAACCCGTGTCAGAACGAATGGTAGAAAAGTCAAATCAAAAAGTAATTCGAGGAATTTGTATATGTCTTTTGATTTTCTTTGTTTTTGACTGTATTGTAAGTGCGTTATTCCGCACTCCAATTACATATTAGAAAGAGATAAAAAGAAAAGCTCTTAAATCTGTGTTGTACAGATTTAAGAGCTTTTTTTGGAAAAAATTATGCTAAGTTTCCTTCTTCGATATCTTTTTTAGCAAGTGCCCATGTAATAGCTGGAGCGATTACTGAAGTTACTGCTGATTTAACAACAACGCCAGCTGAAAGTGAACCAGTCATAAGAGATGTGATAATGTTGATGATAAATCCTAAAACTGCAAGTCCAGCGAAAATATAAAGCCCTACTTTTTTCTTTGCAAATAACATCATAGCGATTGCAACAACAACTGCGATAACAAGAAGAGTAGCAATTACACAAAGTACAACGTATCCTGCACCAAGTCCTAAAGTTGCAGCAACTGCTGATACGCCAAGTGTAGCGATTACAGATCCGATTGCAGAAAGTGCATTAACAACAAATACAATCCATAACCAAACGTTTAATCCTGTTGAAATTTTTTTTGTTTCCATAATTAATTCTCCTTTTCAATAAAAAATTTTTCACAACATTGCTATGCTATCATATATTATTTACCACTTTCAAGTGCTATTACAATAAAAATAAAATTTTTTTAAAAAAACGTTGACAAATATATCGGATGGCGATATATTATACATATGATATATCGAAAGACGATATATCGAGCGAAGATACATCGAAAGGTAAATCAAAGAAGGAGGATTACAATGGCTATAAATGAAACACCATTAACAGAAGCTTTCTATTATATTTTATTGGCACTAAGAAAACCAAACCATGGATATGGGATTACACAGGAAGTGGATGAAATGACAAATGGAAGAGTACAGCTTGGGGCTGGGACTCTATATGGAGCACTTCAGAGTTTAGAGAAAAAGGGATGGATTGAAATTTTTAGTGCAGATGCAACATCTAGAAAAAAGAAAGAGTATGTAATCACCTCTCTAGGGGTACAGGCATTTGCAAAAGAGCTAGAACGATTAAATGAGCTTGTAAGAAATGGAAAGATGATGGAGGAAGCAAATAATGATTAAATTTAGATTATATTATGATAAAGATAAAGAGACCGAGTGGCTCAATGGTTTAGCAAATGAAGGATGGGCAATGAAAGGATTTTTCGCAGGATTTTATTCATTTGAGCCATGTGAAAAGGGAGAATACACTTATCAGATTGATTTTAGTAATAAGGCCTGTTCTGTATCCAAGGATTATCGTGATTTTATGGACGAAGCAGATATTGAAATTGTACAAACATGGTTTTTCTGGGTATTCCTTCGAAAAAAGAAAGCTTATGGAGATTTTGAATTGTATACGGATGTCGATTCTCAAATTGAGCATTATAAAAAAATATTAAAGATGTTTAAAACTGTAACAATTCTTGAGTTGTTCTGTCTCTTTTACGACGTATTTGCAGCAGTTTATACAGGAAATGTGGTTATCTGGGGAGCCGTACTTTTCCTCTTGGCAGTGGTACTTGCTTTTGTAAAAATTACTGTCCACACCTGTAATGTGATTCATCAGCTTCAGGAAAGAAAGACGGGCATTGAAGAGCCAAGAAATAGAAATGTGTCCGGTTTATTGATTGCTGGACTTTTCATAAACAGTTTTGCAATTTTGGCACGAGATTCTATTTCAGAGAATATTGCACTTCCTATACAAATATTTGCGGTTGTATTAATGCTAATTGGTCTGTTTCAAACAGGAAGAAAACAAAAATAAAATTCAAAGGCGGGAACAGGCGTTGTGGATAAGACGAAATAGACAACTAGGGAGAAATATGGTAATATGTTTATAAAAAATGGAGGGTATTTTTATGGCATGTTTTATTGTTCCTGGTACAGAAGCAGTAGTAACAACTATTGTAACCAAAGTTCTCGAAAATAGAGAGAAAAGGATGGATAAGGAGAAGTTGGAAAAAGGTGTAACCATTTCCGAGATTCGTAAAGAGCATTTTTCAAGTAAGCTCAAAAGATTAAATTACTTGCTTTGGGGTGGCTCTGGACTTCTTGCATTTGAACATTTATGGCATGGAGAAATTCAGCCATTTTTTCCATTCCTAACAGCAGCAGGAAATCCTGCAGATGCGGCGGAGATGCTTCATGAAATGTCTACAGTAGGCGTTTCTATGGCGGTGCTCGTAACAGTTGTATGGGGAGTAATCACATTTGTTACAAGTAAAATGGAAAAACAGGAAAATGCTACAGAGGCCGAGGTGGAGAAGGGGGTAGCAAAATAATGACATTATTGTTAACAATTTTTTCCGCGGTTATTGCAACAGTAGTATGGTATAGCAATGAAAAGGCCCGTCAGATGAAGGTTGGAGTTTTGTGCTATCTGTTTTGGGGAGCGACAATTATGTGGTTTGTTGATGCAATTTTTGAGTATGCAGAGTTGAGAGCTTCATATTTTGCACCTGCATTAGAGGACATGATAAATGATTCATTTCTTGGATCATCTATTATTGCATTGGCCTTAGTCATATGGGTAATCATACTCATGGTAAAAGATCCACAAAGAGTAGTTAAACAAGCACTAAAAAAATAGCAAAGTAGAAAAGATGTATGTGATTGTATTTTAGGAATTTGTAATAGATAAGCGATTTGTAAAAAAGAGTGCCAGCTTGAGATTATGAAAAGTCTTAAGCAAGGTGCTCTTTTTTACATGTAACCTACCTGTAACTTTACTGTTATATAGTATGTATCGTAAAGTCATAAGAATGTCCAAATGGCATATCGACATCGTGTAGGAGGAAATATGGGATGCTTGCTAGTATTGGTGCAACAAAAAGACAGATAAAGAAAAGCGTTCACATAGAAGCAGCCATTATGGGTTGTCTTGGTATTCCATTAGGAATTCTTGGGGGCTTTTAGCAGGATTTGTCCTTATTAAAGTAAGCAATATTTTGTTAAATGGAACTTTGAATGTAAACCTTGTATTTTATCCATCCATTTATATAAATTGCCTTAGGGATGAAAAGTTGAGAAAACACATTGACAAACATCTATATAATATATATACTAGAAACAGATAGATAACAATCTATGTAAAGAGGTGAGAACGTGACAAGAGAAGAAGTTGCAAATATCTGTAAAGCAATGTCTGATGCCAATAGACTTAGAATTCTAGAAATGCTTACACAAGGAGAAAAATGTGGGTGCCATCTGTTAGAAGAATTACAGGTCACACAACCTACTTTATCACATCATATGAAGGTTCTTTCCGATTGTGGTTTGGTAACTTCATATAAAGACGGGAAGTGGCATCATTATTCAATAAACTGTGAAACCTTTAAGGAATATAAGGACTATATTGCAACCATCACTTGTTGTACAAATAGTTGTTGTCAGAACAAATAGAAAGGAAGAGAGTTCGGATGAATGTTAAAGTATTAGGTGGCGGATGTTGTAAATGTGAAACGCTTTTGGAAAATACAAAAGAGGCAATCACAAATTTGGGTATTGATGCAGAAGTGGAATATATCACAGATTTTGCAGTGATTGGAAGTTATGGAATCATGAGTACACCTGCAATTATCGTAGATGAAAAAATTGTTTCTATGGGTAAGGTGCTCAAAGCCAAGGAAATTGAGAAATTATTACAGTAAAGAATTTATGTAATGCTGGTGCGATGTGCGCCAGCAAAATTTAGAATTTATACATAGACAATCATCTATGTGGATGGAGGCAAATATATGTGGAAATTTATACAAGAACAGATTCTTGGAATGAAATGGCTTAGTGTTCTCATTGGAAATTTGTTACATGCGGTGGGAGTGGATACCACAGAAAAATGGGGTGGGACACTTCATTTCTTTATCTACGATGTCATAAAGATAGTGGTTTTGCTTTGTACTCTGATCTTTCTCATAAGTTTTATTCAAAGCTATTTTCCGCCGGAACGGACTAAAAGAATCCTTGGAAGATTTCACGGGATTGGAGCAAATATCGTTGCTGCACTACTTGGAACAGTTACTCCATTTTGCTCATGCTCATCCATTCCACTTTTCATTGGCTTTACAGGAGCTGGGCTACCGCTTGGAGTAACCTTCTCATTCCTGATTTCATCTCCAATGGTTGACCTTGGTTCGCTGGTTCTCTTAATGAGTATCTTTGGAGCCAAGATAGCTATCATATATGTAATTCTGGGTCTTGTGGTTGCTGTTGCAGGTGGAACTCTTATTGAAAAGCTTCATCTTGAAAATCAGGTAGAAGACTTCATAAGAAATGCAAAAAGGATTGATATTCCTCTAGAAGAACTTACCATCAAAGATCGTTTTAAATACTCCGCAGAGCATGTGGGGGAAACCTTTAAGAAAGTATTTCCATATATATTGGTTGGTGTAGGGATTGGAGCAGTTATTCATAACTGGATTCCAGAACAGCTAATTGTCCAATTTCTTGGAACAGGAAATCCATTTGGTGTAATCCTTGCAACTATTGCAGGGGTACCAATGTACGCGGATATTTTTGGATGTATTCCAATAGCAGAAGCCCTTTTGGCAAAGGGCGCAAGACTTGGAGTTGTACTTTCTTTCATGATGGGAGTAACCACATTAAGCCTTCCATCCATGATAATGTTAAAGAAAGCAATCAAACCAAAGCTCCTTGGGATATTCATAGCAATCTGTACAATTGGGATTGTCGTTGTTGGATACTTTTTTAATACTTTAGGGACGGTTCTTTTGCCATAAGGAGCGCCCTTTGGCTTGCATATCAAATAATAAAAAGGGTGTTTCAATGTACAGAATTTGTACTTTGAAGCACCCTTTTTCTATCATGAAAGCTTATTCTTTCCACTCAATCTCGTTTTCCACAAATCCATTTGCAACCTTACGTTTAATCACAAATTTAGCAATAAATCCACTTAAGAATACAAGTGCAGATACAACCCATCCGGCAATAAGTTCTGCCCAGATAGGATAGTCAGCATTATATTGTCCGCCTTGAACAAAGAAGAGCGTGTAAATGTTCCAAGCTAAAAGACAAGAAAGACAAATAGGCGAAACGAATTTAATTGAAATCGTAAACCACCATCTAGGCATTTTAATCTTTTCAGCATTAAGGTTAATCTGATCAAGAATCTTATTAAGGTTAAAGCACCAGCCAATTGCGATACATTCCATGATACCGATGATGATAAGGTTGAACTGATTTGTCCAGTTATCAACGATATCAAGCCATGCAAGCCCAGCTCTTGTAGCATATACAAGTGAAATAACAGAAGCAATTGCACAGATTCCCATAGTCACTTTCTTTGGTGAAAGTTTGAATTTGTCTGCAACAGAGGCAGATACACCTTCTACAATAGAGAAAGCAGAATCAATTGCTAAAGTAACAAGCATCAAATAGAAAATTGCACCAAATAATGCGTTTACCCATCCAATAGAAGTTAGGTTAACGATTGCCTGTGGATAGATAATAAATGCAGTTGCAATACCTGAAGCTGAAATGGAATCAAGCATTCCTACGCCACCCATCGTTGAAAACATTACAATACCAGACAAAACACTAATTGCAGCATCTGAAAGTGCAATAATAAAGCAGTCTTCTGCAAGGTTTGAACTTGTATCAAGGTATGAACCATAGGCAAACATAATCGCCATCATGATAGATAAGCTATAGAATACCTGACCTACTGCGTCAATCCAAAGTGTTGCATCCGCAAAAGCAGAAATATCTGGAATAAAGAATCTTTTAAGACCTTCCATTGCACCTGGCATCATACAACCCTTAACAGCCATGATAAGAAGCAATATGATTGGAAGGAAAACCGTGTATTTTACAACTTTTCCAACACTACTAGCTCCATCGCGGATACATAAATAAATAAGTGCCCATGCTGCGATAACAGAAAGCAAAACAGGAATAGGAATTGAAATTCCGGAAATTAATCCTGTTGTTTCTGTTACATTAAAAAATAGTTGGCTTGCAGCCTCGGAATTTCCAGTCATTCCAGCAAATTTAACCGAACAAAATACCATAAGAAGAACCCAGGCAAATACGACGGAATAGTAGGTTACAATAACAAATGCATTTGAGGTCGCAGCCCATCCAATGAATTCAGCCTTTTTGTTAATTCCGCGCATAGATTCAATTGCACCTTTACGGAATTTTCTTGCAATTGAAGTTTCCATCATAAGAAGTGGAATACCCATTGCAAAAAGTGCTACTAAGTAGACAAGGAAGAAAGTACCGCCGCCATGTTTTGCGGCAAGTCCAGGGAATCTCCAGGCATTTCCAAGTCCAACAGCAGATCCGATTGCTGCAAGAATAAAGGTACTGCGTGAAGCCCATGTGTCACGTTTTTTACCCATAAATTTACCATCCTTTTTTATATTATTGTTTTCAGTTTATAAGAAAGTATATAAAAAAACAATTGAAAAAATGTTATGGCTTTCATAACCGATTGAGCAGTGGTAAAATAAGATAAAAACAGGGAATGAAGAGGGGGAGATATATAATGAAACGATCAAAAATCAACTTAGAAATCAAACACATGGAGGAACTAATCCAAAAGCACGGTTTTGAAATCCCTCCATTTTGCAAATGGACTCCAGAGGAATGGAAAGACAAGGGACCTGAATATGATGAAATTCGTGATAATATGTTGGGATGGGATATTACGGATTATGGACTTGGGAAATTTGATGAGGTAGGATTTTCATTAATTACTATTCGAAACGGAAATGTGAAAATGGACAAATACACAAAGACATATGCAGAAAAATTGCTTGCAGTAAAAGAGGGACAAATGGCTCCAATGCATTTTCACTGGAATAAAATGGAAGATATTATAAATCGCGGAGGCGGAAATGTATTGATTACGGTTTATAATTCCACAGAAGATGGACAGTTTGCAGATACGGATGTAACCGTTCATTGTGATGGCCGCAAATACACAGTTCCAGCTGGAACACAGATTAAGCTTACGCCGGGAGAGAGTATCACCATATATCCATATATGTACCATGATTTCCACGTCGAAGAAGGAAGTGGGGATGTACTCTTAGGTGAAGTTTCTATGTGTAATGATGATGAAAATGATAATCGATTCTATGAGCCTATTGGTCGTTTCCCAGAAATTGAAGAGGATGAAAAACCTTATCGTTTGCTTTGCACCGAATATCCAAAAGCAAAATAGAAAGAATGGGGAGAAAAAATGAAAGAGTATGATGTAATTGCATTAGGGGAACTTTTAATAGATATGACGGATAATGGATTATCCGAACAGGGAAATACTCTTTTTGAGGCAAACCCAGGGGGAGCCCCATGTAATGTTTTAGCAATGCTAAGAAAGCTAAATCATAAGGTGGGCTTTATTGGAAAAGTTGGGGATGACATTTTTGGCCATAAACTAAAAGCTGTGCTTAATGATGTTGGAATCAATACGGATAATTTGCTCATAGATAAAGATTGCAGAACAACTTTAGCTTTCGTTGAAACACATGCGGACGGAGATCGAAGCTTTTCTTTCTACAGAAATCCTGGTGCCGACATGATGCTACGAAAAGAAGATATTAATGAGAAATTATTAGAGCAAACAAAAATATTTCATTTTGGAACATTATCCATGACACATGAAGATGCGCGTCAGGCGACCATGTATGCAGTAGAAACCGCCAAAAAGAATGGGGCGATTATTTCCTTTGATCCTAATATTAGAGAAATGCTCTGGGAGTCACTTGAAACCGCAAAAGAACAAGTTCATTATGGACTAAAAATGTGTGACATTTTAAAAATTTCTGATAATGAAATTCAGTGGCTGACGGGAGAACAAGATTTTACCGCAGGGGTGAAAAAAATTAGAGCAGAATATGATATTCCTCTCATCCTGGTATCCATGGGAAAGGATGGAAGCAGAGCGTACTATCTGGAAGAGGGGTCTTCGGAGATTTTTGTGGAAGAGAAGGCAGTTTTACAGAAAAATACAATAGAGACCACTGGTGCTGGGGATACTTTCATGGGGTGTATTCTGCATTATATCTTGCAGAAAGGTCTTAAGGGATTAAAGCAGGCTGATTTATCAGAAATGTTACAGTTTGCAAATGCAGCAGCATCCATTATTACAACACGTAAGGGTGCGTTAAGAGTAATGCCTAATCTACAAGAGATTGAAAAAATGTTCGTTCTGTCAGTCACCGTATGACATGAAATTGGAAAACTGGGTAATTACAAGAATTGGATAATTTGAAAGATGAGAATAGAACATATTGCAATGTACGTAAATGATTTAGAAAAGACAAAAGCTTTTTTCGAGAAATATTTTCATGCAAAATCAAACAGTGGGTATCATAATAAAACAACAGATTTCCGTTCCTTTTTTTTGACGTTTGAGGATGGAGCAAGACTTGAAATTATGAATAAACCGAATATGGAGGATGATGAAAAATCACTCCTTCGAACCGGCTTTATTCATCTTGCATTTTCCGTTGGAAGCAAGGAGCGTGTAGACGAACTTACATCCTTGATGAAGGCAGATGGGTATGAAGTCATTAGTGGACCTCGTACGACTGGAGATGGATATTATGAAAGTTGTGTTGTTGGAATTGAAGGAAATCAGATAGAAATTACAGTTTAGGAGACATCGATGTACGATTGTATTATTATCGGAACTGGACCGGCTGGTCTATCAGCGGCCATCAATTTAAAAACATATAAGAAAGATTTTTTGTGGTTTGGGACAGAGAAACTAAGTACAAAAATCATAAAAGCTGAAAAAGTGACCAATTATCCCGGATTTCCAGAGATTAGTGGACAAAAGCTAGCAGAAAGATTTCAGGAACATAGAAAGAGTATGGATATTTCCATCACAGAAAAAACAGTTACCAATGTGATGGCAGCAGGAGACTATTTTATGGTGCTTGCTGACAACGAGATATATGAGGCAAGATCACTTATTTTAGCGATGGGTGTTATGGCTGCAAAAATGCTAGAGGGAGAAGAGGAATTCCTAGGAAGAGGTGTAAGCTACTGTGCTACATGCGATGGAAAGCTATACACAGACAAAAAGATTGCAGTGATATGTAACGATCCAAAGTTTGAGCATGAAGTAGAATATTTAGCAGAACTTGCATCTAAGGTTTACTATTTTCCAACCTTTAAGAGTTCTGTAAAAAGTGATAATGTAATTGTTTCAAAAGAGATTCCGACACAAATACTTGGAGAAAAAAAGGTGACTTCTTTGAAATTACGGAACAAGGAAGAAATAGAAGTGGATGGGGTATTTTGTTTACGTAATGCAATTACTCCAGCGCATTTGATTCCAGGAATCCAGGTGGAAGACGGTCATATTGTGGTAGACAAAGCCATGGCTACGAATTTAAGTGGCTGTTTTGCATGTGGGGATTGTGTGGGACGACCTTATCAATATACCAAAGCGGTAGGGGAGGGAAATATTGCGGCTCACAGTGTGGTTTCCTACCTGGCAGAAAGGAAGTAAAATCCAGTATTTACATTATAAAATTTCAGTGCTAAAATGTGTGAGTTAACGGATGGTATTCCACTCATGGAAATTATACCGAATACACAATCTCAAATCCCCTATAGCACAAAATCGCATCATATTTGATAGAAGAAATCAGGTGATACGATGAGAATAGGATTTATTGGAGCAGGAAAAGTTGGCTTTTCCTTAGGAAAGTTTTTTGTAAGTAGAAACATTCAGGTGACCGGTTATTATAGCAGGCATCAAGAATCAGCGAAAGAAGCTGCAAAATTTACAGAGACGAAGTTTTACAAAGATATTTCAATGTTAATAAAAGACAGCGATGCGATATTTGTGACAGTTCCAGATGGTCAAATACGTGTGGTATATGATCAGCTTAAGGAGATGGAGATTTCAGAAAAACAGATATGTCATTGTAGTGGGGCAATGTCTTCAAAAGAAGCATTTCCTGATGCAAACGAGCATGGCGCTTTTGGGTATTCTATACATCCGCTATTTCCGGTAAGTAGTAAATATGACTCTTACCAGAAACTTGCGGATGCTTTTTTTTGCCTTGAAGGAGACTTAGCGCATATGAATGACTGGGTGACACTTTTTCAAAATATAGGTGTAAAAACACGAATGATAGAGAGTGAAAACAAAGTCAAATATCATGCAGCATGTGCCATTGCAAGTAATCTTGTTTGCGCTCTTTTTGCAGAAAGTATGGAGCTTTTAGAAGCATGCGGTTTTGAAAAAGAGGAGGCATTAGAAGCACTTTCCCCACTTGCAAAAAGTAATATGGAGCAGATTCTTTCCTGTGGACCAATCGGCGCACTTACAGGTCCGATTGAACGGGGAGATAGTTTGACGGTTTCCAAACATCTTGCATGTTTTAAAAACAAGGATGACAGAAGTATGTATACATCTGTATCACGAAAATTAATTTCGATGGCAAAGGAAAAACATCCGGAAAAAAATTATAAAGAATTGGAAGACCTATTCCAGGGAGGACTGCAAACATGAAAAATACAGTAGCAACATTAGCCCAAATGAAAGCAAATGGAGAAAAGATTTCTCAGCTTACATGTTATGACTACACAACAGCAAAGATTATTGAAGAATCTGGCGTAAATATGATTCTTGTTGGAGATAGTCTTGGGATGACGATGCAAGGATACAAAGATACACTTCCAGTTACCGTAGAGGAAATGATTGTATACGGAAGAAGCGTACAAAGAGCATGTAACAACACTTTCGTCGTTATAGATATGCCATTTATGAGTTATCAGGTTTCCGTGGAACAAGCGCTTGAAAACGCTGGAAGGATTATGAAAGAAACCGGAGCAAGTGCCGTAAAATTAGAAGGCGGAAAAGAAGTCTGTCCACAGATTAAAGCAATTACAAATGCAGGAATTCCAGTAGTTGCACACATTGGAATGACACCACAGTCGGTAAATGCATTTGGAGGATTTAAAGTACAAGGAAAAGGCGAAGAAAATGCAAGAAGAGTGTTAGAAGATGCTCTCGCAGTGCAAGAAGCAGGAGCTTTTGCGGTTACGCTTGAATGTGTCCCACCAAAGCTTGCAGCTCTTATCACAAAGAAATTAGATATTATCACAATTGGAATTGGAGCAACAAATGAATGTGATGGACAGGTACTAGTATATCAGGATATGCTGGGAATGCTTCCTGGAGCACCGAAATTTGTAAAGAGATTTGCAGAAGTTGGTCAAATCATGAAAGACGCATTTAATCAGTATGATGCAGAAGTTAAGTCACAGGCATTTCCAACAGAAGAGCAGACATATGTAAAGACAGACTGCGGCGATGCATTTTTAGCAGAGCTAGATAAACAGTATGGAATGTAAGATAAGGGAGAATAGAAAATGAAAATTGCAAATACAATTGAAGAAGTACGTAATCAGGTAGCAGAGTGGAAAAAGGAAGGATTAACAGTTGGTTTAGTTCCAACTATGGGATATTTACATGAAGGACATGCGAGTCTTGTAGATAAAGCAGTAAGTATGTGTGACAAAGTCGTTGCATCTGTTTTTGTAAACCCAACTCAGTTTGCACCAAATGAAGATTTAGAAACATATCCAAGAGATTTTGAACACGATTGTAAATTATTAGAAGAACATGGCTGTGATATGGTATTTCATCCAGAAGTGGAAGAAATGTATTTTGATGATGCAGCAACATATGTAGAAATCCAATCTGATATGCCAAAACAGCTCTGCGGAAAAACCAGACCAATTCATTTCCGCGGTGTTTGTACTGTAGTTTCAAAACTATTTAATATTGTTATACCAGATAAAGC
>JAXJUI010000136.1:0-10721 GCA_036309165.1 Agathobacter sp. | reverse complement strand
TTCCATTTCTATGCTTCTTGTTAGTTACGCGATTATTTTAATGTTACTTTTGCGCCTACTTCTTCAAGTTTAGCTTTGATATCTTCAGCTGTTGCTTTGTCAGCTGCTTCTTTGATCATTTTTGGAGCGTTGTCTACAACGTCTTTAGCTTCTTTTAATCCAAGTCCTGTTAATTCACGAACAACTTTGATTACTTTAACTTTTTCTGCTCCAACTTCTGTTAATTCTACGTCGAATTCAGATTTTTCTTCACCAGCGTCTGCTGCGCCAGCTCCTGCTGCTGCAACTACAACACCTGCTGCTGCAGAAACACCAAATTCTTCTTCACAAGCTTTTACTAAATCATTTAATTCTAATACGCTTAATTCTTTGATAGCATCAATAAATTCTGCTGTTGTCATTTTTGCCATTTTTATTTTCCTCCATTAAGTTTACCGGGCTTTACCTCGGTGAAATATGTTTATTTTTTGCGACCATGTCGCTAGTTCAATTATTCAGCTTCTACAGCTGCATCTGCGCCACCTTTTTCTGCGATCTGATTAAGAACGCGAGCAAGATTTGTGATAGGTGACTGTAAGCTTCCAAGTAATTTTGAAACAAGTACTTCTCTTGATGGGATAGAAGCGATAGCTTTCATTCCGTTTGCATCATAGAATGTCCCTTCAACTACTCCGGCTTTGATTTCTAAGTTTGGAGCTTTCTTAGCGAACTCAGCTAATACTCTAGCTGGTGCTGTAGCATCTGTAGCAGATACTGCGAAAGCGCTTGGTCCTTCGAGTACTTCACGAATGCTTTCAAACTCTGTTCCTTCAACTGCACGGCTTACTAAAGTATTTTTGTAAACTTTGTAAGTAACGCCAGCTTCTCTTAACTGTTTACGTAAACGAGTATCTTCTTCTACAGTTAATCCACGGTAATCAACTACTACCATTGATGCCGCACCGTTAATTGTTTCAGAAATCTCCTGTACGATAGGCTGTTTAAGTTCTACCTTTGCCACGATACGTGTACCTCCTTATTTTATTTTGCATAAAAGACGTGAGGTCATATGTTGCTCTTTCGAAAAAGAAACAAACAAAGAAACCTCCCTGCCATAGACAGAGAGGTAGAAATTCATTCTCAAGATGATAAACATCTTAAATTTCCTCGGTAGGTCCTACGGTTACGCCTTATGGCACCTACTGTCTTCGGCAATATGCTTTGCTATTTTATCAAAATATATTACGGATGTCAATAACTTTTCCGCAAAATCTTACTTGCTTAGATAGGTCTATAATTTTTCTACTTGCTTAAGCAAAATTACTGAGTAATTTTTGTAACGTTTAATTTAACGCCAGGTCCCATTGTAGATGTAAGAGTTGCACTCTTAATGTACTGACCTTTTAAGCTTGCAGGTTTTGCTTTGTTAATTGCACCCATAAGAGACTGGAAGTTGTCGCTTAACTGTTCGTCTGTGAAAGATGCTTTTCCAACTGGCACATGGATAATGTTTGTTTTGTCCAATCTGTATTCAATCTTACCAGCTTTGATGTCTGCAACAGCTTTTGTTACGTCCATAGTAACTGTACCAGCTTTTGGGTTTGGCATTAAGCCTTTTGGTCCAAGTACACGACCTAAACGACCAACAACACCCATCATATCAGGTGTAGCAACAACAACATCGAAGTCTAACCATCCTTCGTTCTGGATCTTAGGAATTAATTCCTCTCCACCAGCGTAGTCAGCTCCTGCTGCTAATGCTTCATCATATTTAACGCCCTTAGCGAAAACTAATACTTTTACTTCTTTACCTGTTCCGTGTGGTAATACTACCGCACCACGGATCTGCTGTTCTGCATGACGTCCATCACAACCAGTTCTGATGTGAAGTTCGATTGTTTCGTCAAATTTAGCTGTAGCATTTTTCTTTACTAATGAGATAGCTTCTGCAACATCATACTGTGCAGTTTTATCAAATGCTTTAACAGCTTCAAGATATTTCTTTCCTCTTTTCATGAAAAATAACCTCCTGGTGGTATTATCGGGAGAGGACCCTCCCACTATTTATCTGTAACTCTTCCCGCGCTGTGCGGGCATGTTCTTTTTGCTGGTCTTAGCCTTTGCACTAGTGCTCGGCTTCACCAACCTCAAAGAACCAACTCGCTAAGTGTTAGTCAACTACTTCAACACCCATTGATCTTGCTGTACCAGCGATCATTGACATAGCAGCTTCTAATGAAGCAGCGTTTAAGTCTGGCATTTTTGTTTTAGCGATTTCTTCTACCTGAGCTTTTGTAATTTTTGCAACTTTTGTCTTGTTAGGAACACCTGAACCTGATTTGATGTTGCAAGCTTTTTTAATTAAAACTGCAGCTGGAGGAGTTTTAGTAATGAAGCTAAAACTTCTATCTGCATATACAGTAATAACTACAGGAACAACAGTATCTCCCATATCTGCTGTTTTAGCATTAAACTGTTTTGTGAACTCTACGATGTTTACACCGTGCTGTCCAAGAGCAGGTCCAACTGGTGGTGCTGGAGTTGCTTTACCAGCAGGAATCTGCAATTTAATATATCCTTCTACTTTCTTTGCCATTTGGAATTGCCTCCTTAATCTGTTTTCTTAACATCTGCGAAACTTACTTCAACCGGTGTTTCGCGACCGAACAGCTCTACATTGATTGTAACTGTCTGTTTGTGATGATTCATTGCAGTGATAACACCGCATGTGTCTTTCCAAACACCGCCGATTACAACAATCATGTCGCCTTCAGCGAAATCTACCACTACGGTCTCGGACTTGATACCTAATGGTCTCATTTCAGCATCAGTGAGTGGTACTGGCTTACTTCCTGGTCCAACGAAACCAGTAACGCCTCTGGTATTTCTCACAACGTACCATGTATCATCATTCATAATCATATGAATAAGAACATAGCCTGGGAACATTTTCTTGCTAACCTGTTTCTTAACACCGTTTTTCACTTCAGTAACATCTTCCATAGGAACACGTACTTCTAAGATTTGGTCTTCAAGATGTCTGTTCTCGATTGTCTTATCAATGTTTGCTTTGACTTTGTTTTCATAACCTGAGTAGGTATGAACTACATACCAGTTTGCTTCTGCCATAAAATCACTTTGCCTCCGTTAAAAACTTAAACCAACAAGGAAATTCACGCCATACTGTACTACCCAGTCAATAAGCGCGATAATCAATCCGGTAACAACCGAAACAGCTACTACCGCAATAGTCTGTCTGATAACCGACTTGCTGTCTGGCCAGAAAATCTTATTAAATTCTGTTTTCAAGCCTTTAAACCAGCTTGTCTTTGGAGCTTTCTCGATTTTCTCACTCATTTCGTGACTCCTTTACTCTTCCTAGACTATTTTGTTTCCTTGTGCATTGTATGAGCCTTACAGAATCTACAATACTTTTTGGTTTCCATTCTGTCCGGATGAGTTTTCTTGTCCTTTGTCATGTTGTAGTTACGACGCTGACATTCTGTGCATGCTAATGTAATTCTTGTGCGCACAACTTCCACCTCCGTTTAAAATCATTGTTAATTAGTTACTTTTTGTTGTGCCCTAAAAAAGGGCATAAAAAAAAGACCTTTTCCAAGCCTTAAAACTATATCACACTGTGTCAAAGACGTCAACTCCTTTTTTATCTTGCTCTTCGCAAAATTTCTCAGGCACTTAACTTTCCTTGAAAACTTATTAGATTTGTCACCATTATAAACCATATTATCTAAAATGCAATATAGAAATTTGTTACCAATTTCTTCCTATATTATATATTTCATCGAATTTTTTATGATTTTTCTCATTTTTCCTTGATTTTTCGGCATATCACGCTTGCAATATCAAAAAAATCGTGATATGTTTTAAGTGTATAAATGGATTTATTATATCCCCGTGCGTTTCTAGCACATTTCACGGAGGAAAGGAGGGGAATCTATATGGCACGTATTGATAGTGCGTACGACTATTATGTCTCTACGTACGGATCTCAAAAAACGTCACGTTACGATGCTCACAAAAAGAGCGATCTTAGAAAAGTATATAATAATATAGTAAAGACCAATAAAGAATCTCCTCTTTATAAGATCTCGAATCTCGATGAAGCCAAACGATATGCCATCGATATAAAAGAGAACGCAAAGGAAATTCAAAATGTGGTCGCCTCACTTTCAGACCACTACGGCGGATTTGAAGATTCCTTCCAGAAAAAGGTAGCAATTTCTTCTGATGAAAATTATGTTGAGGCAAAATACGTAGGTGACGGTTCCGAAGACAATTCCATGGAACAATTTCAAATAGAAGTAAAAGAACTTGCACAGCCACAGGTAAATGTTGGAAACTTTTTAAAAAAGGAAGCTCTATCCTTTGTACCAGGCAGCTATTCTTTTGACTTAGACACAAATGCCGCCGCATACGAATTTCAGTTTAATGTAAATACAGGTGAAACCAATGCGGATATATTGCAAAAGCTATCAAACCTTGTAAATACATCAAACATCAATATATCGGCTAATATAATAGAAGACGGAAGCTCGCAGGCACTCTCTCTTGTCTCAAAGCAAACAGGATTAGACAAAAACGAAAAGCATTTATTTGAGATTATTCCAGCCACTAATCCAGAATCCATGAAAGCAATGGATTTATTAGGAATACATAAAATATCTCAGCCAGCGTCAAACTCAAGCTTTACATTAAATGGACATGAGCATTCCTCATTATCAAATACATTTACAATTAACAATGCATTTGAGCTAACCTTAAAAGATGTAACCACAAGTCCTGCAACCATCGGATTTAAAACAAACACAGATGCGGTTGCCGATAACGTACAATCTCTTGTTGATGTGTACAATCAGATAATCGCCACGTCACAGCGGTATGCAAACACAGGAGCAAGTGCAGGGAATAAACTATTTAACGACATTAGTACAATAAGCAAAAATAACAAAGCATCTCTTGAGTACATAGGATTAATTGTTGGAGAAAACGGAAGTTTATCCATTGATCGTGAGATTTTAGGACGAGCCCTTGAACCAGACCGCGCACAAAATACATTTGAGACTTTATCAAATATCAAAGATAAGATAAAAGAAAAAGCTGAAAAAGCTGCGGTCAATCCAATGAACTATGTAAACAAAGTTGTAGTAGCCTATAAAAATCCAGGTCACAACTTTAACACTCCATATATTTCTTCGATTTATTCAGGAATGATGATGGATTTGATGATGTAAAATTAGATAAACTGGTATATTTGGAATGCTATGCATGAAAAACTACCATTAAAAAGGAGACGATTCTTACATTAAAGTGTAAAAATCGTCTCTTTTTCTAGTATCTTTTATTCACTTTTATAATAAATTGTATATAGAATCAAAACTCTTCTACTATATATAGTAGAAGGGCTAATTTTTCACCAAAAACTCCCGATATATTTTGTAGAAGTTCTTCGAATAGACAGAAGGGATACAGTTGGATGGTAATTTCACATAACATTTTGGCAATGAATGCCAGCCGACAATTTAATATGGTTGAAAATGCGAAGAAAAAATCCACAGAGAAACTGTCTTCCGGCTATCGAATCAATCGTGCTGCGGATGACGCAGCCGGCCTTGCTATTTCAGAAAAAATGCGCAAGCAGATAAGAGGACTTGATAAAGGCCCTCAAATATCCAGGAAGGTATTAGTCTAGTACAGGTTGCTGATGGAGCTTTGGCAGAAGTAACTGGAATGTTACAAAGAATGAATGTGCTTTCTGTGCAGGCAGCCAATGGAACGAATTCGCAATCTGATAGAAGATCGATTCAGGCTGAAATAGATCAATTGAATAAGGAAATTGACCGTATCGGAGAAACGACATCATTTAACGGAACTTATATATTTAAAGATTTGGATGGAGAAACAAAGAATAGAGAACACGAAGTAATCGATCTCATGTCATGTCCTTCGGCAGAAGAAGGATATCTTCGAGAAGCATATAAAGTTGGCTCTTCCTATCATCCTGCCGGAACCATTAATTTTAAGAATATAAATGGCGGGAACCTAAATTATATATTAGGTTCACAATTTACATTTACGTGCAGTCAGTCATGTCCAGAAGCATTTGAGTTTGAACTTGTGAATGGACCAAGCAGTGCAACGGATTTATCCGGAAAAGTTACTCACAAATATAAAATTGGGATTGGAAACTGTACCAGTGCAGAAGATATTGTAGATACAGTTTACGACTATGTCAGAAACAACCTTCCAGATACAGTTCCACAGAATCCTTCCAGTGGAGGACCAATTGGCGTAAGCCACTCAAATATGATGACAAAATCTCCGGATGGCAGATCTTTAATCATTTATGCAACCAGTAAAGCAAAACCGACACCCGAAGAGGCCGCAAATGTATATCAGACAGGACCGTATGGACGTGTTACTTCTTCCTATGTAACGATGGAAGGAGACAAAGGAGAAGCAAAAAACTATTTTAAAATTCAATGCAGTGGGGTGGATTTCGACCAAGAGATGATTTATACACGAGTAATCAATTCTGATATGCTTGGAACTGATGGAATTAACCTTTTGGCGAAATACGGCCCGGAACGTGCGATATATAAAGTGTCTCATGCTTTGGAACTAGTCTCTTCTCATAGAAGTGAATTAGGAGCTTTCCAAAATCGATTGGAACATGCAATGGCAATCAATGACAATACTTGCGAGAATACAACCAGTGCAGAATCATTAATTCGAGATACGGATATGGCAAAAGAAATGGTAGAAAGCGCAAAGCTGAATATTCTAAGCCAGGCAGGACTGTCCATGATGGCTCAGGCAAATCAAAGCAGGGATAGTGTCATGAATTTGTTACAATAGTACTAATTTTCGAAAAAATTTGAAAAATTTTTAAAAAAATTACCATCACCTCTACATTTTGTGGTAAGATAGCCGATATATTGAATATCTAGGAAAATATTACGAAAGGAGTGGAAGATATGATTCAGCCAACTTATCACGGTGCATTATCAGATATTACAAAACTTACCAACGTCAGTACACAGATACGTACATCTTGTGCCGGAAAAGATTTAGCACCAAAACAAACAGAAGACATGCAATCAGAGCTCAACGCCATTCGAATGGAAATAAACAATCTTCGTACTCACAACGTAAGTTATGGAAGCGATCCATTTTCTGGAAACAGAGCATCTGCCGAACAGATGATATCGGATGCACAAAACTCAATTCTTAAATTTGCAAGTGAAAGCAAAGCTACACAATCAAATATAACCCAAGAGCAAGCTCTTGGATTACTCATATAAAATCCACAAACGATTGGAAATTTTTGATTTATCCTCTTGTTTGTGGGTTTTATTTTTTCATATACTTTTATAAGAATACTCGAAGCTCATCTACCATACAATCCTCAAGCTGATATAATTTTTCACAAAGATTCTGTGCCTCATCATTGGCACACTTATATTGATTCATGTATTCTGCCAATGTCTTCATCCCCATATTGCATCCTTTTGTCAAAATATCCGCCGCTTCTTTGGCACTTCCGTTTGACGTCATCTTCATATCTGTTTGCATCTTAGACATCATTTTTGCCATAAGATTTGGATCTTTGTCACCCTCTCCCGCATCATTTAAAAGTAAATGGCATTTCTCATGAATTTTGATATGATCTGTGTTGTACTTCGTAATAATCTCCTGCAAGTTCTTGTCATCAACAAGAGATTTGATTTGTTCCATACTTTCAATCGCCATTTTACAACCTGAAGAACACTCCTGTAATAATGAAACGGTATCTTCGTTGAACTGTGTTTTTTGCATAAAAATACTCCTTCCAAATGTTTTTGAAAGGAGTATTTGCAGTTTTTTATTATTTTATGCTCTTTGATTCATATAGTTTTGTAAATTCCTCTAAAGAAAGCTCTGCTCATTTTGTATCTTCAAGTATCACATTCTCTGGCAAATTACCTCTTCCCACGTGCTTAATCATACGATATACACCTGCATTCATATGAATTGGTCTAAGTATGACAGAAGGATTCTCTCTTGCAAAAATTCGAAAAAGCTCATCCGAAAATCCCTGTCCCATAAATTCAACTCCTGAAAAATCCAATATTACTTCTTTAAATTCTTCCAAACGTGTACAAATACGTCTCGCCTGAGATCGCGCTACAGGTTCGCCTTTTACACACGCTTCTTTTACCAGAATACTTGTTTTAACAAAACCTTCATCAACGTCTGTGTACATATTAAAAACCCCCATACTTTTACGGTTTGTTTCATTTTCAAGTCGCAATCCCACAATTGTTCCAATTCCATTTAGGGCCGTATAACATATTATTCCCTCTTATCCCTTCCCATCACTTGTCTCCCAAACCAAGTTCTCTCGTAACCTTATACTCAATCAGCTCATACAGATATTCTGGCATCTTTCTTTTCCCCTGCTCCCAGTCACGAACTGTTCCAAGCGGAATATGTAAATAATTCGCAAAATCCTCCCTCTTCATTCCCGTGCTCATACGCAAATACCTTACCATTCGCCCAAGTCTCTGCGCCTCTGTTTCCTGTTCATTCTTCTCAATTAAAATTTCTCCCATATCATATCTCCTACAGCATTGCTTAACTTGATTCGATATTACTACAGCAAAGCTGTATTGTCAAGATACAAAAAATCCTTCCTCTACATCACGAAGAAGAAGGAGCTTAGAATTTATTTTCCATTTCTCATTTCCAATAAATACTCTTGTTTCATATCCTCAGCCATTTTCAACAAATCATATTGAGGTTCAAATCCCAACACCTTCTTTGCTTTAGATATATCCATACATGTTCGTATCGCGTTTTCCTCATGATTAACATAAACCACACCATCTTTGTTGCCGAACACTTTTGCAAAAGTCTTTGCCAATTCTATATTAGACGTCACTTTTCCAGTTCCAATATTAAAAACTCCACTTTCATCTTTATGTTCCAAAGCACAAATTAGTCCATGTGCCATATCTTTAACATAAATTACGTCTCTTCCCGTTTTTCCTTCACCATAGACCGGAATTGCTTTACCACTATAAGGATAAGTAATCAACATCGTCCAAAAAGAGGAAGGATCCATCTTATCAGAAATTCCAGCCCCTTGCGCCAATCTCAAAGACTTTATCTTCATTTCATATCTTCTGTTGTATATCTCCGCTATTTTCTCAACAGCTAATTTCATCACCCCATAAATACTGTTTGGTTGACATGGTGCATTTTCGTCCATTGGCTTCTCATCAATTTGATCATACACAGCGACTGAGGATGCATTTACCACATTATCTATACCCAAGCGATGACACGCATCAAAAACACGCTCACTAAGAGCAATATTTCCTATATAATCTCTTGTATTCAAGTTATAATCCATGCCACACATTACATTGCTTGCCAAATGAATAACAGCTTCGCATCCGTCAAAAACACTAACCCATTCGCAATCTTCATCCACATGTACATATTGTGCATTAGTTGAAAAGCCATCAAACTCTTTCCTTCTGGTAGGAACAACAAACTCATATTTATCCCCATACTCCTTCACCAAGTATTGTCCTATAAAACCTGTCCCTCCAGTTAAAGCAACCTTCATTTCAAACCTCACTCTGCAATATATTTTTTCAAAAGTTCATTTCGGTATGGTGTAATATTCACTGTTGCAGCACAATCTGCGTAATTACATCCATTACATGCAATATAATCTGATTTTTTTCCCTCTAGTGCCTGCGTACGAATATCTTGTAATAGCTTTCCATTCCAAATATCAATCAAAGAAGACTCATGTATATCACCAAGACACTGTTCCTTGAATTGATAATCTACCGCGCACGGACTCACTCTTCCGTCACTATGCACATGCAATTCGTAAAACATTAATGGACAAACCGATGGCAACTTTGTATCATTCTTCAAGTTATCCAAATCAAAATCATACATTCTTTGTTCTTTATCGTTCACCTTAATATCTGGCCACACATTTACAACATGGTCAATATTTATGGAATCCGTGCAATCCTTGAACAAGTTTACAAACTCAGCCTTTTCTTCTTCCGAAAAATAATCTCCATTGATTTTCACATGAAGATGACACGATTCTCTAATAGTATAGAAATACTGAATTTGCTTATATAATCTATTAAAATCAACCTTCGCACCCACATAGTTTCTAAAATGTTCATCACAAATTCCATTTAGCGAAATCGACAATCGATTTAGTCCTGCTTCAACAAGCGCCTCTGAAAGTCCCTCTGTAAGTAAGCTTCCATTACTTGTAATCGCTACTTCTCGCGCTACTTTCTCTTGTTTCAATTTTCGAACAAAATATGGTATTTCTTTATTCACAAGAGGCTCACCTAGCCCATATAAATGTACAACATTTATCGGTTGCCCAAAATCTTTAAGTTGTTTTACTACTTTATCAAAAGTTTCTATGGACATTGTTGTTCCTCGAAAATTCATCTTACTTTGAAAACAAAAATCACATCGAAAATTGCAAACATCACTTGGATCAATTAAAACTCGCAATGGTTGAGAAAGAGGTAGCATCTCATGCAAAGGCTTTCTATCGCTTCTGATTGGTGCTTCAAGATATTTTTTGTATTCATCAACTTCCGTATTCATTTCCTTCTCCTCTTTGCAATCCTATTTTTTCTCCAATTGTTCTATCATCTTGTTAATATCACTATCTTCTGGAAGAATAC
>JAXJUI010000135.1:0-43564 GCA_036309165.1 Agathobacter sp. | reverse complement strand
GTAATAATATATAAGTATGATATCTCAAATATCAAGAACCCTGTTTTAGTAGATGAAGTACATCAAGAAGGAAATTATAATACAACAAGAAAAGTTGGAAATATAATGTATATTTTTACTAACATGTTTATTTCATATGAAAAAGGAGTTACAGCAGAAACGGTATTGCCAGAAATCAATGGAGAATTAGTCGATGCCAAGGATGTATATATTTGTGAGGATATGCGTCAGGAATTTATAACAAGTTCGATTAATCTTGGTGAAACGGACGAAAAGATGGAAGTCATTGATAGCATGGTAATTATGAATAGTTATGCAGAAGTATACATGGGATTAGATGGACTTTACCTATATGAATCGAATTACAACTTCAATACCAATGTAACTAATACGATTATTAGTAAATTTGGATATAAGGGTGGATACATGACAGCTATAAACTGTACAACAATAAATGGAACAATAAGAGACAAATTTGCAATAAATGAGAAAGACGAAAATCTTAGAGTTCTTCTAACAGAAACCAAAGGAGGAGAAAGAAGTAATAAGCTGGTTATTTATGATGCAGGATTAAATTATGTATCAGAAATTGATGGAATAGCAGAAAATGAAGAAATTTATGCAGCAAGATATATAGGTGATATTGCATACTTTATCACCTACCGTAATACCGATCCTCTTTTTGCAGTTGATGTATCCGATATAACGAATCCGAAAATGTTAGGATACTTGGAAATCACAGGATTTTCTGAGTATATACATCCATATGGCGAGGGAAAATTGCTTGGAATAGGATATGAGACGGATCCTGATACGGGAACGTTTATTGGAGTAAAACTTGTCATGTTTGATATTTCAAATCCATCCGAAATGAAAATTTTGGGAACAAAAGTATTAGAAGGATATGATGATGTATCTGTCTTTTATGAATATAAGGATATTACAATTAGCCCAGAAAAAAATATCATAGGAATTGATACTTGTGAATATATGGACTATACATGTAATCACATTGTATATAAATGGACAGAGAATGGGTTTGAGGAAATTATTAATAAGGAAACAGATGATATTTGGTTTACAAGATCCGTATATATTGAAGATGATTACTACATTTTAGAAAATGGAAAGGTATCAAAATACGATTTATCTAATCCAAATTCATATATAACGCTCGAATATGAATAAAAATGGTAGAATTTCGTACGAAAATTCTCGAAAAAATATGCACAAAGCTATTGTAAATAGCGAACATATGTACTATAATAAAGCACACGGTCACAGGGTCGTGTGCTTTTCTTTATAGAAGAGTTTTCCTTTCCTATAAAGCAAAGAGCAAACAATGCTTGCGAAGATACGCAGCTTACGGAGATGAAGATTGTGTTTAAAATGAAAGGGGTATTACAGTGATTAGAGTAAATAATGTATCAAAAGAATTTGTTTCTCCAAAGAAATATCCTGGATTAAAGGGAGCCATTAAGGGACTATTTTCGAGTGAGAAAATATCAAAAGTTGCAGTAGATGATATATCTTTTCATATCAAAAAGGGTGAAATAGTAGGATACATTGGAAGTAATGGTGCTGGTAAATCAACAACAATAAAGATGATGACAGGAATATTAGTACCTACGAAAGGTGAATGTCTTGTAAACGGAATTAATCCGAATAAGAGGCGAAAAGAAAATGCGCAGAATATAGGAGTTGTATTTGGACAAAGAACTCAGCTTTGGTGGGATCTTCCATTATCAGAGTCTTATACAATCTTAAAAGAAATCTATAATGTTTCAGATGAAGAATATGAAAAGAGAATGGAATTCTTAAATGATGTATTGGATTTAAAAGACTTCTTTGATAAGCCAGTTCGAAATTTGTCATTGGGACAAAGAATGAGAGCTGATTTGGGTGCATCATTATTACATAATCCAAAGGTTTTGTATCTTGATGAACCAACGATTGGACTTGATATTGTAGTTAAAGATAAAATAAGAGATGCAATTAAAGAAATCAATGAGAAATATGGAACAACAGTTGTATTAACCACACATGATATGGGTGATATTGAAGAACTGTGTGATAGAATTATCATCATCGATGAAGGTAAGAAAATTTATGATGGAGATCTTACACATTTAAAAGAAACCTATGGTGTTAAGAAAAAAGTTTCAATGGAAATAAAGAATTTGAGGAAAGCAGAAGAAATTGATTGGGAAAAGAAATTAGAAGTTTCTTCAGACAAATTCGAATTAGAAGTTGATGAAGAAAACAATACACTTACAGTAACTTTTGATAAAAACTTTATTGTAGTTTCGGATATTATTTCTGCAGTAATGGAACAAACAGATGTAAAAGACATTCAGATTAAGGAAACAGAGCTTTCTGAAATCGTAAAGGAAATTAAAAAGATATTTACATCTCTACAAAATCCTGATTTCGCAGTTTTTTAAGATGATTATGCAATCAAAAGTAGATTTCTTGATTGGATTATTGGGATTCTTCTTTACACAGTTTATGGGAATTGCATTTTTATATCTTGTATTTCAACAGATTCCAGACTTAAGTGGATGGACATTTGAACAGCTTATTTTTGTGTATGGATTTGCACAGATTCCAAGAGGAATTGATCATTTATTTACGGATAATATATGGCTTGTTGCATGGAGACTTGTAATTACAGGTGATTTTGACAGATACATGCTTCGACCAATGAATGTATTTTTCCAGGTAATCAGTGAAAAACTGCAACCGGATGCATTAGGAGAATTGTTGGTTGGATTTAGTTTGGTTATTATATCACTTGTAAAGGGTGTAGCAATCATTGATGCAATGCATATTTGTATGTTTATTATATCTATTTTTGCAGGAGCTGTGATTTATACATCAATAAAATTATTCTTTGCGACGATTGCATTTTGGATTAAGAGAAGTGGTCCATTTTTGCAGGTTGCATATGAGATGTCAAACTTTGCAAAATATCCAACAGAAATTTATTCAAAAATAGTACGCTTTATTATCACATGGATTATTCCGTTTGCGTTTGTAGCTTATATACCTGCAAGGTATTTTGTAATTCAAAATCAAAGTGCTCTCTTTTCAATTGGAATTGAAGTTGTAATTGCAATTATATTCTGGATAGTTGCATATAGCTTTTTCTCATATGGAATATCAAAATACGAAAGTGCTGGAAATTAATTTAACAGATTTGATACTTCTTGAAGTTTGAATATGAATAAAGTACAATAATAGAAAAAGTATGAGGAGTAACAAATGAGCGCACAAGATAAATTAGAGAAAGTACTACGAGGCTTACATGTTTTGTTATCAAAGAGTGAACCATATCCCAAGGAACCATCAAAGGTAATTGTGGATAAACAGCAGGTACTTAATCTTTTGTCGGAATTAAACAAAAGTGCATATGAAATCATGGATGAGTACGAATTAACTCGCCAAAGCAGAGATCGTGCCGAAAGAGAATTTCGTAAAAAAGGCGATGAAATTATTTGGGATGCAAGTCGTAAGGCAGAGGATATTTATGCTGCATCGGTCATGTATACAGATGAAGCACTTAATGAAGTGCAGCAAATTGTTAGAAGTGCGACAGCTTCTGTGCAGGAGATTTACGAATCAATGGAACAGAAGTTAAAAGAAGAAGAGAGAAAAGTTCGAACGAATCAGTCTGATTTAAAATCTTCTTTACAGGACTTACGTGATACAGAAAAGTACTTAAAGCTTATTGAACAGCGTAATCGTGAGATTGAAAAAGAGAAGGAAGAAAAATCTGGAAAGAAGGAATATAAAGAAAATATTTATGCAAATAGACAGACAGAGATTAAAATCAATACCGCATACTTAGAAAAAATGGGTATGTCGGTTGATGAAAGAAAAGATGATTCTCTTGATGATCTTTCAGAAGAAACACAAGAAGAAAGAGAAACCAAATTAAAAGAAAGTTTAGATGCAGAATATTTTGATTGGAAAGAAGACAGTACTAGCGAGAAAAGAGACGATAAAAAAATTGAAGTGAAAGCTGGAATACAAAAGGTACTAAAAAATATTACTGGAAATAAGAAGTAGATATTTTAAAGCGTAGCAAACAATTGCTACGCTTTTTTCAAAAGGATTTTAAAGAAATTAAGTAAGTATTAAGAAACAATTGTGGATAACTTTGATAAAATAGAGGCATATGGTGGATGATATACAGGAGGAAAATATGAGAATTTTAGTATGTGACGATGATAAAGAAATCGTAGAAGCGATAGAAATATATCTACTGCAAGAGGGATATGAAATTCGAAAAGCATATGATGGAGAAGAAGCATTAAAGATTATTCAGGAAGAAGAAATCAATCTTCTTATTATTGATGTGATGATGCCAAAATTAGATGGAATAAGAACAACGTTAAAGATTCGTGAGGAAAGTAGTATTCCAATTATTATTTTGTCCGCAAAAACAGAGGATGCGGATAAAATACTTGGACTAAATGTTGGAGCGGATGACTATGTAACAAAACCATTTAATCCTTTAGAGCTTGTAGCAAGAGTAAAATCACAATTAAGAAGATATACAACACTTTCAAATATTTCAGCAACAACGGACGTTGTATATGAAGCTGGTGGACTGCAGGTAAACGATGATTTAAAGAAAGTATTTGTTGATGGAGAAGAAGTAAAGTTAACACCAATAGAATATAATATTCTTCTTCTTTTAATTAAGAATAAAGGAAAAGTATTTTCGATTAATCAGATTTATGAAAATATTTGGAATGAAGAACCAATTGGTGCAGATAATACGGTAGCGGTACATATTAGGCATATCCGTGAAAAGATTGAAATCAATCCAAAAGAACCAAGATACTTAAAAGTTGTTTGGGGTGTAGGATATAAGATTGAGTTGTAGTATAGAAACTTATTTTGAGTGAGTAGGGAAAAAGAATGAAAGTATATTCAAATGGAAAGAAAGCAGCTGTAATCGTTTTACATCAAATGTTTATGATTATGATGATTACATGCGTCTATGCAATAGATTATTATATAAGAGTATCTTCTGAAAATATGCTTTGCAATTTTTTGACATTTGCAATTATAGGACTAATTGGAAATTTTGTAACGCTTGCATACTTAACAAATATTACAGGACGCAAATCAGAAGAAGACCTTACGATTTATTATTATAAAATAGATAAGATTTATTCAGATGTTCTTTTAGTATTATTTGCGGTGCTAATATATGGAATTGTTCATATTACAATAAGTCTTAGAGTATCAGATTTTACCCTTTCTAGTTTGCTTTTAGCAGCAGGAACGATTACATATATTTTTGATACCTTTTTCCTTGTTATTTATATGAGTATTGTTCGAAAGGTAAAGGGAAATAGCTTACTTGAAATGAGTCTTGTCGGAAAAATATATTTCTTTTTAAAAGGTATTTGGACAAAAAAGGAAAACCCAAAGTATATCACGCGTGCTGCGAAGGAGAGATACAAAATTATGCGAGCCATTGAGGCAATTGCGTCCGGAGCACTTGATACCACATTAGAGGAGGATAAATTTAGCGAGCAACATAGAGGGCTTGCACATGCGGTAAATCAAATTAGAAATGGATTAAGTGATGCAGTACGGGAAAGTACAAGAAACGAGAGAATGAAAGCTGATTTAATTACAAATGTATCACATGATTTGAAAACTCCATTGACTTCTATCGTAAATTATGTCGATTTGCTAAAAAGAGAAAATCTAGATAACGAGAATGCAAAGAAGTATATAGAGATTATAGATGAGAAATCACAAAGATTAAAGCACTTAACAGAAGACTTGGTAGAGGCATCTAAGATTAGTTCTGGAAATGTAAAACTTGATATACAAAAAATTGACTGGGTAGAGCTTATTTATCAAACGGGTGGAGAGTTTGATGAAAGATTTGAGGACAAACATCTTACAATAGTAACAAAACTTCCAAAGAAGTCAGTATTCGTTGAGGCGGACGGAAGACAGTTATACCGTGTTATGGAGAATCTGTATTCAAACGCGGCAAAGTACGCATTAGAAAATACACGCGTATATGTGGAACTAATGGAAAAAGATGATAAGGCCATCTTTTCTATAAAGAACATTTCGAAAAATCCAATCCAGCTTGTAGATGGAGATACGAGTCTTTTAACCGAACGATTTGTTCGAGGAGAAGTATCGCGTACGACAGAAGGAAGTGGGTTAGGATTATCAATTGCGAAAAACTTAAGTCTTCTTATGGGAGCTGAATTTGAACTAAGAGTAGAAGATGATTTATTTGTTGCCACAATTACCTTTAAAATGGCTTGATTTCAGCATTTAAGATAGCTATAATTCTATCTATAAAACGTGGAGGTAAAAAGAATGAAGTTATACGAAAATGGCGCATACTTGATTAATGGAAATGAAGTCGTAATCAACAGTGCTGAAGCATTAGATGCTGTAAAAAGCAAAACAGGGAAAGATGTAACAGCTGAAGAAGCAAAGAAAAATACAATTGCTTATGGGATTTTAGAATCACATAATACATCTGGAAACATGGATAAACTCCAGATTAAATTTGATAAATTAACATCACATGATATTACATTTGTAGGTATTATTCAAACAGCAAGAGCATCAGGACTTGAGAAATTCCCAATTCCATATGTTCTTACAAACTGCCACAATAGTCTTTGTGCAGTAGGTGGAACAATCAATGAAGATGACCACATGTTTGGACTTACATGTGCAAAGAAATACGGCGGAATGTATGTACCACCTCATCAGGCAGTTATTCATCAGTTTGCAAGAGAAATGCTTGCAGGAGGCGGAAAAATGATCCTTGGGTCAGATTCTCATACACGTTATGGTGCACTTGGTACCATGGCAGTTGGAGAAGGTGGACCAGAATTAGTAAAGCAGTTATGTAATAAAACTTACGATATCGACATGCCAGGTGTTGTAGGTATCTATTTAACTGGTTCGCCAATCGTTGGTGTTGGTCCACAGGACGTTGCACTTGCAATTATCGGTGAAGTATTTGGAAACGGCTTTGTAAAGAACAAAGTAATGGAATTTGTAGGACCAGGTGTTTCTAATTTAAGTGCAGACTTTAGAATCGGTGTTGATGTAATGACAACCGAAACGACTTGTCTTTCTTCTATTTGGAGAACAGATGATAAGATTAAAGAATTCTATGAAATCCACGGAAGAGAAGAAGAATATAAAGAATTAAATCCAGGAGAAGTAGCATACTATGATAGTTTTATCGAAATCGATTTAAGTCAGATTCGTCCTATGATTGCTATGCCATTCCATCCAAGCAACACATACACAATCGATGAATTAAACGCAAACCTTTTGGATATATTAGATGATTGTGAAAAACGTGCTGAGGTAAGTTTTGACGGAAAAGTAAAACTTGACCTTAAGAGCAAAGTACGTAATGGAAAATTATATGTAGATCAAGGTATTATTGCTGGTTGCGCAGGTGGTGGATTTGAAAACATTTGTGATGCAGCAGATATCTTAAAAGGAACATCAATTGGTGCAGATGAATTTACATTAAGTGTATATCCAGCATCAACTCCAATTTACATGGAATTAGTAAAAAATGGAGCTGTTGCAAACTTAATGGCTACAGGTGCAATTGTTAAGACAGCATTCTGTGGACCTTGCTTTGGAGCAGGAGATACACCAGCAAATAATGCTTTCTCAATTCGTCATTCAACAAGAAACTTCCCTAACCGTGAAGGTTCTAAAGTACAAAATGGGCAAGTATCATCAGTTGCTCTTATGGATGCACGTTCTATTGCAGCGACAGCAGCAAATAAAGGATACTTAACAGCAGCAACAGATGTTGATGTAAACTATACAAAACCAAAATACTTCTTTGACAAAACAATTTATGAAAATCGTGTGTTTGATAGCAAGGGAGTTGCAGATCCAAGTGTTGAAATCCAGTTTGGACCAAACATTAAAGACTGGCCAGCAATGAGCGAATTACCAGAAAATATGGTTCTTAAAGTTGTTTCTGAAATTCATGACCCAGTTACAACAACAGATGAATTAATTCCATCAGGAGAAACTTCATCATTTAGATCAAATCCACTTGGTCTTGCTGAATTTGCGCTTTCAAGAAAAGACCCAATGTATGTTGGAAGAGCAAAAGAAATTCAGAAAGCTCAAAAAGCAGTAGAAGAAGGGAAATGTCCAGTAGAAGCAGTAGAAGAATTAAAAGCTGTTATGGATACTATTCATACAAAATATCCTGAAGTTGGAAAAGGAAATGTTGGATTTGGTAGCACCATCTTTGCTGTAAAACCAGGCGATGGATCTGCTCGTGAACAGGCAGCTTCATGTCAGAAAGTACTTGGTGGATGGGCAAATATTGCAAATGAATATGCAACAAAGAGATACCGTTCAAACTTAATTAACTGGGGTATGCTTCCATTCATTATTGATGAAGGAGAACTTCCATTTGAAAACCTTGACTATTTATTCATTCCAGGAATTAGGGATGCAATCAAGGATCAGAAAACAGAATTTGAAGCATATACAATTAAGGATGGAGAAATGAAACCATTTACATTAAAAATGGGAGCACTTACTCCAGATGAAAAAGATATTATCTTAAAAGGATGTTTGATTAACTACTATCGTGGATAGGAGAGAACATGGACAAAAATATCAATGAGAAGAAAATTTTTTCACCACATGTTAAATGGGGACTAACCGCTTTTTGTACAGTAGTAGGATGCATTGTTTTCTTTTTCCTATTGTGGAGATTTCAAGGATTTGCAGATGTTTGGAAAAAATTCTTTAAAGCTGGAGAGCCAATTATTATAGGACTTGTTCTTGCATATCTGCTAAATCCCGTTTTGAAATTTGTAGAAGAGCCGACGTATAAGTTCTTTAGGAAGAGAGTAAAATCAGAAAAAACTGCAAAGAAGACGGCAAGAATCATCGGAATAATTGTGTCAGTTTTGTTTTTAATCGTTTGTGTTGCTTTACTAATTGCAGCGATTGTACCATCGATTGTTCAAAGTGTTTCTAGTTTAATGGATACATTACCAGGGAACGTAGAAAAGCTAATTAGTAACATGCGTGAAGGCAAATTTGGTAATGAAGCAATCACAGAACAGATTGCAATACTTATTACAAAGGTGACCGAATATCTTGAAAACTGGGTAGAAACAGACCTTGCCCCAAAGGCGCAAGAATATGTATCACATATTACATCCGGCGTAATTTCGTTTATTCGGACCCTCGTAAACTGTATCATCGGAATTGTTGTTATGGTTTATGTCATGATGATTAAAGATACTTTGATTGGGCAAAGCAAAAAGATGTTATACGCAGTATTTAGACCAAAGCAGGCAAACATTATTGTAGAAACATTAAGAAAGACACACCAGATATTTGGAGGATTTATTACCGGAAAGTTGCTAGATTCAGCGATTATTGGACTTATTTGTTATATTGGATGTTGTATTTTTCGCATTCCAAACGCAATGCTTGTTGCGGTAATTATTGGTGTAACAAACGTTATTCCAATTTTTGGTCCATTTATTGGTGCAGTTCCTGCAATTCTTCTGGTTGTTATTCAAAGTCCTTGGCATGCGTTGTATTTGGCAATTTTTATTCTTGTTTTGCAGCAGGTTGACGGAAATATCATTGGACCTACGATTTTAGGAGAGTCAACAGGATTGTCGACATTTTGGGTAATGTTTGCGATTTTGGTATTTGGAGGCGTCTTCGGATTCGGAGGAATGCTACTTGGTGTTCCAACTTTTGCGGTGATTTATTATCTTTCAAGAAAGATTATTAACTATAATATTCGAAAAAAGAATTTGCCAGAAGAAACTGAAAAATATGTAAATATGATTTCGGTTGATGAAAAAACAAACGAAATGATATATAAAACAGAAGAAGATCCGGGCGAAGAAGAAGAGACGGAAAACAAGTAAAATAAAACATCGGAAAATGAAACTAAGATAGGCAATATCCAACATTTTCCGATGTTTTTTTTGTATATTTTTTGACATCTAATATTGCCTGTGATACACTAAAACTAGATTATTTTAACTATTTTCAGACAATATATTGAGGTGAGTCGAATTGGATAAGTATGAATTCAATTTAAAACTAGATCAGATAAAAAGTCTTTGTGCGGAGAATAATTATGAGGCTGCAACAGAGATTGCAGATACCATCAATTGGAATAAAGTAAAGAATGTAAACGCTTTGGTAAAAGTCGGAGAAGCATATGAAAAAACAGGTCGCTACGCAGAAAGTAGAGATGTGTTGTTATTGGCATACGATCGTTCTCCAATTGGAAGAATGATTATTTATCGTTTAGCGGAAGTTGCAATCAAAATGAATGATTTTGAGGCTGCAAAGGAGTATTATGATGAATTTGTAGAGATTGCACCACACGATAACTTAAAGTATGTGCTTCGTTATCATATTAAGAAAGCTACAGGAGCTAATTTTGAGGAGCTTATTCCTATTCTTGAAGAATTTAAAGAGCAAGAATATATGGAGGAGTGGGCATATGAATTAGCATATTTGTACCATAAATCAGGAATGGTTGATAAATGTATCGATGCATGTGATGAACTTATTTTGTGGTTTGGAGACGGTCCATATGTAGAAAGAGCGTTGGAGTTAAAAATGCTTTATCAGCCGTTAACAAAAGCGCAAGAAGAAAAATATCGAGCTTTCCGTTTATCTAAAGACGGATATACACATATTGGCGAGGAAGAAATGAAAAAGGCAGGGGAATTTGTGCATGCAGCAGTTTCTATTCCACCTGTAGCCGTCAATACTGCAGAAAAATTCAGTACAGTAAATTTACAAGAAGAAATTGCAAAAGGAATGCAACAAATCATTGAAGCAACAGAAAAAGATGAAGTTGCGGATACGATGGATAATATTAAAAAGATTGTAGAAGAGATTCCATATTTGCAGATTCCAAGAGAAGAAGATAAAGACAAAGAGGATTCTGTACATATTGAGACAGATGAAGAAATCGACGGTTCTCTTCGCATCAATTTTCAAGAGATGATAGGTGAAGAGTCTGACGGTCAGATGAGTCTTGTAATGAATGAAAAATCGATGGTTGAACATCAGATTACAGGACAGATGACGATCAGCGATATTCTAGAAGAATGGGAAAAGACAAAACGTGCGGCAGAAGCTGCCATGCAAGAAGCAGAACAACGTAAGCTTGAATCTGCAAAAGCAAGAGCTCTTCAAGAAGCGGAAGGTATTATGGAACGACTAAATGATGTTATTCCAAAATTGGATGCAGGAATGAAACCGATTGAATTACTTGATGAAGAGTATATGAGTCACGTTCCAGAAATTGAAGTGATTTCATCAGAAGAAATTAAAGAGTCACTCGAGATGCAGGAAAATCCTATAGAAGAGATGCCTATAGATGAGCTTCTTGTGGATGAGATTCCAGAGGAAGAAATTCCTGTGGAGAGTCTTTTGGTAGAATTAGAGGCAGTGGAAGATACTGAAAAATCTTTGCCAGAATTCGGCATTGAAGAAATTTCTATTGAAGAAAATCCTATCGAAGAAAAGGAATTAGAAGAGTCTGCATCAGAAGAAGAAAATACAAAACAAGAAGACGATATGCTAGAATTAGAGCACATTGATATTCTTGGTATTTTAGAAGAAGCTAAGAAAAATCAAGTGGAAGAAGAGATGGCATCTGTGGAAGATGTTTCAGCAGAAGAAGACTCTTTAGAAGTAATTCCAGAAGAAGAGGAAAAGAGTTTCTTTGGGCAGACAAGACGTATGCCTTCTCGAAAAGAGCTTGGATTATTAAAAGGAAGAACAGGGGTGCTCCCTCAGATTCCAATGCCAGAAGATTTGGATGATTTTGGCGAAGAAAAGGAAGTTAAAAAGCCAGTAATTAAACTCACAGACGAGCAAAAGGCAGTATTTACATATTTTATTCCAATAAAAGGAATGGAAGACCAGCTTTGTAAGGCAATTTCAGGAATCTCAGATAGAATTAAGAGAAACAAACCTGCAAGTGCTGGAAATCTGATTGTACAGGGAGGACAAGGTTGTGGAAAAACAGTATTAGCAACGAGCCTTATTAAAGTACTTCAGGATGAAACGGGTGCATTATCTGGAAAAGTAGGAAAAATTGATGCATCAGCACTTAATACAAAAGATATTCCATCATTATTACGAAAAGTAGCAGGTGGATGTCTAATTATTGAACGAGCAGAAGAAATATCAAGAAAAACAGCAGCAACACTTTCACTGCTATTAGAGCATGATACAAGTGGTCTCCTTGTGATTTTGGAAGGTTCGTCAATGGGAATTAAAAAGGCTCTTTCTGTAAACGAAGAATTTGCAAAGAAATTTACAGAGAAAATTGAAGTGCCAATCTTTTCAATTGATGAATTAGTTTCTTTTGCGCGCGCGTATTCAAACGAACTAGGTTACGAAATTGAAGAAATGGCGGTTTTAGCGTTGTACAACCGTATTAGTAATATTCAAAAGCTTGATCAGGCGACAACACTTACAGAAGTAAAAGAAATTGTTGATGAAGCAATTGAAAGAGAAGCAAAAGGTGGAATTCGTAAAGCCTTTAGTATTTTGACAGCAAAAAGATATACGGATGACGATAAGATTGTACTAAGAGAAAAAGACTTTGAATAAAATAAACTAGAAAGTTTTGGAGGGGAAAATGAGCAATTTTACAGAAATGGATAGTTACCTGTTTGGACAGGCAACTCATTATGATATTTATAAGAAGTTGGGTGCACATCTTTATGAGCAGGATGGACAAAAAGGTGTTTGCTTTGATGTTTGGGCACCACATGCAAGTCAAGTATTTGTAATTGGTGATTTTAACGGATGGAATGAAGAAGCAAATGAAATGTATCGAGTAGAACCTACAACAATGGGTGTATTTGAAGCCTTTGTTCCGGGTGTCGAGAAAGGTGCAATGTATAAGTTTTTAATCCATACCCATGATGGAAGAAAACTATATAAAGCAGATCCATATGCAAATTATGCACAGTTAAGACCAGAAACAGCATCAATTGTAACAGATATTTCGAATTTTAAATGGACAGATGATACATGGATGAAAAAAAGAAGTGAGCTTGGCGAAGAAATTTACGAACAGCCAATGAGTATCTATGAAGTTCATTTAGGATCATGGATGCGTCATCCTGGAAGAGAAGATGATGGATTTTATACATATCGCGAGTTAGCAAAAACGCTTCTTGATTATGTAGAAGATATGGGATATACCCATATTGAACTTATGGGAATCTTAGAATATCCATTCGATGGATCATGGGGTTATCAGGTAACTGGATATTTTGCACCTACGTCAAGATATGGAACACCTGAAGACTTTGCATATTTTATTAATGAATGCCATAAACGGAAAATTAGTGTTATCCTTGACTGGGTTCCAGCACATTTCCCAAAAGATGCCCATGGATTGGCAGATTTTGACGGAACACCAACTTATGAATATGCGGATTCAAGAAAAGGGGAGCACCCAGATTGGGGAACCAAAATTTTCGATTATGCAAAGAATGAGGTAAAGAACTTTCTTATTGGTAGTGCATTAATGTGGATAGAAAACTACCATGTTGATGGACTTCGCGTGGATGCAGTAGCATCTATGCTGTACCTCGATTATGGAAAACAGAATGGACAATGGGTCCCAAATAAGTATGGCGGAAATCAGAATTTAGAAGCAATAGAATTTTTTAAGCATGTCAATACGTTGATACTTGGACGAAATCCTGGGGCACTTATGATTGCAGAAGAATCGACTGCGTGGCCAAGAATTACAGGAAAAGTGGAAGATGATGGACTAAACTTTAGTTATAAATGGAATATGGGCTGGATGCATGATTTTCTAGAATATATGAAGCTTGATCCATATTTTAGAAAATATAACCACAACAAAATGACATTTGCAATGAGTTACAATGAAAGTGAAAGATTTATTTTGGTACTTTCACATGATGAAGTAGTTCATTTGAAATGTTCTATGTTAAACAAAATGCCGGGATATGAAGAAGATAAGTTTAAGAATCTTATGGCTGGATATGCATTTATGATGGGACATTCAGGTAAAAAGCTTTTGTTCATGGGTCAGGAATTTGGACAGGCATCTGAATGGAGTGAAGCAAGAGAATTAGATTGGTATTTATTAGAAAATCCAAATCATAAGAAGATTCAGAACTGGACAAAAGAGTTGTTACATATCTACAAGAACAATCCATGTATGTATCAGTTAGATAGAAGCTGGGAGGGATTTGAGTGGATTAATGCGGATGATGGAGATCGAAGCATTTTTAGCTTTATTCGTAAGAGTAAAGATGGAAAGAACAATCTTTTGTTTGTAATCAACTTTACACCTGTCGCACGAGACGACTATCGTGTTGGCGTGCCAAAGAGAAAGACATATAAGCTTATTCTAAATAGCGAAGATCCAAAATTTGGTGGAAATGACACAGATAGACCAACATCGTATAAAGCTGAAAAAATAGAATGTGATGGAAAAATGTATTCGATTAGTTATCCACTTGCCCCTTATGGCGTTGCAGTATTTAAATTCTAAAGTTTTATTTTATAATTTGTTTTAGGAATGAATAAAAGAGATTTCTTTTGATAAAGGAATCTCTTTTTTTGTCCGATAAATATAGTGCAGATAACGATAAGAAAAAGAGGAAATTATGAATATAGAACAAACATCATTACTGGATCGTTTACAAAATAATAATGCAATAGCAGATACAACTAAAGGAATTGAAAACTATGTACCGGAAGAGACAAAGAGAAATGCCTTTGAGCAAAAGGAAAGTTATGAACTTGGTAAAGTTGGAAGTTCTGCAGTTGTAAGCATGGCTGATTCAACTTATAAGAATCCATGCCATGAAGAAGAAAAAACAGTTGCACAAAGTTTGGAAGAGAATTTAGAAAAAACTTCAGAAAACCGTAAAAATGAAATGGCTGTTCTTGCAAGCACAACTACTCCGGAAGATTATCAAAAGTTAGAAGAAAGTGGATTTTCTGTAACAGAAAGTGATAGTCATACAATTGTAACTGTAATGGACAAGATAAAAGCTGTGTACGCAAAAGCCGGAATTGATATTTCCATTTATGGGGATACGTTGTCTGTTGATCAGCTAGAGGAAATTACAGGAAGCAAGACTGTTGCAACAAGTATTTCAAATATGACAAAGGATGCAATGTCATTTTTGATTAAAAATCAGCTCCCACCAACTGTAGGAAATGTATATATGGCAAATCATGTTGGAACGGGAAGTGTGTATGGGTCAACTCAGACAATATCAAGCGAAGCATTTGAAGAGATGAAAGGAAAAATTTCAGAGTTTCTTACAGAAGCGGGAATTGAAGTGACAGAGGAAAGCTTAAGTGATTGTCAGTGGCTTATGGAGCAGGGAATTGAAATCACACATGAGAATTTGACCTACTTGCAGGATTTAGAAGCATTTGCAAGCAAACTTACGGAAAGTGGAAACGCAGTTTATTTGACCAAACAAAATACAGATACCCTTCTAATTGGGGGATATTCAAAAGAGGACGAAGCTGATAGAGCATTTGAAGTAATACAAAATGCAACCGAAGAGGATTTGGCATATCTAATTTTCTCTGAAAAAGATTTAACAATTTCAAATCTTCAAATTGCAAAAAATGTAAGAGAAAACAAGCAGAACAGTATAGATTTGAAGAACGTTGATGAGGGTTCTTTAATTCGGGCAAAAAGAGTTTTAGAGGAAACTCGTCTTATCATGACAACAGAAGCAAATTTATCTTTCCTCAAGAAAGGTTTTTCGATTGATACCAAGCCATTAGAGGAATTGGTAGAAGAGTTAAAGGTTCAGGAGCAAAGCTATTTTAAAGAAGTATTGCAGAGTGCGGATATTGATAAAACACAAGAAAATGTAAAGATTTTCCAGGAAACAACAGCTATGGTTTCGGAAATGAAATTTCATCCTGCCTATGCACTTACGATAAATAGTGGCGAAGAGACAATTCCTGCGATATATGATCGAAGCGCGCAAATGAAGGCAACATTTGAAATGGCAGAAGAACGTTATGAAACGATGTGGACAGCTCCTAGACAGGATATGGGAGATTCCATTCAAAAGGCGTTTCAGAATGTGGATGAGATTTTAGAAGATCTTGGCTTAGAGGTGACATCTGCAAATCAACGTGCGGTACGAATTTTAGGATATAACCAAATTGAAATTACGTCAGAAAATATTGCAAAAATAAAAGCAGCTGATGAAATGGTGCAACAGACATTTACGAATCTTACACCAAAAGTAACCTTAGAAATGATTCGAAGAAATATTAATCCACTTGAAATGACAATGTCAGAAATTAATCAGGCGGCAAAAGATATTCAATCAGACTTAGGATATGAGGATACGGAACGATTCCAGAAGTATTTATGGAAACTGGAGCAGCATCATGAGATTTCAGAAGAAGAAAGAAAAAGTTATATAGGAATTTATCGTTTGATTGCGCAAGTAGATAAATTAGATGGTGCGGCAATTGGGGCTTTATGGCAGCAGGGTGCAGATATTACCATGAAAAATCTTCTTTCTGCTGTAAGAACAGAGCGAAAAGGAAGTATGACTTATCAGGTAGATGATACGTTTGAAGGAATTTCGGGAACCATAAAAGGTGAGAAAATTGATGACCAGATTATGGCTGCATACACACAAAATGTTGTAAAAGATGTTCTACGTGGATTAACGCCAGAGCAAGTAAAACATTTTCCTAAGAATTGGGAAGAGATGACACCAGAGCAGCTAAAAGAATATATAAATAAACAGGATGCTGATGATACAAGCGTAGCACAAAGCCAGGATGCGGGATATGCAAAAGAACAAATTCAAATGCTTAAGCAGGCATTTTCATGTAGTGAAGAAGCGTATGCCTTCTTAGAAAGATATGACATTAGCAATTCAGCTGCAAATATTCTGGCCGCCTCTGAAATGTTAAGAAATCCAAATAAGATGTTCCAAACATTATTAAAAGAAAGAATAGATAAAAGAACGAATCAGGAATTAGTATCGGATATCAAGGATGAAATCATGGAACGGTTTGGAGAGGCGATTAAAACGCCAGAAGAGCTTGCCGATGCGCAGGAGACTTTAGCAGAAGTCGCAACAAAAGTTATGCAGGGCATGATTATGGAAGAAGAAAATATCAGTGCCATTGACTTAAAAGAACTTCGAATGATGAATAATCAGTTCTGGCTCTGTAAAGAAGCTGCGAAAGAAGAGAATTTTGTTATTCCAGTATCGGATGGAGACAGTGTAACGGGGATTTCTCTTAAGATTGTTCGCGGAAAAGAGGATAAAGGTTTTGTAGATATTATGTTTCGTGGACAACTTATGGAAAAAGTTGCAGCTTCCTTTGAGGCAAAGGATTCGGGAATTTCAGGAATGATAGCAGTAAGTGATGAAGAAACAAGGCAGTTACTATCAGATAATCTTGGAATGTTTGTGTCAAAACTTCAAGAAGGAGATGCGGAACCAATTGATATACGAATTGCTCGAATACCAGATTTAGATCTTTCACATTTTGCAAAAACAATGCATCAAAAAGAATCAGAAAAGGAACAAAAGCAAAATGTGGTACAAACAAAACGCTTATACCACATTGCAGAAAGCTTTATTTCTACGGTTCAGGAATTGATGGATTAAGATAGTTTTTTATGCCAAGGATAATTGCATGGCAAAGCTCATCTTGATAATTAGAATCGCAAAGAAGAGATTCTTCATAAGGATTGCTCAAAAACCCACACTCTACAATAACGGTAGGTGTGGGTGTTTTTTTTAAAATGTAATAGGAGTCATTTGCTGCAATTTCGCGTTTTCCAGAGGTTGATGTGTTTGTATTAAGAGAGTCCTGCAGGCAGCTTGCAAGCTTCATTCCACAAGTTGAGTCTGTGTAATAAAAGACTTGTGGGCCGGAGACATTCTCATCAGGATAACTATTTTGATGAATGCTTATGACAAATGTTGGATGGCAATCTTCAATCATGCTTACGCGATTTCTCATGTCACTTATTTTACATGATTTTGTAGAGTCCGAAGAAGTAGAAAGATTATCATCAGAGTCTCGTGTTAATGAAACGAGATAACCTTCCTGTTCTAAAAGAGTGCGAAGCTTTAGAACCATGCAAAGATTAATATCTTTTTCCAAAGTACCATTTACACCGACTTTTCCAGGATCATTTCCTCCGTGTCCGGCATCTAAGACAATTAAAATCTCAGATGAGTGTTGTGGATTATTTGCACGTTCAGTAGTGGAGGAGAAAATGGTTTCAAACTTTCTATCATCCAAGGTAGGTTTTGTTGTTGTAGAATCTTTAGAGAGGGAGGCAAGAAAACCTCCAAAGAGAAAAGAACAAAAAAAGACTGCACCAACAAATAGTGCAGCCAAAGTTCTTTTTAGAAGTAACATATTCTGCTCCAAAATGTCTTTAGAACAATATATGTTAGTTAATATATTTTATGATAACATCCCAAACCTCATCCGCTTCAAAACCAAGTTTCCAGAAAGATGCTCCAGCAATCTGATAGGTGTCTAGAAGTTTTAGACGTTGCTCACAGGAAGCGGTATCTTCTAACCATACTTCGTTAACAACATTTCCATCTACCCATCTAGCATAGTTTTGTCCTGAGGTTTCATCCCAAGCGTATTCAACGCCGATAGATGAAAGATATGTTTTTGTTGCGCGCATACCATATACTTTTGAAGTAACCTCAAAAGATTCTCCGGCATCATCGGTTGGAGTAGTTGACCATACACGAGTGTAGAATGGCATACCAAGAATTACCTGATTTGCCTCAACGGATTCTAGAGTATCTATTAAACCTTGCTCCACCCAACCAATTGAAGCAACAGAACCAGCGGTATCACAGCCACCATAGTGTTCGTCATATCCCATGATAATTACATAGTCTGCGAAGTTTCCCTGTTCTTTGCGATTATAAAAAGCAGTGTAATCTGTAGGAACATAGTTATCAACAGAAAGTGTAATTCCATTATTTTCACATACAATAGAAAGCTCTCTAACAAATTGGATGTATGCATCACCAACGGAAATATCAATGGCTTCAAAATCAAGATTGATTCCATCTAAATCATATTGGATTGCTGCGGAAATAATCTGTTTTACTAAATGTTGTCTTGAAGAAGTATGAGTAAGAACCGCCTCTGTATCAACATCAGGGTTTTCCAAGTTACTAAAAAGAGCCCAAACTTCAACATTATTATTGCGGCAGTAGTTTACGTATTCTGTGCTAGCATAGCTTGCGAGATTACCATCATTATCATTTAAATAGAACCAAGTTGGTGAAATAACATTGATTGCATCATTATCAGAAAGAATAGAAGCAATATCATCGTTAGCTCCCTGATGTGTTACCTGATGCCAAGCCATGCAGATTTCGTAGTCACGTAAGTTGTGAGTGAAAGTAACATCCTTTGAAGTATGTTCTAATGTAACGGTTTCCTGATTTGAAACACATTTTGTTTTCATGTATCCAATGATTCCATCATCAGACATAACTTTTAACCAATCATCGTAATCTTCGAGAATAAAAAGAGAATCTCCTTTTGTAACTTCTTTTAAGATTGCACTTTTAATTCCGCCAAGTACACGAATCTGTGTATCCTTTTTAACGGTAGCAGTTGTAATGTCATCAAATTTTGTACGAATAATAAGTCTGCTAGGTTCACTTTCATACTGATAGGTCATTGTCGAAAATTTTTCAACAAAATCAATGTGAACATATGCAGAAGTTGCAGTTGGTTTAACGACAACAGAACCAAAGTCGATAGACGTTTTTCCTTCTACAAATGATGTACTGTCTGCAGATGCTTGATAAAGTAAATCAGGCATAGCATAAAGTAATATATTTTCATTTGCATCCCAGTAGAATCTAGGATTGATATTGTCGTGAACGAATTGATAATCGAGATACATTTCACCATCAATAAAAACTGCTTGTGTTTCAATTAATTCATCATCGAAAACAATGGCAATTTGTTCTATAGAAGTAATATTATAGTATTCAGATAAATCCTGAACTTCTTTCGATGGAGTGTATCTTTTAATTAGTGCAGATATGCCACAGATTCCAAGAATAATTACGATTAAAGAAATTATAATTAGAACGGGCATGAAATTTTTTTTCTTCATGTAAAAGTCCTACCCTTTCATTTTTTCCAATTTATACAGATTATAGCATTGTGGATATATAGTTTCAAACGAATCTGTGCTAAATATAGGTAAAACAAGGGAATTTTAATAAAATATTAATATAAGGGCCACTCATTCAGGTGGCCCTTTTCTTTTTTCATTGCATGTTCGAAGTATAGAGATTCAAATTGGACGTTGTATCCCTATAGTTTCTTTTTTTATTTATCTTCTAATTTTCAAATAAATTTTTCCCGATATATTTACATTTTTTTCAAAAAGTAAATATATCTACAATACAAATAATTTAGTACAATCACCCCCCTGCTTTTCTATTCTAATCGTTTCATAATTTTTTTTGATGGACCTGGTAACCAAAGCATCAGGCTTTGGAGACTTACAGGATCGCTTTCAACAAAGACGGGTTTAAAGCATGTTTTGTGGTATATCAAAGTTGTCTAACCATCCTTTCAAAAAAATCAAAGTTATCAGAGGTAATTAGAAACGGATTTGAGAGAAAAGGTATTGCAGAAATGGAAAGATGATGTTTTCGATTCATTTTCTGGAGTTGTTCTTTTATCCCTAAATTTGCCAACAGAATGATAGAATCCATAGTTTTATTTTTCTTGTTAATATCATCAATAAATTTCTCGAAAACAAAACATTTCCAAGGAATTACGCTACCGATTACAATCTGGTGTTTATAACGGAAAAACTCCCCCCAATTGCTTGGTGACAAAACTCCCATATCAAGAATAAACACGTCAAAAGGTTGCGATAAAATAGATACCAATGAAGAAAAAGTGACTTCTGGATATATAGAAAAACAAAGATGCTTATGAAGTCTGCTTATTTGTTTGGAAGCATTTAGTTCTACATAGGCAACGCTTTTTCCAAGTTTACTATGATAATAATTGGACAATGCTAGGCAAAGAGTTGTTGTACCAAGATTATGTTCTAATCCCGCAACAGGTATGATTTTCGGTGAATAATCCCTCTTTTTCTTTTTAAAAATGGCAATACCCTTCCTTTCTTTTGCAAAAGCCAGTTTGCCAGTTGACGTTTTTCTTCCGTAACAACAAATAATTCTTTGTCATACGAAAAGGAAAAAACAGGTGTAGAAAAAAGCTTTGCAATTTTTGAAATAAAATGTTTTTCACACATATTGCAGACAATAAAGAGGCGTTCCTTGTGTTGATTAAGTGATTCGCTCTTTGCGTAGGTGGCTTCCAAATTCCAGGGAGCATTTCCACAGACAAATAGAATAATATCTGCAGAAATAAGATCATGGGAATTATAGAGACTTCCATAATCAAAAATATTAATGTCTTCATTTGGAATCGGAATACACACACCTGGTCCATATAATGGAACGCCGTGAAAATATTTATAGAAAAAGCAATACTCCTTTTCTACCATAGAAGGAACAAACTCAGCAGCTTTTCGCAAGTGATTTGTTTTGTTTTTCTCATGATAGAGAGCTGAGTATCCCATCTCATTAAGTGCTGATGTAAGTGCCATTGCAATATATGTTGAACCGCATCCTTGGTTTGCACCAAGAATGGCAATGTTAAAACTGAGATGCATCTGACTATCATTTTTAAATTCTTGTTTTAGGTTGGACCATAAATCTTTCGCCGTTTCAAATCGAAGTTTAGGATCCGTATTTGTTGCTTGTTGGATTATTTGATAGACGTTTTGAGAAAGTGGTTCCGAAACATATTCTGAAAGATATTTCATAAGTTGGCCAATACTAAAAATATCTGCAGAAAGAGAGTATTTGGAACTTTCAAGGACCTCTGGAGCAGAAAAATCCAGATTCCCAAAACATTTGAAGTTTTTCCCTGAATCAAAAAGAAAGTTTGAGACACCAAAATCGATTAATTTTATTTGAAAACCGCATAATATAATATGGGCAGGTTTCAAATCTCCGTAATAAACCGGAGCAGGTGTAAGCGAATGCAGATAGTCAAAAATATCGCATAACTGTTCTATGATTCTAAAAAATAAATTTGGGGAAATACTTTTTTGATGAAGCAAAAAAGAATCTAAATCTTCTCCTGGAAGATATTCTTCCACAAGATAAATAAATGATTCATCCTCCTCTACGTCGTAGATTTTTGGAATTCCGGAATGCTCCAAAGAGGTTAAAATTTTTGCTTCTAAAAAACTAGAAGTACTTAGGGAATTGTGCTTGGGGATTTGTTTAATAGCACGTAAGACTTCTAAAGATTTGTGTTTGGCAAGGTAGACAGTACCAAAGCTGCCAGATCCCAAAGGATGAAGAATCTCGTATTTGCCAAACCATATTGAATTTGTTTGAATAATAATCGCTCCTTTTGTGTCAGAGCGCATCTCATGTTTTTGTTTATATCACAAACAGTTTGGTATTGCAAGAGAAATTTTCTGATAACTTCATTTTTTTTTAGAAAGATTTAATAACTACACATACTTTACAGTTCATAAACATTTGATTATAATAGGCTTACGATTCCGCAAGGATTAGCAAGGATGTGATGAAATGAAAATTGAAAAAATTAATGATAATCAAATCCGTTGTACGTTAACAAAAGAAGATTTAGCTGATCGTCAGATTAAGCTTAGTGAATTAGCTTATGGTTCTGAAAAGGCGAGAGGATTATTCAAAGATATGATTCAGCAAGCCAATTATGAGTTTGGCTTTGAAGCGAACGACTTACCACTTATGGTGGAAGCTATTCCGTTGTCAGAAGAGAAGTTGATTTTGCAGATTACAAAAGTGGAATATCCAGAAGAGTTAGATACGCGTTTTTCTCGTTTTTCAGAGCCGGATGAGGACGTACTAGAACAGATTGGATTTGAAGAAGAAAACAGTATATCAAAAAAAGGCGCAGCAGAAGTATTAGAAGAGAGCGAGCCAAAACAAGTCGATTTAGGAAAAATGTTTGAATTTAGGACGCTAGAACAGGTTGCGAGACTTTCGCATGTGTTATCAGGATTCTATTTCGGACCTAATGATTTGTATAAATCAAATAAAACAAATCGCTTTTATTTGATGCTAACAAAAGGTGAGCATACACTAGAAGAATTTAACAAAGTATGTAATGTCGCAGCAGAGTATGCAATCCAGAAAAAATATTCACCTGCGATTCATGCGCATTTTAAAGAGCATGAAAAGTTATTAGTAGAAGTGGATGCGCTTAATGTACTTTCAAGTACAATGTAAACAGAATACGAAAAAAAGACTGCATAAGCAGTCTTTTTTTTTGAAAAATTTATGAATTTGCTTCTAAGAAATCATTAATGTCATTAACGAGATCTTCAGGATCAATTCCATGAACCATCGCAGCTTCACCGATTGTTTCCATCTGGGAAGATGGGCAACCAAGACAATGCATACCAATACCTAAAAGCATTGGAGCAATTTCCGCGTTGATGTTAAGAAGTTCACCAATCATAGTATCTTTCGTTACTTTTGCCATTGGACAGCTCCTCCTTTATTGTCTTAGATACTTGCTATTATATATCCATTCCCCAATAAATGCAAATTATTCAATGGAAAGATGGTTAAGGAACTAGGAGATTCGTCCGATATAAAAAGCATAGAACACGGAAGTTCAATAGAGAAGCACGGAAGCCCTTTTGAAAGGACTTATCATGAAAATTAATCGTAATATGTCAGCCGTAATGACAAATAGACAATTAATGAGAACTGAAAATAAATTAGCTGCATCAATGGAGAGACTCTCAAGTGGATTAAAAATTAATCACGCAGGAGATAATCCGGCAGGAATTGCGATTTCAAACAAGATGAAAGCGCAGATTGATGCATTAGATCAGGCAGAAGCAAATGCAAACGATGGAACATCAGTGCTTCAGATTGCAGATGGAGCATTAAACGAAGTATCTAGTATGTTACAAAGAATTCGTGAATTGTCGGTACAGGCAGCAAACGGAACAAATAGTTATTCTGACCGTCAGAGTATTCAGGCAGAAATCAATCAGCTAGTAAAAGAAGTTGATCGAATTTCATCGGATACAGAATATAATACAAAAGCTCTTTTAGATGGCTCGTCAGATGTTCGTTGTTATGCAGATGATGTAACAAGAATTGCTGTATCAGACAGTGTAAAAGCTGGAGAATATACTTTTACAATCAATGATTCTGCTACTTTTGCACGAAAAACTTTAACAGCAGATGCAAGTGCAAAATTGGGTACAGAAGAAGGAAGCATTACCATAAATGGTGTAACTTTCGATGTTACTGCGGATATGACTTTGGCAGATATTGCAGAAAATATTCGTGCAACAGTTGATGAAGCAGGTGCAAATTTGACCATTGATAACGACATGGCAGCAGTTCCTCCAACAACAACCCTTGGATTTGAGATGAATGTACTTGGAAGTCAGGGTGAATTGGAAGTTGTAGTATCCAAAAATGTTGCAGAAAAAATATTCGGATGGGCGACAGTGGCCGACGCAGAAGCGCAAGGGTTTGCATTGGCAGATGATGGAACAGGATATATATTCCAGGAATCAGGAAAAAATGCAGATCTTACTTTAGGAGCAGGATTTTCAAGAGACGCAACATACACAGCGGACGGAAATAAAGTAAAAATTATAGACAATGGTGGATTTACGATGGAATTTCTGGTTAATCCAGATTTAACAGGGGTTAATACAACACTAGAAGTCACAGAAATTGGTCCAATGAGCATTCAGATTGGAGCAAATGAACATCAGAACATGGATGTAAGAATACCAGAGATTTCAGCAGAAAGCCTTTATCTTGATACTGTTGATGTCACAATTAAAGGAGGTCCAGAAAGAGCTCTTAATACACTCGATGATGCAATTGCAAGGCTTAACGAAGTACGTTCAAGAATTGGTGCATTCCAGAATCGTTTGGAATACGCAACAACAAGTTTAGGAGCAACAGAAGAGAATATGACATCCGCATATTCAACGATTCTTGATACAGATATGGCAGAAGAAATGACAGAGTATACACAGCAAAATATTTTAGATCAAGCAACAATTTCTGTATTATCACAGGCAAATGATTTGCCACAGCAAGTACTTTCTCTTTTGCAGTAATGTGGGGTAGAAACAAATGGATAATATAAAAAAGCAGGCATTTACCAGACGTCTTAGTCAGTGTAACAAAGGCGAGATGGTAGTCATAATGTATGAAATATGTTTTGCATATATGGATGATGTAAAAAAGGCATATGAGGAAGACCGTCATGGTGATTTCTTAGAGGGTCTAAGAAAAGTAACAAGAACAATTGATGAATTGGTAAATGCACTAGATCATCAATACGATTTGTCACATCAGCTTTATCGCCTTTATCAGTTTTGTAAAAGAGAAATTGCGCGTTGCACATATGAAAATCAGGTAGAAGGATTAATGGAAGCAGAAAAAATCCTGACCCGACTATATAAAAGTTTTGTTGAAGTAGCAAAAAAAGACGAATCAGGACCGATTATGAGTAATACACAACCTGTTTATGCAGGAATAACTTATGGCAAATACAGCTTAACAGAAAATTGTATGGAATTGGATAGTCAGAGAGGATTCTTCGTGTGAGAATCCTCTATTTTTTTCACACATTCCAACAAGAACTTATAGCGCATTTGTACAGCTTTTGCCTGATAAATGTAGTAGTCTATTAAATCGGGTTCAACAACATTTTCTAAATTGGTGTAGGCAGTATTTAAATCCACCGTTGTTTGTTTCAAATCATCTAAAAGAAGGGCATATCCATCTTTTACACATTCTCGTTCTCTCATATAGCAATTCCTTTCTAAAAGATTAAAAAGTATTCACTAAAAGTATAAGCAAGAGATGGAAAACTTATACAAAAAAGTGGGAATAAATTCTAGAGTCTCTTCTATTAGCACATTTTCTAAAATTCATTTTGACATGCAAAAAGCAAGAAAAATCAATAGTTTAAGTAAGGTTGAAGGTGCATGGATTACCTGCAATTTAGCGATAATTCACAAAAAAGAGAAATATCCAAAAAGTCACTTTACAAGAAAAATTTACGTTGCTATAATCCGACTTACAACAAAAGAGGTGATGACATTGGATGTGATTGAAATTGCATCAAAGCTGACGTTGTATGGACTTGTAATCTGTGCAACCGTCCAGGATTTTGCCTACATGAAGATTAGAAACCGGCTAATTCTATGTGGGCTATTTAGTGCCTTGCTATTTCATGTATTGGGGAATGGAGTATCAGGACTCGTTCAAGTTCTATTGAACATATTTTTTCCGGTTGTCGTTTTATATCTTTTATATCTTATGCGTGTTCTTGGCGCAGGAGATATCAAATTATTTTCCGTAATTGGTGGATTTATTAATTTCAAAGAGTTGGTATGGTGCATAGTAAGTGCATTTCTTATCGGAGCGTTGTTTTCTGTTTGTAAGATGCTTAATAGTAAGACTCTTATACCAAAATTGTATCGAAGTGGGAACTATCTGATACAGTTGGCAAGAGGGAATTTTAGTGAGTATCAAACAGAGGATGGCAAAGATAGTCGCATACATTTTGCTTTGTGCATCTTATTGGCACTTATTACTACGCAGGTGTTTTTTTGTTACAGCTGATAGGGGAAAGGAGAAGAAATGCAAAGAATTAGATTGGGTATTTGTATAGGGGATAACGAATATAAAACAAGATTTACCAATTGCTTAATGAACCACTATAGAAATCAACTGGAATTACATATTTTTTCAGAGGCAGATCAAATCGACAACACGAACGATATTCTGGTATTAGCAGATTGCATGGAATGGCTTGACAGACAGCTAGAGGAAGGGAATCTTTTAGGAAAATGCCTCTATTTGTTGGAGCCAGAGAAAGAAGGAGAAAGAGAGGAGGAGCGAGTTGTATTTGTGGATAAGTATTTAGAAGTAAATCGAATAGTAGAAGAAATCTTAAAACATGTAGGAACAGAAATACGTGAAGTGCAAAAGAATGGATATATTCCTGTCAAAACAAGGATTGTTGCGGTGTATGCATTAGCAGAAAATGAGTATCAGCTTCCTTTTGCGATAACATTAGGATCAATTTTTAGCGAGAAAGAGCAGGTTTTGCTCCTTGATTTACAAGAAAATAGCGGAATAACACAGATTTGTAAACAACAAGCAGAAATGGGTCTCGAAGAACTTCTTGTGATGGCAGAAAGTGGAAAGTATTCAAAAGCACGGATGAACTTATGCATTGGACGTATGGATCACATGGATTTTTCCTACCCGACAATGAAAGGGGAATATTTGTATGAGGTAGGAGCGTCCACATATCGAAAGCTATTGCAGATGATTACACAGGAGCAGGATTATTCGGTTATAATCCTAAATCTTGGAAGTCGATTCCAAGGATTTTTTGAAGTGTTAAGCCAGTGTCATGAAATATATATGATGCAAAAACATGGCGGATTGTGTAAATGGCGCGAGTATGAGTTTTTCGAAGAGGCAAAGTATCGGGGATATGAGATGGTGTGTGATCGAATCACTAGAATTGAATTACCAGCATTAACAGCCTCTGAAATATCTTTTGAAAGAATCGTAGAACAGTGGAAATGGAATGAATTTGGTGACTACATTAGACGCTTAACACCAGGAGAAGTAAAAGTTGGAATTAGGTGAAATTAGTAATCAAATACGTGAAAAAGTGTTGTTACAGATGGATATGACAACACAAATGACAGACGAAGAAATCGAAAGCTTAATAGGAATTGTAATATCAAGAGAATTTTGTGATATCAAGCTATCAATAAAAGAACGAATTCGTCTTGAGCAAATTGTGTTCAATTCTTTGCGAAAGCTAGATGTTTTGCAAGAACTTGTGGATGATAAATCCGTATCAGAAATCATGGTAAATGGTCCTAATCACATATTTTATGAGAAGGATGGAATTGTTTACGAATCTAAGAATCACTTTGCTTCCGAAGAAAAAATGCACGATGTCATTCAGCAGATTGTTGGCAGACATAATCGTGTAGTAAACCAGTCTTCACCAATTGTGGATACGAGATTACCAGACGGTTCGAGAGTGAATATTGTATTGTCGCCTATTTCTATAGATGGGTCATCCATATCGATAAGAAAGTTTCCAGATAAACCACTTACAATGGAGCAGTTAATTGAAAATGGAGCTATTACACGAGAGGCCGCTGATTTGCTAAAGAAATTAGTAAAGGCAAAATATAGTCTATTTATTTCAGGTGGGACTTCTTCAGGAAAAACAACATTTTTAAACGCTTTATCTGAGTATATTCCAAAGGACGAAAGAATTATTACCATAGAGGATTCAGCTGAACTACAAATACAAGGAGTAAGAAATTTAGTTCGTCTTGAAACGAGAAATGCGAACATGGAGGGTGTAACCCCAATTACAGTCAGAGATTTAATCAAGACAGCCCTTCGTATGCGTCCAGATAGAATTATTGTAGGAGAATGTCGAGGCGCAGAGACACTTGATATGCTTCAGGCAATGAATACAGGACATGACGGAAGTTTATCCACCGGTCATGCAAACTCCTGTCGAGATATCTTAAGTCGAATTGAAATGATGACTCTTATGGCAGTTGAATTACCTCTACCGGCAATTCGGCAACAAATTGTATCAGGGATTGATATTATCGTGCAACTGGGAAGGAGAAGTGACAGGACCAGATGTGTCGTAGAAATTGCTGAAATGAATGGGATACGAAATGGCGAGATTGTGTTGAGTACACTGTATTTAAGAAAGAATGATGCACTTATATCTATGGGGCAGCTTCGTCACAGAGATAAATTGATTGCAGCAGGGGTGGAATTATAAGAGATGAATTATGACAAGTATAAGTTAGGTTTTGTAGAATGGTTAGCTTTATTGGCAAAAAGTGTTTTGTTGACAAGTGTGATTAGTATTCTTTTTTATGATAGCTGGTATGCGATGGCTCTTGTTATACCAATAGGGATTGTTGGATATCGGCGGGCAATTGCAAAGGGGATTGAGACGCAAAAAGAAGAGATAACAAAAGAATTCGTGGATTTACTTCGTACGGTTAACACGGCTCTAAGAGCAGGTTATTCCATTGAAAATGCATGGAAAGAAGCGGAGAAGGAAATCAAAGTTTTGTATGGCACAAAGGCATTAATGTATAAAGAACTTGTAGAAATGAATCAGTCCATACAAATGAATGTTCCACTAGAGCGTTTATTGGAAGATTTTGGGAAAAGAACAGATATTTCTGAAATACAAAGCTTTGGGGAGGTATTCTCTTTTGCAAAAAGAACAGGGGGGAATTTGGTTTCTATTATTGATTCGACATCTTATCGATTATGTCAGAAATATGAGACAGAAAGAGAAATAGATATTCTTATTGCAGGAAAGAAAATGGAGCAAAAGGTAATGAATGTTATTCCTATATTCATTCTTGGATATTTGCGCATTGGATCAAGTGACTATTTGGGTGCGATATACAAGAATCCATTGGGAATTGTGTTTATGAGTATATGTTTAGTTGTTTATGGAGTAGGAATATGCTTAGCAGAAAGAATCATGGATATAAAGTTGTAATCTTATTGATAGGAATACTTATTCTTGCAGCCATTATGGATTTGAGTCAGATAAAACTAGAAGAAAATCAGTTGCCTAGAGAAGAGGTAAATGGGGAAAGCGTAGAGTGGGATCTTTATTACAGACTTGAGGATGAGGATAAAAAGGAGTATCAGGCAATTGTGGAAGCTCAAAAACCAACAAAAGAGCAGGTAGATGATTGGTTTGTAAAGGCTAAGGAAGAAATTGATGAAGTATTCCAGACAGAATCGAATAACGAACACATATTTAGTAAGACCTATGTGAATGGGATTGTTCAGGCAGAGTGGAGTTTTAATAATTATGATTGGATTTCGCCAGATGGAGAGACGAATGAAGAAGATCTTAACCCAGGAAGTTGTGTTGTTGTAACTGCAACGGTAAAGCTTAGTTGTCATGGATATGAGGAGGAATACATATTTCCAATTACAATCGAGGGAAGAGAGTTAAGTGATGAGGAAGAAATCGAGAAGGAAATAGAAGCTTATATCAATAATCAGATGAATGAGACCGGAGAAGAAGTGATCTCCTTACCAACGGAGATTAATGGAAAAACGATTACATGGGGACTGAAAAAGAATTATCTATTTATCAAAGTACTTTTTTTTGAAGTTATTGTTTGTGTGTTGATGGTTTTCGTTATAAGAGAACGAAGGCAGCAAGAGATTGAGACAAGAAAAACTCAAATCATGTTGGATTATGCAGAGATAGTCAACAAAGTATTGATTTTACTGGGTTCTGGCATGTCAATAAAGCAGGTGTGGGATAGCATTTCCACTCGATATCTTGACAAGCGGAATAAAAAACTGGTTAAAGTCAGACCTGCTTACGAAGAGATGGTACGCACAAATTATGAAATCATGGATGGAGAAAGCGAGCGAGTAGCTTTTCAAAATTTTGGAGAAAGAATTCAAATTCATTCCTATCACCGGTTTGCAAGGATACTTGTACAGAACATGCAAAAAGGAACCAGTGGTTTATGTGAGATTCTAGAGCAGGAAGCGATAGATGCTTTTGAAGAGAGAAAAGCTTTGGTGAAAAAGCAGGGTGAAGAGGCAGGAACAAGAATGCTGTTTCCATTGGTGCTTATGATGGGACTGGTAATGGCAATTATTGTTGCACCTGCAATAGTTGAATTTATAGGATAGAAAGGAGAAATTATGTTAGGATTTAATAATTTTATTAAAGAAGAAGAGGCATCAGGAGTTATCGAGATGATATTAATTATTGTAGTGTTAATTGGTCTGGTATTGATTTTCAAAAAGCAGTTAACAACAATTGTAAATGACATTTTCAAAAAGATTTCTTCTCAGGCAGGTACTGTGTAATGAGGGAATTATGTATAGAGACAAAAAAGAAAAAAGAATAAATAGTAGAGGAAGTATTTCCTTGTTTGTGGCGCTTAGCATGATGTTAGTGGCACAATTTGTATTTGGAATGCTTGAACTAGGAAGAGGGATTGAAATAGATAAGGTGGCACAGATGAATACTGCAAGAGTTGTGGAATCTATGTTTGCCACCTATGATCCCGATTTATGGGAACGGTATGGTTTGCTTGGTTTTGAAGGCGAAGACAGTGAGGAAATTATGAAATATCTTACAGCAAAGAATCATGGTGAAGGGATTTTAGCTATGGAATTGTGGGATGTATCATATACCAATTACACATTACTAACGGATAGCGAAGGAACCGTATTTATCGAGGCAATTTCAGAATATATGGAGGAAAGCGTAGCTCTTGGGACGATAGATTTCATAAAGGATCAGTTTGACGAGCTACAAGACATCGAAAACACGGATGTATCTGGGGAAGATTCTAAAGAGATAATACAAGATGCAATTACGGATATTGAAAACGAGGAAGGTTTAGTAAGTAACGTCTCAAGAGAAGATAATCCATTGTATACCGTTAATAACGCACAAAAGACGGGAATATTAGAGTTGGTTTTAGAGGATACCAGCGAGGTATCAAAAGGAGTAGTAAGTGTTGAGCAGGCGGTATCACATCGAGAATTATGTCAGGGAATTAATCCAGAATCTCCGGACATAGGTCTATATGAGAAAATTATGTTCGAGCAATATTTAATTCGTAATTTCTCAAGTTATGTTAACCAAAAAGAAAATCACAGCATGAAATATGAGCTAGAGTACCTTTTGTTTGGAAAAGAAAGTGATATGGAAAATCTTAGAAGTGTCGTTGGAAGGCTTTTGTGGATTCGTGAAGCTGCAAATATGGCATATCTTTTAACAGATTCTTCAAAGCAGTCGGAAGCAATGACACTTGCAACGGCGATTGCAGGGGTATCTGCAAATCCAGCAATAATAGAGGCAGTAAAATGGGGTATTTTAGCATCGTGGGCATATTGTGAAAGTGTACTTGATGTACGTGCCCTTCTTCAGGGAAAGAAAATAGCAATAATAAAAAACAGCAATGAATGGACCTCTGATTTAGGGGGAATTGCGGGCTGTTTAGATGGATTCTGTGTCGCAGAGGAATCTCAAAGTGGACTAAATTATGAGGATTATCTTGGGTTTTTCCTATTAACTGGAAAGAATGACAAGTTAGCATATCGTGCTATGGATATGATGGAAGTGACTATCTCTACAATAGAAGGAAAGGGGAATTTTCAGATAGATCATCTTGTATATTCTATGAAGGGAAAATGCGATTACCAGTATTCCTATCTCTTTTCAAATTTGGTTTCTTTAGCATCATTAGATGCATCTTCTAGAACTGTATCAACAACATTTTCATATAGCTATAAGGATGAGTGAAAGGGGGTCTTTGGGTGTCTCTTTGCAAAAATAACTATAAATATCAAAAGTCTCTCCCAAGGGGTACGCAAGCGAATACAATTATAAATAAAAATTTCTTCTCAGGATTATTAGACAATGAGACACCCAAAGGCTCCTATTCACTCGAGGCAGCGGTTGTAATTCCGTTATTAGTGAGCTTTTTTTCGATACTACTTATTTTCTTTCGTATTATGCAGATTCGGGTAAGTGTGCAGGAAGCACTTGATTATGCGTGTAGAAAAACTGCGGTTGAGGCAAGTCTTGTAGAGTCGCCAGAGCTTCTTTTGGCATCTGCAGAAGTTTTTTTTCATAAGGAATTGGATCAAGATGAGTTAACTAACACATATATCAAAGGAAAGGAATATGGAATTACACTTTTAGAATCTTCAGCCGACGGTGTGTATATTGATTTGATAGCAAAATATGATGTGATCCTACCAACACCAATTTTTAGTGTTGGAAGTGTTTCTGTAGTGCAGTCAGCTTCTTCTCATAAATGGATTGGGAAAACGAATGAGGAGGGAGATGGTGACGACTCATATGTATATGTTACAGCGGATAGTGAAGTGTATCATTCTACAAAAGAGTGTCAGTGTTTGGATTTGACAACAAAATCTCATTTTTCTAGTGAAATAGCGGGTTTGCGTAATAGGTGGGGAGAGAAATACCACGCGTGCTCTTATTGCGTGGCAGGAAATAAGGTGGCAAATGTAGTGTATTTAACAGATCATGGGAATCTGTATCATAATGATATAAGTTGTTCGTCGTTAAAGAGAACAATATATGTAATCCCAAAGTCGGAGGTTGGAGATTTAAGACCTTGTTTTTTCTGTGGAGGATAAAATGATTTTGACATTAGAGTTATTAGGAATTGGATGTTTGGGTTATAACACCATAAAAGATATAAAAACAAAGACGTTGTCATGGTTATTTATTATACTCATGACGTTATTTGGAGTTATGTTACGTGTGACAAAAGGATGCTTATGGAGCATGGATACGTTATATGTAATTTTGCCAGGAATCATTTTTCTAGTTATTTCATTTGTTACAAATGAAGTAATTGGTTATGGGGATGGGTTAATCCTTATTCCAATTGGTTTGTATTCTTCTGTTCTAGAAATATGGAGGATTGTCTTGTTAACCGTCTTTTCGGCAGGAATAATAGCTTTATTTTTGTTAACGGTAGTAAAAAAGAAAAAGGAATACGAATTACCAATGGTGCCATTTTTCCTTTTTTATTACATCTTAGAAAGGTGGTTTATATGAGGGTAAAGGGGAGTTATACACTTGAGGCAAGTGTTTATATTCCAATAGTGATTTTTGTAATGGCAATTGCAATGAGGCTTTGCATTGTTCTTTATCAAGAGATTCGTGATGAAAGAGAACAGGATGAAGTTGTAAATATGTGGGTCGTGGATGAGTTTTATACATATAAGCTTGTTGGAAAATTTGGAGAGGAAATAGAGGGATACATAAATGATCAATAGAGAAGTTATATACGAGAGAAATATGACAGGAAGTTTTATGAAAATTCCAGCACCATTAAATGCTCCATTTGACGAAAAAATGATGTTGAAAAGAAAGATACCAGGATTACTTTCTGTGGAAAAGTGCTACTTAGATGGAGGGGGTCAGTATTGGTATAATATTTCCGGGAGACAATCACTTGAAACCTTTTGCAGAGTAAAAGAAGTAAGAATTGATTTTATAGAAAAGCTTATTATAAGTATTTGTAGTCAGTTAGAGATTTTGGAATGGAATTTGATCGATATTAATTGCCTTCTTCTTGATCCTGAAATGATTTTTATTACAAATAGTAATCAAGAAGTAATTTTTACGGTTTATCCAGGGGAGAAGGATAACATTCATAAAGAGTTTCAGTCTTTAATGGAGTATTTACTAAAGAAAATAGATCATAAAGATTTAGATGCCGTGCATGCTGCTTATGCAATATATGAAAAAACGATGCAAGATGATTACAATATTATCGATATCCGAGATACGATTATTGAGGCAAAGGATGCAAAGGCAAAAGAAGATGCAATTATTTCTGAGAGGAGAGAGAGTAGAAGGGAAGAAAGAGAAAAAGAAGAACAACGGTGGAGAAAAGAAAGATACGATACATTGCCAGATATAAAAGAGAAAGAATCTCCTATAGACAGGTTTGGACAATGGAGGGAAAATCTTTTACAGAATGCAAAAAAGAAGTGGGAGACATGGTTTCCAGCTGCAGAATCGTATTATGGAAATACCAATGAAATGTATGAAAAAAGCATAAAGAGCCATGAAAAGCAGAAGCGAAGACGAGAAAAGAAAGCACGAAATAATATAGAAAAAAGAGAGTCAAGGATAGAAGAACGAATTCGCAGTAGAGTATCGGGAAATGGGAAAGAGAATAGAAGTTTTGAGGAAAATATTATTTATCCAACGGAGAAAAAAGAGGTTCCGGTACGTGAGCAACTTCATCCAACAATTTGTTTAAGTGATTATCGTGCACATCCGGAGGGCCTTCTCTTATATGAAGGAACGGATGGATTAGAAAATATCCGTTTAGAGCCAACTACAAGCAAGGTGGGGAAAGGCATTGGAGTGGAAATACAAATCGAAAAAGAAACGGTAAGTCATTTTCACGCGAAGATTGAATTTGAAAATCATGAATACTATATAGAAGATATGAATTCAACAAATGGAACCTTTGTAAATGAGGAGCCTTTGTCGTATAAAGAGCGTAAACAGTTAAAGAATAATGATATTGTAAGGTTTGCAGATGTAAAATATCGATTTGTGTAGAGTTTAAGGATGTACTTCTTTTGAAAATCATGTAAAATGTGAGAATAGGATAAATGCACAAAGTTAAATGAACAAAGCTAAAGGTGTAGATGAAGAAAATTCTTACGATTACATGATTTAAAAAAGGAGAATAGATATGGAAAAGAAAACTCCGAGAGCAACCGTGATTTTTGCAGGAATTAATATTATAGTCTTTCTTATTTTGGAAATTTTTGGAGATACAGAAAATGCAGATTTTATGCTAAAATGCGGTGCTATGAGTGCCAAATGGATGGAAGTAAATGGCGGATATTGGAGAATATTTACTGCAATGTTTCTTCATTTTGGATTTGGGCATATTCTAAACAATATGGTTATGCTAGTGGCGGCTGGAAATATTTTGGAAGATGCAGTAGGAACTATTAAGTTTTCTGTTTTATATATTTTGTCAGGAGTCGGAGGAAATATTCTTTCGTATCTTCAACAGGCAAAATCTTCGGAGTATATTGTGTCGGCCGGTGCATCAGGTGCTATCTTTGGAATCATCGGTGCTTTTGTGTGGATTGTGATTCGAAATAAAGGAAGATATAAAACGTTAAATACCCGAGGATTAGTGATATTGATTCTTTTAACATTTTATTATGGTTTTGTCGAAGGTGGTATAGATAATTGGGGGCATCTAGGAGGACTTATTTCAGGGTTTATTCTTGGAATGATTTTCTATCGTAAAGAGGTTAAAAAGATTGATTTTGGTGAACAAAATCAATATACTATTTAGTAGAAAGTCAAGGATGAGGTGCCTATGAAAATTAATGTATATTACGGTGGGCGTGGACTTTTAGATGATCCAACCCTTTATGTATTGAATAAGATGGAAGATGTGTTACGTGAGTTACGCGTAAGCATTGAACGATATAATATTTATGAATATAAAAATGAGATTGCAACTTTACCACAGACATTCAAAGAAGCAGACGGTATTATTCTTGCAACAACAGTAGAATGGCTAGGAATTGGTGGCTATATGCAACAGTTTCTAGATGCATGTTGGCTTTATGGAGATAAAGAAAAAATAAGCCATACATACATGCAACCAATCGTAATGTCCACGACATATGGAGAACGAGAAGGGGAACTTGCTCTTGCTAATGCATGGGAGATTTTGGGTGGACTTCCTTGTTCTGGACTATGTGGATATGTAGAAGATTTGGCAACTTTTGAATTAAATAAAGATTTCAATCTGATTATTGAAAAGAAAGCCGAGAATTTGTACAGAACAATTTCACAAAAGGTTAAGAGTCTTCCAACAAGTAACTCTGCTGTAAAACAGAGTGTTTTACGCACACAACAGATGTATTTAACACCACAAGAGAGTGAACAGTTATCGAAGTATGTTTCGGATGATTCTTATGTAAAGAAACAAAAAGAAGATATTGAAGAACTAGCTTCTATGTTTAAAGATATGCTTGGAAAAACAGAGGATGAAATCAATGCTCCATATGTAAAAGAGTTTGAATCTCATTTTGTTGTACAGGAAGATTTTGTTGCATCATATTCTTTCCTAATAGATGGTCAAAAGAAACCACTTTTTGTATCTGTAAAGAATGATCAATTGGAGGTACATTACGGTGAAGAAGAAAACATTGATGTTGTAGCGAAATTGACACCGAGTGTAATGCAGGAGATTTTAGATGGAAGAATGACATTCCAGAGAGCATTTATGACAGGTGCTATGACTGCAAAAGGTAATTTCAAAACATTACGTATGTTAGATCAGGTTTTTCTTTTTTAAATAGGTTCCTATTTACAAGAAAAGAAGACTATTTGATTGCATATATATAAGGAGAAATCGAAATGAAAGATAACAATTGTATTTTTTGTAAATTAGCAAATGGGGATATTCCAACAAACACAATCTATGAAGATAATGATTTTAGAGTAATCTTAGATGCTAGTCCAGCAACAAAAGGACATGCACTTATTTTACCAAAAGATCATTTTGCAAATGTTTATGAGATTGATGATGAAATCTTAGCAAAAGCTATGAAGCTTGCAAAGAAAATAATTTCGATTGAGACAGAGAGATTAGGTTGTGATGGATACAACATTGTTCAGAATAACGGTGAAGTGGCTGGACAAACAGTATTCCATTTCCATATTCACTTAATCCCACGTTATAAGGAAGATGATAATAAGGGCTTAATTGGATGGGGACATAAAGAGTTTTCTGATGATGAGATGAAAGATATTTGTAATCAGATGAGTTGCGAGTAAGATTAAGAGTGAAGTAATAAGAGCAGATTAATGAGAAAGGGATATGTGCAAAAGAACATATCCCTTAAATATTTCAATTATATATTTTCTATTTCACTAAGTCTTCGATAAGATCTATGATTGCCTGGATGGAATCCATCTGCCCGCTGTTTTCCATTGCGCTAATATATTTATTGCGATTTTCATAGACATCAAAAACGGCATCTAACAATACGGAATCAGAAAGTGATTCTTCTTCAATCACATAAGAAAAACCTTGTTTCTTAAATGATTTTGCATTTAAAATTTGATCACCACGGCTTGCAGCTGCAGAAAGTGGAATCAAAATATGTGGTTTACGAAGTGCAAGTAATTCACATATTGAGTTTGCACCTGCGCGCGAGATAGCAATATCACAAAGCGCAAACATATCAGTAAGTTCTTTACTTGCGTATTCGAACTGTGCATATCCTATCAAACCAGTAAGCTGGTTATCAAGATTTCCCTTTCCACATAAGTGAATAACGTAGAATTTTTCAAGTAATTCAGGCAATACTTTACGAACGGCTTCATTTACAACCCTTGAACCAAGACTTCCACCAATAATTAATAGGACAGGCTTGTCATGATTTGGGAACTTACAAAGTTCCATTGCGCGTTCTGGTACGCCATGGAAAAGTTCTCTTCGAATTGGAGAACCTGTAAGAACAGCTTTTCCTTCTGGTAAGTAAGGAATCGTTTCAGGGAAATTACAACAAACTTTTGAGGCACCCTTAATTGCAATTCTGTTTGCCAAACCAGGAGTGATATCTGACTCGTGGATGATTGCTGGAATTTTACAGTGTTTTGCAGCAAGTACAACAGGAACAGATACGAATCCACCTTTTGAGAAAACAACGTCTGGTCTAATTTTTTTCAGAAGTCGAACTGCCTGACCGTATCCTTTGATGACACGGAATGGATCGGAAAAGTTTTTCCAGTCGAAATAGCGACGAAGCTTTCCGGATGAAATTCCATAATAAGGAATATGTTGTGCTTCAATTAATTTTTTCTCGATTCCATCTAAAGAACCAATATAAGATATCTCATAGCCATTTTCCTTTAAAGAAGGCATAAGAGCAATATTTGGTGTAACATGTCCAGCGGTTCCACCACCGGTCATAATAATCCTTTTCATATAGAAACCTCTCGAACTAATGATAGATTAAAAAACTGACTTATCCATTATACATTACTTTTTCACATTTGTCGAAATATGCGAACGATGACGATGGAAAATAATTCAAATTTTACGTCTGAATTTTATAATAAGAAGTATAAAAAATCAAATATTGAAATGATTTTTAAAAGTTTTTGATAAAAGGAGATGAAAATCATGTTAAGCGAGGGATGGATTATGCTGATTCTGGTGGGCGAGGGATTGTTACTTCTTATAATATGTATCCAAATGATTGAAGTATATTCCATAAAAAGAAAACTAAATGAAATAACAAAAAAAGTGACAAATTATTTGGAATTTGTTATGGAATCAGAGGAAAAAGAAGAGCGTGTACTTCAAAAAGAACAATATTTGGTAGAAAAGGATAGGCAGAAGGAAGATGGACAGGTAATTGAGGCGGTTCTAAAGGAATTCTTTTCATAAACAACTATAAATTTATTCGAGTGCCTCGGAAAAAGGAGACAAAAACAGCAGAAACTAGTAAATAAGTCCTAGATTTATTAAGGAAAAAACTGGAAAAATTTGACAAAAAAATAGAAGCGTGTTATGATGCGTGCGTAACAAATCCGTAACATTTGAAATAATATGTTTAAAAACGAAACATAAGTGTAATACTTATCGCATATGCTTTAATGCATATATGCAATAATTACACGAAAGTGGAGGTTATATGAAACTAAACAAAAAAATGATTGAAGGCGCGGTAGTTTTAGGATTAGGACTTGTGCTTACAATCACAGCGGTTACTAGTAGCGTACCAACTGATGTAAAGAAAGCATCAGAAAACGCAGAGGCAAACACTGGTTTAGAAAAGGATGGAAACGCGGGTATTGCAACAGTGCTTTCACAGTACGCTGTGGAAGATACAGAAGAAACAATTTCAGTAGAGCAGGATGAAGTGGTACAAGTTGCAGCGGCAGAACCAGAACTTACTGCAGAAGAACTGGAATGGCAGTCATATGTATTAGCTGATGTCGATGAAAAAATGAACATTCGTGCAGAAGCTAGTGAAGAAAGTGACATTGTAGGTAGATTCAGAAAAGGCGACAGAGGAACAATTCTCGAAGCCGGTGATGAATGGACTAAAATTACATCAGGAAACGTAACAGGCTATGTAAAGAATGAATTCTGTGTATTTGGAACAGAAGCATTAGCATATGCCAAAGAAAATTTTGATACAACAGCAAAGGCATTAACACAGGGATTGCGTATCAGATTGGAAGCATCAACAGATGGAGATGTTGCGAAATCACTTAATTTAGACGAGACAATCCTTGTTGACACAACAGCCGAAGCTCCAGAAGGATGGGTGGCAGTCGTTTATAACGATGCAACTTGTTATGTTAGTGCTGAATTTGTAGAAGTAGGAATGAACTTCACATCAGCGATTACTTTAGACGAAGAATATGAAGCTGTTTTAGCTGCCCAGGAAGCAGCTGCAAAAGAAGCCGCAGCGGCAGCCCAGAAGCAGGGAACAGAAACAACTTATAATACATCTCTTGCAGCATCTGCAGATGAATTAACACTTCTTGCAGCACTTATTCAGTGTGAAGCAGGCGGACAGGTATACGATGCACAACTTGCGGTTGGATGTGTCGTTATGAACCGAATTAGAAGTGGTGCATATCCAAATACGGTATATGATGTTATTTATCAAAGAGGTCAGTTTGGACCAGCTGCAACAGGAAAAATTGAAACAAGAATTGCAAATGGCATTAGTGCTACTGCATATCAGGCAGCAGCAGAAGCTTTAGCAGGTGTAGATAACACAGGCGGAGCAATCGGATTTAAACTTGCGTCTTCTGGACAGGCAGGCGTAGTATACGGACCAATTGTATTCTTTTAAAATGAATTAAAATAACCAGTGTTTAGACAATAAAAAGTCTGATAAGAAGGATGATGGCAAAATTGCCAGACATCCTTCTTTTTACATTCAAAATTCCTTGTATTCTTAAGGGAAAAGAGGTAAAATAGGTGCATTATAGTAGGAGGAAATGGGATGACATTAAAAGGACGAAACTTTTTAAAACTTATGGATTTTACTCCAGAAGAAATTACATATTTGATTGATTTAGCAGAAGAATTAAAAAACAAAAAACGTCAGGGTATTATGCATGACAGCCTTGTTGGAAAAAATATTGCAATAATTTTTGAAAAGACAAGTACAAGAACAAGATGTTCTTTTGAAGTAGCTGCGCATGATTTGGGGATGCATGTAACTTACCTTGATCCAGAAAGCTCACAGTTTGGAAAAAAGGAAAGTGTAGCAGATAGCGCACGTGTACTTGGAAGAATGTTCGATGGAATTGAATATCGTGGATACGGACAAGAAATCGTAGAAGAGTTAGCAGAGTATGCCGGAGTACCAGTTTGGAACGGACTTACCAACGAATTCCATCCAACACAGATGATAGCAGATATGTTAACCATCCGCGAACACTATGGATACTTAAAGGGAATTAAATTTGTATATATGGGCGATGCCCGTTACAATATGGGAAATTCATTAATGGTGGCATGTGCAAAATTAGGATTAGACTTTGTAGCATGTACAAACAAAAAATATTTCCCAAATCAGGAATTAGTAGAATATTGTAAAAATGTTGCAAAAGAAACAGGCGCATCGATTACATTAACAGAAGACGTAGCAGAAGGAACAAAAGATGCAGACGTTATCTACACAGACGTATGGGTATCAATGGGTGAACCAGCTGAAATCTGGGAAGAAAGAATTCGTGATTTAAAACCATATCAGGTAAATGAAGCAGCCTTTGCAAATGCAAAAGACACAGCAATCTTTATGCATTGTTTACCAGCCTTCCATGACTTAAAAACAGAAGTGGGAAAAGAAGTATACGAAAAATTCGGTTTAGAAGAATTAGAAGTAACCGATGATGTATTTGAAAGCTGGAGATCAGTAGTATTTGATGAAGCAGAAAACAGAATGCATTCTATCAAAGCAATTATGAAAGCAACATTATCAGATTAAATCAGATAAAAGGAAGAAACGTATATGTCTAATCAAAAAGAAGTAGTACTTTGTGTATCAAATGCATATCAACAGAAATTTTATTTAAACGAAAATTTTAATGGATTACCAGCCTCAATTAAAGATGAGCTTAAAATCATGTGCGTTATGTATACAGAAGATGTAGGTGGAATCTTAAAAGTTGTATTTGATGAAGATGGAAACCTAGAATTTCAGACAGAATATGAAGAGACCGACTATTTCTATGACGAAATTGGAAGTGTCTTAAAAATCAAACAGTATCAAAATACAAAACGTGAATTATTAGAATCCATAGAGACTTATTACAAAATCGTATTCCTAGGACAAGGTTTTGACGAGGAGGATTAACGCGATGATTTTAACAATTGATGCGGGAAACACAAATATTACGTGTGGTGTATTTGATCATGATGAAGTAATTGCTTCTTTTCGACTTACCACAAAAATGCCAAGAACATCAGATGAATATGCAACCATGCTAGGAACCTTACTCGAGCATAATGACATTCATATGGCGGATATCAAAGATGCTATCATTTGTTCTGTAGTACCTAACATCATGCATGCCCTACAGGGTGCACTGATTAAATATTTCAAAATTAATCCGATTGTTGTCGAAGCAGGAATAAAGACAGGAATTCGTATCGTAACACCTAATCCACAACAAATCGGCGCAGACCGAATTGTCGATGCAGTAGCCGGATATGAATTGTATGGTGGACCTGTGCTTGTTATAGACTTTGGAACCGCAACCACATACGACTTGATTGACGAAAGTGGAGCGTTTCTTGGGGGAATTACCGCACCCGGAATTCGAATTTCAGCAAAGGCGCTTTGGGAAGATGCAGCAAAATTGCCAGAAATCGAAATTAAAAAACCAGAAAAAATCCTTGGAAAAGATACAATCTCAAGTATGCAGTCAGGGCTCGTCTATGGTCAAATTGGACAGACGGAATATATTATTCAAAAAGTCAAAGAAGAGATGGGTCTAAAAGAAATGAAGGTCGTTGTAACAGGTGGTCTTGGAAGAATCATCGCAAGCGAAACAGACCTTATTGATGTATACGATCCTAATTTGACATTAAAAGGAATTTATTTGGTGTATAAAAAGCAGAACCGTAAAGAAAAATAGATATGTCACAAAATAAAATAAAAACACTTCAGATAGGGAATGTAACCCTACCAAATAATTTAATATTAGCACCCATGGCAGGAGTAACAGACCTGCCATTTCGCTTGTTGTGTAAGGAGCAGGGCGCAGGACTTTTGTGCATGGAAATGATTAGTGCCAAAGCAATTTTGTATAAAAACAAAAATACAGAAGAACTAATGGCCATAGATGAAAGAGAAAATCCAGTATCTTTACAGTTATTTGGATCAGACCCGGAAATCGTTTCAAGTATTGCACATCAAATTGAAGACCGGCCATTTGATATCCTAGATATAAATATGGGGTGCCCCGTTCCCAAAATTGTAAACAACGGCGAAGGCTCTGCACTTATGAAAAATCCAAAGCTTGCAGGAGAAATCATCGAAAAGACAGTAAAAGCAATCAAGAAACCGGTAACCGTAAAAATTCGAAAAGGATTTGACGATGAACATGTAAATGCAGTCGAGATGGCAAGGATTGCAGAAGCATCAGGAGCAGCCGCGATTGCAGTACACGGAAGAACAAGAGAACAGTATTATGCAGGAAAAGCAGACTGGGATATTAT
>JAXJUI010000134.1:0-1605 GCA_036309165.1 Agathobacter sp. | reverse complement strand
TGTTATACCAGATAAAGCATTCTTTGGACAAAAAGATGCACAACAGTTAGCAATTATTCGTAGAATGGTTCGAGATTTATCTTATGGAATTGAAATCATTGGTTGTCCAATCATCCGTGAAGAAGACGGACTTGCGAAATCATCTAGAAACACCTATTTAAGTGCAGAAGAAAGAAAAGCAGCACTTATTCTCTCAAAAACTATTTTCATGGGAGAAAAGATGGTAAATGATGGGGAAAAAGATGCCCAAAAGGTGATTGATGCGATGGTTGCAAACATTGCGTCTGAGCCACTTGCAAAAATCGATTATGTATCCGCAGTTGATGGCGTGACAATGATGCCAATTAAAAAAATAGAAGGATGCGTATTAGTTGCAATGGCCGTTTATATTGGAAAAACAAGACTGATTGATAATTTTATCGTGGAGGGATAACATGTTAGTAGAAATGTTAAAAGGAAAGATTCATAGAGCGACTGTTGTGCAGGCAGAACTTGATTATGTTGGTTCCATCACGGTAGACGAAGAACTTTTGGAAAAATCAGGAATCCTTGAATACGAAAAAGTACAAATCGTGGATGTAAACAATGGAAATCGATTTGAAACTTATACCATTGCAGGAGAGCGTGGTTCCGGAATGATTTGCTTAAATGGTGCGGCTGCGCGTTGTGTGAGTGTTGGAGATAAAATCATTATCATGGCATATGCACAGATGACACCGGAAGAAGTAAAGGATTATCACCCAAACGTAGTATTTGTCGATGAGGAAAATAAGGTGTCACGTATTACAACTTATGAGAAGCATGGACTGTTGCAGGATATGGATCGTTAATCCTTAATAATAGTACAGGGTATGAGAGGAAAAATGAATTACACATATATCGTGAAATGCAGTGATGGCAGTCTTTATACAGGTTGGACCAACAATTTAGAAAAACGGATACAAGCGCACAATGAAGGCAAAGGTGCCAAATATACAAAAACCAGGTTGCCAGTAGAACTTGTGTATTTTGAAGAATTTGAGACCAAAGAAGAAGCGATGAGCCGGGAATGGCATATTAAGAAATTATCGCGTGCGCAAAAAGAAAAATTAATAAAGGCATAATTTTACGAAAGAGAGGAAAACTAATACAAAAAGCAAAGGAGCAAATAATGACAAATTATAGAAAGGTCGTAATGATTGGATGTGGTTATGTCGGCTCAGCTTCGGTATTTAGTTTGATGCAAAGTGGATTATTTTCTGAAATCGCGATGATTGATGTCGATACTAAAAAGGCAGAGGGGGAAGCGATGGATATTGGGGATGGTATTCCTTTCGTAAATCATATGAAAATATATGCAGGGGATTATTCGGATGTAGAAAATGCAGGGATTGTAATTATTACAGCGGGAGCAAATCAAAAGCCGAATGAAACCCGTCTGGATTTAGTACAAAAAAATGTAGCAATATTTAAGCAGATAATTCCATCAATCATGAAAAATGGTTTTGATGGAATTTTGCTTATTGTGGCTAACCCTGTGGACATTTTGACTTATGTTGCACAAAAATTGTCAGGGCTTCCAATTAATCGGGTCATTGGTTCGGGAACAGTACTTGATACAGCAAG
>JAXJUI010000133.1:0-2366 GCA_036309165.1 Agathobacter sp. | reverse complement strand
GTAAACCCGGACACGGAACGTTCTACCGATGCATACTCAGTTATTCTAATAGAAGATTTTCAAAATGTCAATACATATTTCGCTAATTTTTACGGAAATATAAACCATTTTTGATAATGTCCTAATATACCACAAAGGAAAATGTCCCAACTGTGGTATGATACTCCTATCACACTGATAGGAGGGATTATTATCAGAAAGGTGGACCTTCGAATGAACGAACAAGAAAAATATGAGGTCATCAAACGCTTGGTTGATGAAAATGGGAACAAGCTACGTGCAGCACAAAAATTGAATCTTAGTGTCCGTCAGGTCAATCGCCTGATAAAAGGGTACAAGGAAGAAGGAAAGACTTTCTTTGTCCACGGAAACAGAGGACGACAGCCAGTGAACACCGTACCGGACGACACAAAACAAATGGTTATAGACCTATACAACACGAAATACTACGATGCCAACTTCACGCACTATGCCGAACTACTGGCTCGTTATGAAGGCATAGAACTCTCTGTGTCTACAGTTACCGCTATTTTAGAATCACAATATATACTGTCTCCGCGTGTTACGAAAGCCAAGAAAAAACGTATTAAAAAGGAACTGAATCAGAAAAAGGAAGCTGCTACTACCCAAAAAGAAAAGGACGAAATACAGACCAATCTAGTGGCTGTGGAGGATGCCCACTCCAGACGTCCTAGATGCGCCTATTTTGGGGAGTTGCTACAAATGGATGCTTCGATCCATCTTTGGTTCGGAGACGAAAAAGCAACGCTTCATATCGCAGTAGATGATGCAACCAGTACTCTTGTAGGAGCATGGTTTGACAAGGAAGAAACTTTAAACGGTTACTATCATGTGTTTCATGATATTCTCAAAAACTATGGCATTCCCTACAAGTTCTTCACAGACCGGCGAACTGTGTTTACTTATCAATTAAAAAATGCCCCATCTCTCGACGAGGACACTTATACTCAATTCGCTTATGCCTGCAAACAATTGGGAGTTAACATAGAATGCAGTAGTGTTCCTCAGGCAAAAGGTCGTGTGGAGCGTATGTTTCAAACGTTACAGTCACGCCTGCCACTCGAACTAAGACTAGCAGGCGTAACAACCATAGATGGTGCGAATGAATTCTTAAACTCCTACATAAAAGAATTCAACGCAAAGTTTGCACTTCCCACTAATGGTATCAAATCTGTGTTTGAAGCGCAACCATCTGATGAAAAAATCAATCAGTTTTTAGCAGTCCTTACCGAAAGAACTGTGGACAGTGGGCATTGTATTCAACACAGGAAATGTTACTATCGCATGCTAGACGAAAATGGTTATCAAGTGCATTACAGAAAAGGTACTAAAGTACTCTTTATCGAAGCATATGACAAGCAGAAGTTTTGCTGCGTTAATGACACAAAAGTGTACGCATTGGAAGAAATACCAAAACATGAAGCAAAGTCAAAAGAACTAGATGCCGATTACAAGAAGCCGGAACCAAAGAAACAAAACATACCTTCCAAGGATCACCCTTGGAGGCACTCTAGATTCCAAAACTTCGTAAAACAACAAAAACATCATCTAAACGATGATGCTCTAGAAAAAACTGCTTGAGAAAGTGGTGCTTTAGCACACACCCTTTCATCAGCCGCTTGACTACTTTTAATTATGTGACGAGAATTCCTGTCAAGGACATAGCCACATGTGGTGCGAAGCATCCTTGACAGGATTCTCGCACATGATGTTTTATCAACAAGCGGCTAATGAAAGAAAATGCCCCGGAAAAATCCAGGGCAAATGTTTTAATTATTTTGGGACATTTTCAAAAATGGTTGACAATCTAACCGGACATTTTTATAAAGAATTTAGGAAAGATAGACACACCGGTTCTCCTATGCTAAAATAGATGAAACAAGCTGAAAACGAGGAATGAATTATGTTAATCAAGAATGGATACTTAATAGATCCTGCCAGCGGACTGGAAGGGATTTGCGATGTTCGTATCGAGGGCGGAACCATCATAGATGTTGGTATTTTGCAACCTCAGATGTTGGAGGAAGTATTTGACATCTCCGGTCTTACCATTGCACCGGGGCTCATTGATACGCATGTGCATTTTCGTGATCCCGGCTTCACACACAAAGAAGATTTGCACACCGGTTCTCTCGCCGCCGCAAAAGGGGGATTTACCTCCGTTGTGTGTATGGCAAACACCAAGCCCGCAGTGGACAATGTAGATACCTTAAAAGATATTCTTTCCCGTGCGAAAGAAGAAGACATTCACATCTACCAGGCGGCTTCCGTCACACAGAGCTTGAAGGGGCAACAGCGAAATGATCTCAAGGCACTCGCCAAAGCGGGAGCCTGTGGATTCACGG
>JAXJUI010000132.1:0-6257 GCA_036309165.1 Agathobacter sp. | reverse complement strand
TTTATGAATATCTATATGAAGACAGGGCGGGATGCGTAACGAATTTAAAGGCGGCAATTTCTGAACGTGTCGGAAAAGAAATAGAGATAACCATTCAAAGAACTGAGGATGGCCAAACAGCAAAGGATAGTGTTGTAGATTTAAGAGATTTAATCAATTTTGATATAGAAATAGAAGATTTCTAATTTGGAAATCTTAAAAACAAGGAGGACCGAAATGGCAAAAAGAGGTGGATTTCCAGGTGGAATGCCAGGAAACATGAACAATTTAATGAAACAGGCACAGAGAATGCAACGTCAGATGGAAGAGGCTCAAAAAGCATTAGAAGAATCTGAAGCGACTGCAACAGCTGGTGGTGGTGCGGTAGAAGTAACCGTATCAGGAAAAAAAGAAATTACAAAAATAAAATTGGCAGAAGAAGTTGTAGATCCAGATGATATTGAAATGTTAGAGGATTTAATTATGGCTGCATCAAACGAAGCTTTAAGAAAAATTGATGAGGCTTCACAGGCATCTATGTCATCTATTACAGGTGGTTTAGGTGGGATGTTCTAGTTATGGATTTTTATAGCCAGGAAATATCAAAACTTATTGAAGAACTTTCCTCACTTCCGGGAATTGGAGCAAAATCAGCGCAGCGTTTGGCATTTCACATTTTAAATATGCCAAAAGAACAAGTAGAATCACTCTCATCAGCGATTCTAAGTGCTAAAAATAATGTGAAATATTGTAAAAACTGTTTCACATTGACAGATGATGATGTTTGCCCAATTTGCAAAGACGGGACGCGCGATCATAAAACAATAATGGTTGTAGAAAATACACGCGATCTTGTTGCATATGAAAAAACACAGAAATATGAAGGGGTGTATCATGTTTTACACGGTGCAATTTCCCCGATGCTTGGAATTGGACCAAACGATATAAAGTTAAAGGAACTTATGGTTCGTTTGGAACAAGATGTAGATGAGGTAATCATTGCAACGAATTCCAGTTTGGAAGGTGAGACAACAGCCATGTATATTAGTAAACTCATAAAACCAACAGGAATCAAAGTGACAAGAATTGCAAGTGGCGTACCTGTCGGTGGAGATTTGGAATATATTGACGAGGTTACATTGCTTCGCGCATTACAAGGTAGAACTGAATTATAGAAAAGGAGACAATATGAATAATTTAGAACTTCAAAAGATTGCGAACGAGATTCGTAAAAGTATTGTAAAGGCAGTACACAGTGCAAAATCTGGGCATCCAGGAGGATCTTTATCAGCTGCAGATATTTTCACATATTTATACTTTGAAGAAATGAATGTAGATCCAAAAAATCCTAAGATGGCAGATCGCGACCGTTTGGTCTTATCAAAAGGTCATGTTGCTCCAGGATTATATGCTATATTAGCAGAAAAAGGATTCTTTCCAAAAGAAGACCTTATAACATTACGTCATACAGGCTCATACTTACAGGGACATCCTGATATGAAACATATCCCAGGAGTAGATATGTCATCTGGTTCTTTGGGACAGGGAGTATCTGTTGCTGTTGGTATGGCAGCTGCTGGAAAATTTGACAAAAAAGATTATCGCGTATATGCTCTTACCGGCGATGGAGAAATCCAGGAAGGACAGATTTGGGAAGCTGCTATGTGGGCAGGTCACAAAAATTTAGATAATCTTGTTGTAATCGTAGATAACAATAATCTTCAAATTGATGGATCAATTGATGAGGTATGTTCTCCATACCCAATTGATAAGAAATTTGAAGCATTTAATTTCCATACAATTGTAATCGACGGAAATGATTTCGATCAGATTCGCGCAGCCTTTAAAGAAGCTCGTGAAACAAAAGGACAGCCTACTGCTATTATTGCAAAAACCGTAAAAGGAAAAGGCGTTTCTTTCATGGAAGATAAAGCCGGATGGCACGGAAAAGCTCCAAACGATGAAGAATTTGCAATCGCAATGGAAGAATTAGAGAAAGCAGGTGAAGCATTATGTCAGAAGTAAAGAAAATTGCCACACGTGAAAGCTATGGTAACGCTTTAGTAGAATTAGGAAAAGATCATGAAGATCTTATCGTGTTAGATGCGGATCTTGCGGGTGCAACAAAAACAGACATTTTCAAAAAGGCATTTCCAGAACGTCACTGGGATTGTGGTATTGCAGAATGTAATATGACAGGTATTGCAGCCGGTTTATCAACATGCGGGAAAGTACCATTTATTAGTTCATTTGCAATGTTTGCAGCAGGACGTAACTTCGAACAGGTACGTAACTCAATTGGATATCCAAAACTTAATGTAAAAATCGGTGCAACACATGCAGGAATCTCAGTAGGAGAAGACGGAGCAACACATCAGTGCTTAGAAGATTTAGCACTTATGCGTGAAATCCCAGGAATGGTAGTTTTAAATCCTTCTGATGATGTTGAAGCAAAAGCTGCAGTGAAAGCTGCATATGAACATGTTGGTCCAGTGTATATTCGTTTTGGACGTTTACCAGTTCCAGTAATCAACGATACACCAGATTATAAATTTGAAATTGGCAAAGGTATTGTACTAAAAGAAGGTACAGATGTTTCTATTATTGCAACAGGTCTTGAAGTAAGCGAGGCTTTAGAAGCTGCAAAAATGTTAGAAGCAGATGGAATTTCGGCAGAAGTAATTAATATTCATACAATCAAACCACTTGATAGAGAATTAGTTGTAAAAACTGCAACAAAAACAGGAAAAGTTGTTACAGTAGAAGAACATTCTATTATTGGCGGATTGGGTAGTGCAGTAGCAGAAGTGTTATGCGAAGAAGCTCCAAGCAAATTACTCCGTATTGGTGTAAATGACTGTTTTGGTGAATCAGGTCCAGCACTTGAATTAATTAAAAAATATGAATTAGATGCAGAAAGCATTTACAAAAAAGTAAAAGCATTCGTATAATTGAATTGTAGAATTACAATAAACAGCCCGTAGTGTAGAGGAAAACCAATATGCTACGGGCTTTTTGTCGCAAAATTCTGCAAGATTCTACTTGTTCTTTTGATACTTTATACGAAGAGTGAGAATATAGAATAGGGAGGGTGCTCGTGATCGATATCGTGACAGAACATGTTACGGAGGAAAAAAGAAATCTAAAGAATATACGACAGATTGGTAAGCCGGCAGAAGAAGAAAAAGTATACATGGAAGCTGAAGTCTATCGAAAAATTCATAGAGAGGACATGTCTGACAAGCATGTTTATGTTCTTATGGGGCATACGGAATGTGCCGGAGGAAAATATTCTACATTTATAGAAGGTGCAATTTCTGTTAAGGGAATTGATTTTGAGAGGAATACTCCAATCTGGAATAATAGAAGCTGGGGAATGGTGTTTGAAGAAATAAAAAGAGAATATGATGATTCCATTATTGTGGGTTGGGCATTAGATTTAAGAGGATTTACACCGCGTATTACGACAGAATTAGAAAGAGTCCATCAAGAACAATTTGGAGGGATACATCAACTTTTATTTCTTATGGATTCGTTTGAACAAGAAGAATTCTTCTATATTAGAAAGAGTACACATTTATATCAAAAACCAGGATTTTACATATATTACAGTTCAAATGAAAGACGACCAATCGAAAGAGTAAGTGTGAATGTGGAAAGAGAAAGGGAGAGAGTACGAGAACGAGAGGCTAAAGAAGATGATTTCTTAGAAATTCGTAAAATAAAGAGGGAAGCAAAGATTCCTTGGGGAAGTATTGCTATGGTTGCAATGATGATTTTGCTAATTGGTGTAATGGTGATTGAATTATATCAAGATGAATCTCGGCTAAAAGAAGTAAGTAATCCGGAACCTCAAATTGAAATGACGGAAGTCTTTGAAGAAAAAATTCCTGTCAACCAAATCCCAGTTGAAGAAATACCAGGAGAATAATATAATATCCTAAGACAGCTATTTCGAAAGGATAGATATTATGGCAAAAAAAGATGGGTTTAAAACCATAAATAGTAATATAGAAGAAGTTGATAGAAAAATACGTCATCACAGACTTCGAATGGTAAAAACCGTATTCTGGGGAATGGTTATTATTGTAGCAGCATGGGCACTTCTTGGATTGTTTCAAGCAATGAGAAGTTTTGACAGCTATGATGTGATAAGTACAGTAGAGCGAAAAGATACAAGTGCATCTATGTTTTCATATTTTGATGGAAATATTGTTGAATACAGTAACGATGGAATTGTTTGCATGGATCGAAAAGGAAACCTGATTTGGAATCAGGCATTTGAGATGAGTTCCCCAATGTTAGATATTTGTGAAGAATATTTAATCATGTATGATAAAGAAGGAACCAAAATCTATGTGATGAATAAACAGGGGGCTGTAGAGCAAATTGGGACTTCAAAACCAATTCAAACGGCGTGTGTTGCGGAACAAGGAACAGTAGCTGTATTGATGAAAGAAGATAGCGCTTCTGATGTGAAGCTTTTTGATAAAAATGGAAAGGAATTGGCAGGGGGGCAATTCTATTTGTCAAAAGGAGCAATTCCAATAGATATTGCTTTTTCAAAAGATGCAAAAAAGCTTGCTGTAGATATGGTAGATATTACAAATGGAAAGGTTTGTACCACGATTAGTTTTTACAACTTTGGTTCTGTTGGTCAAAATGAGATTGACAATAATGTGGGAACCTATGCATATGAAGATTTATTTATTCCAGAAATTGAATATATGGATGAAAATCAAATGATAGCGATTGGTGACAAAAAGCTTTTGATATTTGGAGGGACACAAAAACCGGAGCTTGATAAGGAAATCGAGTGGGAGCAGACCATAACAAGTGTTTTTTATAACGATAGATATTTAGGTGTTACTTACAATAATGAAGAGGAAGAATTCTCTCATCACATTATGGTATATGATGCCAAAGGGAAAGTAGTAATGGAAAATGATACCTCAATTGTCTATGATGAAATAAGCTTTTTAGAGAATGATGAGATTTGCGTACTGAATGATCATGAATGCGAGCTCTTTACAAAGCATAGTATTAAAAAGTTTTCGTATACATTTGATATGCCAATTTATAGTGTGTTGTCAACAAATGTTGCAGATGAGTATGTTTTTATGATGGAAGGAACGACAGACGAGGTAAAATTACGATGAATTGGTTATTAATCTTAGTAGTATTATTTATTGCAGCAATGTGTGTATGGGGATATCATGAAGGCTTTTTGCGAGTAGGATACTCATTGGTTTCATGGATTTTAGTGTTAGTGTTAGTCATATGGCTTACACCATACGTTTCAGAGACAATTAAAACGCTAACTCCATTAGAATCACAAATAGAAGAAAAGTGTATTACATACATGCAAGAACATGTACAGCAAAAAACAGAAGAGACTTTGGAAGAAACAGATGAAGTACGACATGACCAGGAATTAGAAAATCTTGGAATTGCAATTCCAGCGGTTCTTGCGGACAAATTGTTCCATTCAGGTGAAGTGGCAGATACTATATTAGAAGAAACTGGTGTGTATCAGTCAGTGGCAGAGAAAATGTCTGATTTGGCAATAAAGGGAATTGCATTTTTGCTCACCTTGGTTATAGCGAGTATTCTTTCATTGCTAATATCTTTTGGGTTAAAAATTATCGATAAGATTCCTATCGTTAACGGATGCAATCGATTCATTGGATTGTTTGCAGGTGCAATAAAAGGAGTTTTGATTATTTGGGTTGGATTTTGTATTATTGCATTAACCAGCACAACAAAAGTAAGCCAGGTGTTGATTGGATACATATATGAGGCACCAATACTTACTGCTTTATATGAAAACAATTTAATTATTACAATAATTACCATCTTATTTTAGAAAATTGGGGTGGATAACTATCCATTAAACAACATATTGTGGTGGAAAAAATTAATCCGTCTTTTTTGAAATTTACGGTTGACTTTGAGTAGCGTGCGTGCTATTATTAGCAAGCTGACTCGTGAGCACATTGATTTGGAGACTTACAGTCACAAAACCTTTTAAACAATCAAAGATGAAATTGTTTGAATTGTTTAAAAAAATAAAAAAGTTCTTGACAAACCCAAATGAGTTTGATAAGATAAGCAAGTCGCAACAAACAAGAGCGACAACGAACCTTGATAATTAAACAGTGAAAAACCTTGAAAGATTCAATGAGAAAAATTCAGTTGACAAAGAGTCAACGCGAACTTCTTTGAAATTTCAAAGAACCTTTAAAACAGTAAATTCTGTGATTACAGAATGAACAAAG
>JAXJUI010000131.1:0-1702 GCA_036309165.1 Agathobacter sp. | reverse complement strand
GTATAGAGCAAAGAAGAAAAATTATACTTCTTTAAATGAATTTTTAACTTGGATTCAAAAACAGCAAAAACTTGAATTACGAAATGGAAATGCTCAGGAAAGTTTAATCTATGATTATGATGACAGGAAGAAAATAGAATTTCCATTCTATGATGTAAAATATTTTATTCAGGAAAAGTATAAAATTGCTGGCGACAAACCTGGATCAGGAAATACAGAAAATATAGGTTCCATTTCTTCAAGTAATTTTATGGATTTCGAACTTGGTCGAGGTCCTTTTTCTGAGCTTGGACAAGATGCCTATGATTTATATTGGAAGTACTATCCAGAGTATAGAGCAAAGAAGAAAAATTATACTTCTTTAAATGAATTTTTAACTTGGATTCAAAAACAGCAAAAACTTGAATTACTCCATGACTTTGATATGCAAGCCGTACAAGAAAATGTTAAGGCTTACATATTAAAGCATGAATTATGATTTAATAGCCAATATTTCTATCATCGGATGACGATTTTCTTCTTTTCCGCCAATATGATAGAAATGATTTTGTTCAAACCATTTAAAATCCGACCAATAATCATATAAATGATTATTGGTTCTAAATTCATTTTCTTTCCACATAGACAAACAAACACTTGCTTCTGTATTATGAGCATATTGTGCCAAAGAAACAGCTTCTTCTTCTGGCCATTCACCTACATAAGAAGTGTCGCGTCCAATATATGGGGGATCAATATAAATAAAGTCACCTTTTTGTGCTTTATCAAATGTATCTTGCCAATTAGAACATACAAAAGTCCAATCTTTGTTTTTCATTATACTTGATACATTTGCAATTTGATTACAGATTTTTGTGATGTATGCTTTTGAGAAACGATTAGGCTTTTGACAGAACGGAACATTGAATTGACCTTTACTATTAAAACGAATCATTCCATTAAAATCTGCTCTGTTAAGAAATAGAAAATACATAGGATCTGAATTTTCATTAAATTCTTTTCTCATTTGTATATAATAATCCTTTCCTGATACTTCCAATTTCTTTCCATGAAATTCTAAAAATTTTCTAGCAGATGTACTTGTAATGATTCCATTCTGAATGCCTTTATAGAAATTTATTAGATGCTGATTTTTATCAGTTAAAATAGCTTTTTTAGGAGCTAAATTAAATGCAACTACACCTGTACCCATAAATGGTTCAATCCAAGTTCCATTTTCAGGAACGGAAACATGCTTTTTTATAAAAGGTACTAATTTTGTTTTTATTCCTTGGCATTTTATCGGTGGAACGATAATTTTCTCGTCATTTATTTCAAAATCAAATAAAGATGGTTGTGAAATAGCTCTCATAAATTTAATATAACATATTTGTGGTCTATTGTCTACATTTTTAATAAAATAAAAGCGCTCCAGTGGCGTGTCCACATAACTGGTTGTACCGCACGCGGCTTGACCGGTTTGTCAGCTTTGAACTTCTTGTTATGTGCTATTTCTTATAATTCCTACAAGCTTCTTCTACTTTCTTAAAATCAATTACAATTTTTCCTAGATGACATCGGAACAAAATATTTAAATCATTTATTTCCGTAAGAATTCCAACATATTTTCTGTGATAAGTTCGTTCTTGAGGTTTGTTCTGCATTACATGGCTTTCTAGGAACCACCCTTCGACAGGCTCAGGAACCACTCGTCGAAATGACT
>JAXJUI010000130.1:0-24777 GCA_036309165.1 Agathobacter sp. | reverse complement strand
TTTTGTTGTAGTACACGTTGTACTTAGGGGTGATTTGTTGTAGTAACTTTGAACCTCTACAAACGGAGAACTTTCCTTCCCATTTGTATGATATTCATGTTAGAAGAAATCTATGTTATTAGCTAATTCTTCTAACGATTCCTGCTTCTTGTTAAAATTAACTTCTGTGTAAATGTCTAACGTTGTCTCAATGTTTTTGTGTCCCATGATTTCCTGAATGACCTTCACATTCATATCACTCTCGCAAAGACGAGAACAAAATGTGTGTCTTAATACATGACATGAAAAATGAGGAATGATTACCGGCTCCCTATGCTCTCTCTTAGCATCAATAATTTCCTTCGCATTGTATGCTTCATAAATTCTTCTGATAGCCAGATTGACACAATGAGGATTATGGAGTGAATCCAATTTATTTGAAAAAACAAATCCTGTATATCCATCCAACTCATATGTACAGAAACCGTCTCTTTTCTGTCTCTCGTATTCATTCTGCAAAGCATCATATACAGCGCCCATCATTGGAATATGTCTCACACCAGCTTCTGTCTTCGGTGCTGATATTCCAAAACATGCGGTGCCATTTCTCATATAATAAGTTGCTGAATGATTCACGCTAATACTACGTTTTTTAAAATCAATGTCTTTCCATGTAAGACCTGTGCATTCTCCAATTCTCATTCCAGTTCCAAGTAATGTTGCAAATAGCGGATACCAGTGATAATACTCTGGAAATGTCTTCACAGCTTCCATAAAAGCCTTCTGCTGTTCCACTGTAAGGGCATGTCTGATACCCTTATTCTTTTTACTATTCTTCTTGATTTCCGCCATCACACCATCAGATGGATTCCTTCTGATAATATCATCCCTAACTGCCATATCGAATATTGGATGTATTACTGTATGGACAGTCTCCAACGTATTGACTGCAATATCCTTATCATTCAACAAATGATAATAGAAAAGCTTAACATCCGTATACTTTACATCAGCCAAAAACTTATTACCGAATTCATCTCGAACAAATCTGTCGTACATATAAATGTAATTAGATCTTGTTGTAGCTCTAAGATTATACTTAGTGCTCATATATCTGTCGAATGCCATATTGATCGTTGCATGACCTCCAACATAATAATCCAATCCATCCATCTGCGCACGCATTAAGTCTTGTTCTTTCTCTCTAAGTGTAAAAAGATCTTTGGAATATGCGTAACAACGTTTTCCATAGGGATCAACATATGTGTATATGTACATCCCATCTAATTTTCTTTGGCTCTCTCCCTTCTGAAGAACTCTACCTTTGTTGTCCTTCCTCTGTTTGACTTTTGCTTTTGCCATTCTAATCTCTCCTTTCTAGGAAAGGAAAGAAATTCTTCCGGTTTACTTTTCGGTCTCTTCCTTATTGTAAAGAAGCTCTAAACCATCAAGTACAACCTGCGATATGGTTTTATGATGCTCCGCTGCATACGTCTTAATTCGCTCATGGTCTTCGAGAGTAACACGAACGCCAAGAACACTCTGCTTCGGATTCTCTACTGGCGGTCTGCCATCTTTGTTAGCCATAAGCTCATTCACCTCCGAATCATCATAACCATATTATATACCATTTCAATTAAATGTTCAACATTTGTTTAACATTTAATTGAAAATTTTTATCGGTATAAACCAGCCAAATCCGGAATATATTTCTTTGCCATCCCCTCATAATCTCCAGGTATTCTAAACTGTTCAAGGTATGCTTCAAAGATATCTGTATTTACAAGCACCTTATTTCCCATCTTGTAAGTTGCTCCGGCTACTTTCGCATGCTCCTGAACTCTTGTAAGACCCATACTGTAAAGTTCTGTTGCTTCCTTGTAAGTAACAAATCTTTTACGCACCTTCGGGTCAGAGAGATTCTGTTTCTTCTGCTCTATCATACAAAAAGCTCCTTTCCATAATTAGTAAGGTTTACCCGACCTTCTAATATGTACTTGGAGCCTGAAAATCGTGATTACAGAAAATATTCTATTTTTTTCTGTAATCCATATAATATCTATTTTTATTAGTATAACTTTGCACCAGCAGGGATAGCATCATCAAGAATTACAAGATTAAGCTGCTCCTCTCCGTTTACATTGTGAATTGCAGAAAGACGCATTCCGCAAGACTCAACTCCCACCATAGGTCTAGGAGGAAGATTGGTAAGGGAAGGTGTTCTATATGGAAAATAAAGAACCAAAAGAGACTTAGAAATAATGATAATACAAATTAGCTCTGAGCAGGGACCGGCTAAATGTGAGCTTGCAGTAGTAAAGCTCTACAATTCCCTGAAGAATGAACATAAAGATATTGAATTAATTCAAAAGCATGAAGCTAAGACCGCTAGTTGCTGCTCTTCTATCATGTTTTCAACAGAGGACAATTTATCCGATTTAGAGGGCACCGTACAGTGGATCTGTGAAAGTCCATTCCGTCCTCATCACAAGAGAAAAAACTGGTTTGTAGATGTTAGCATTATAAAAGAGGCACCTCAAATCTGTAAAGACCAAGACATCCGCTTTGAAAGATTCCATTGTGGAGGAAATGGTGGTCAGAATGTAAATAAAGTTGAAACTGGTGTAAGGACTTATCCATATTCCAACTGGTATCACTGTCACTACAACCGCCGAACGAAGCCAGTTTCTGAATGCAAAAACGCAATTGATAAGCTCAATATCATCCTTTCAAATATGGAAGCTGCTAGTAAAGCCAAGCAGACTAATGATGCTTGGAAAGAGCATAACCAAATTGTCAGAGGCAATCCGGTGAGAGTCTACAAAGGCAAAAATTTCATCTTAAAGAAAATATCTTAATCTATGACAAGCGCCAGATCACCTAGACCTGACGCTTATCATTTATCATTTTCTCTTTTCTATACTACTAACGATACTGTTAGCACCTTGCAGAAATAATCCACCTACACAAAAGATTAATCCAAAAATAAAAGCATATATGAATAATACTCTAATAAATATTTCATTTAAGATTCGGTGTTTTTCCTTTGCGAGTTTTCTTCTTTTTATCTCCTCTCTTAATGCACAGGCTCCGAATACATATTCTTCAGCTTTACTCAGCAAATCAAACTTCATCAAATCACATCCCATCATAAGTAAACTATTTCTTATCCTTCTTCTTAAAGATATCCGAAAGTTTCTTAAATGGAATATCACCAGCTCCTGGTGCTCCCATAATTCCGCAATAAGGGCACCACATTTTACCCACATCCGGATTCCAAGAATATCTTCTTTTGCATCTTGGGCACTTCTTAATCATAGGAACCATTGTCATAAACTCACTCCAATCTGCTATCCTGCTAAATAGCCTACAATATCATTTCTGTTTTCTCTAATGCTACCAAGACTTGTACCTGTAGCAAGCATATATCTTGCAATCATTTTTACCTGCGTAGACTCAGCAGTTCCCGTCTTGCACCACATAGCAAAATGCTCACAATTATTATTTAATATACTGTACTTTGTCTCACCAATTCTACTACGAGCTCGTTCCAAAGTTTCCTTTGCCGAATACTTGCTCTTCCATTCAATGCCACCGCAATCGAAATATCCACCCGAAACAAACTTTGTTGACGAATGAATCTTAACTGGATACTTTCCCTCAAAAGAAATCACAAAATAGTCTGCGTTATTTTTAAGAAACTCATCAAATGGAGCTTCATGTATACTTACAGTTCCTTTGAAATCAGTAGTATCTCCTGCATAATGAATTACTTTTCCTCTACCAGAATATATTCCATAATGCTCATATGCCCCTCGAGAGACTCCAATCACATCCCCAGGTCGTAGAAACTCTTTAGATATCATTCTTTCAAGCTTCTCTGACATTGCAGTTATACTTCCATTAGCCTTTTGGACGCCTTTTGAATCAATAATTCTCGCCTTGCTAGAAAAAATGTCCTGCTGGAGAGTTAATCCATCAATGTGACGAACATTTTTCCAGAATATACTATTAGCCTTAACTTTACGTTCAAAATTCGAACAATCTCCAACTCTTTCTACAATATCCTGGCTGAGTTCTAAAATATCATTTATTGTTCCCGTTGATAAATAACTCTCCACAAAATCACCTTCCTACTTAAAAAATATCGTCAAGAATACTTCTTACACAACCTACAAAGCCACCAAGGACTGCTCCCACAATAGCACCTGGAATTCCTAAAATAGTTCCTCCAATTTCAGCGCCAGTATCTACACCATCACTGATGTAATCAAATGAATCGTAGAAGCTGCCTTTAATTCCTTCGTTGTAATCTTCATCGTCATCGTTATGCTCATAATTATCAGAATCAGTATTGATTCCTTCCATAATTGCTACACGCTTCTCTGCTGGTAATGACTGCATAATATAATAAAGAAGCTTTGATAGATTATAAGGTCTAACTACATCGCCACCTTCCTCTTCATAACCTGCGCAGTAATAAACCGGATTAATATCAAGATTCGAATCTTCCTTAATACGGATCTTGATAGATTCAATCTTTTCCTCAAGGAACTTAACCAATGTTTCATCAGGCTCATTCTTCTCATAATCCCAATGACGTCCAGTCTTCATAGCAATGTCTGCCTGGTTTAACGCAATAAGAATTCTATTCTTATCATCCTTAAGTTCAGGAATAATTACCTCATTGAGAATCTTATATGAAGTACCAAGGTCTCTTGTAGAACCATCCATAATCACAAGAACAAGGTCGATAAGTGCGTTACCATCCTCACCCTCTTCTCTTAAAAGCTCTGTGATAACTTCCTTGTGATGCTCATCAATTTCTGTACCATCTCCTAAACCTGGAGTATCCCAAAGAACAAGATTTCCGATACGATATTTCTCGATATCCTTAGTTTCTGGATCCGCCTTGCTACCAACTTTTGCAACTTCGACTATCGTCTTTTTAGATGTAGCTGGTTCTCCTTCGATTTCATCCTCATTAGATTCTTCAGAATCCTCATCTTCTCCCACTGCAAACAATGCATTGATGGTAGAACTCTTTCCACAACCAGTAGCACCTACAAGCATGATGTTAGTCTCTGTGTTACAAAAGTTTCTAAGTCTCTTAAGAAGTTCCTTCTTTTCTTCCTCAGTAGTCTTACTCTTAAGAATCTCATCCTCTAAGATGTCGCAAAGATCATCCATATTATCTTTGATGGTTCCCTCTCCTGCTTCTGCATTCTTAAGAATATCCTCAAGACTCGAACTAATTCCATTAAATAAATCTGCTAACATGTTGTTACCTCCGTTTTGAATTTACTTTTATCTTCTTGCGAAACAGACCCTTAAACGTCTCAGTCCATTTCCTTGAATGTAAGCTCATTCTAAAACTCGGAGATGACACCAGTTGTCACTCTCAAAAAACTTTTCAAAAACACAAAAAATCTCCTACCAGGCCTTGATTGTTAAGCCTGGCAAGAGATTCTCTTTATTAAAGGATATCTAATTTACACTGATACTTACCACAAAATGCGCTTGCCTTCATATCAAAGTTCTTTTGGAGACATTTGCATTTTGCCTTATCATCATATTCCCATAAATTAATCTTAGGAGAACGTGGTGAAATTGCACTATTAGTAGGATCATACCAATACTTGCAAAACGCACATTTCTTCACTGTTTTAATATTTACAGTCATCATAAACAGTCTCTCCTTTACATCTTGTGATTCTTCCAAAACTCCTCTGAACCAACTACATACAATAATGTTCTCGCTCTTGTTCCTGCTATATACATAAATCTGGAGAAGTTATTCTCAGTAATATTATCAGTATCCACGAGAATTACAATCTTTGAGTCCAATCCCTTAAATCCCTGAATTGTAGCATACCTAGGTAATGAACTCTTGAGGTCATAGTTCTCTCCTAGTTCATTTACTTCAATTCCTGCTTCGCTAAGAATCGATTTTGAATAAATCTTTGGAGCTAAAAATACTACATCTGCCAAATCTACTTTTTCAGAACGAAGCGTTTTTAGTATTTCCTTAATCTTCTGCTTGAAATCAGCCTTATCAGTATAAGTAATCTTTTGAACCTCTTCTCCATTCTCGTGAAGAAATTCTGTTATCTCCACGCCACTCGTTTTAGAACTATAAGTTCCAATCTGAACAGTATTTCTACAGTTAACGAATAGCTTAAACTTGGTACATGCATAGCTTTCAATTATTTCTATGCCATCAGCATAATCCGGATTATAAATATTCTGCTTTTCGTCGTAAAAAATAGCCCAATTACCCTTTTCAAGTCCACTTTTCAAGAGTATGTCCAGCGAATATAGATAAACTGGCTTAATAATATCCTGACCTTCATCCATAACAAGAAGATCATATTTCAGATCAACAAGTTCCTCATCCGACAAAGCGTTTACCCAATCAAAAAACTGTTCTGGCAAAATCTCCCCAAAGTATTTCTGTGGATTTTCTTTCATCTTGTCAACATCAACTGTCACATATTCACCAAATAATGCATGAATGTTAATAACCTTGAGATTCGGAACATCACCAATCTGTGCGTTAATATTATTTGCAAGATTTTTATTAAACGTCAGATATAAAACTTTATCTCCTTGCAGCGCTTTCTGCTTTGCAAATTCTGTAGCAAGAAGTGTCTTTCCAGTTCCTGCATTACCTTCAATGAGAAGATGCGAATTCATTCCTAAAGCATTCATAATCTGTGCCTGCTCACTAGTTAAACGAACCAAGCGCTTCTCGATATTATCAAGCCTATCTCTTAGTGTTGGAATAAACGTAAAATCTCCTCTAAGATAATCTACAATATCCTTCACATCTCCCTTTGAAAGTTTTGGCGGTTCCTTGTGCTGCCTTGACTCCCAATAATCAAAGATACCGTTTATATAATCTGTAATATTTTCTGTTCTGCTATCATAAACAATCTCAGGAATAATCTCTTGAGATGTTGACTTAAATTCGATATCTGGAAATACCACACCACAAGCCATCATAAAAAACTTAATACGTTGGTTATTTGCAAACTTACTTCTGATTGCGGTAAGTAAGCTAAACATATTTCCAGTAACCTGAGCAAACGGACCTTCTGGTTTCTGCCTTTCCTCTCCATAACGGTCTGTAAAGAACCACTTACCTTCTCTACATTCTACTCGTCCGCCTTTAATTTCCAGGCAGGCAACTCCACGCTTACACACCACAACAAAATCCACTTCTCCATAGATTTTGCTTTGATGCTTTGGAAGTCCTAAAGAATGAAGGACGTAAGCATCTTCCATATCTAGTTGCTGCAGAACATCATACATCTTCTTCTCTGCATTACTTTTTATTTCTTCACCCATATAAGGTGGAATAAACGTTACCATTAAATCATTCCAATCTATACATATAATTTTAGCATATCCTGAAGGACTTGCTTCATCTCTTCACGCATACTTTCAGGTCTTAACACTTCAACCTTACTTCCTTGGCTTAAAAGCCACATAATGATTCCTTTACCAAAAACCTCTGCTTCAATTGTACATTCATGATCATACTGTTCTATGACACGGGCCGTAGGCAAACGATCTAGAATTGGTTCTGGATTCTCACCATAAAACTTTAAAACCACTCTATGCAGCTTACCTGCATACATAAACTGTATTCTTTTTCTAAATTCACCTTCCTCAAAGCGGTTCATATACTCAACCTTAAACTTCTCATCAAGGTGCTTATAATTCTTGATTCTATCGATTCTAAATATTGCCGGGTAATTGTACTTGTGAACATACTTACCTTTATCATCTTTTTCTACAATATAAGCATTAAGGTAGAAATAGTATTCAGAAAAGATAATAGATAATGGCTCAACTACTCTTTTTATCGATTCCCTTGGAGCGTTAGCTCTTGCATAACGAAGGGATACCAGATTATGCTCGTGGATATCCGTTCCAATCTGCCACATCTTGTCCTGAATATATTCCTTGTGATTTAATTCTACGTAATGATATTTCTCATTGGCGATGAGATCACTTACAAGTTTCATATTTTTTAATGGTACACAACCCTCAACAAGCTTATCAAGAATTGTCTTCAATTCTCGTTTTGTAAAGGCTCTGCTTTCCAGAAGAATCTTAGAAACCGCCAATATCTCACTATTGGTCATCATAGAAGGTTCATCACCAACCATTACAAAGCCTTTCTTTGTACGGTCATATTCAATTGTCCTTCCATCACCTAACATGCTACGTTCATCTAAGAAGGCACGAATATCATCAATATCCCTCTGAATAGAACGCTCGTCGACATTAAATCGACGAGCTTCTTCAGTTTTATTAATAGATTTGCCTTCACAAAGACGTACATACATATCAAGAGTGCGGAAATTCTTTGATTCTTTTGCCACTAATTTCCACCCAATTCCTTTAATCTGTCGAGGAAGAACCTATTCACAAGACTTGTTTCCTCAGATCCTATATCAATCTTTTCCTTCGTTTCTACTGAGAACTCAGGAATACATTTCAAGTACATTTTATTAACACTCTTTTTATCCAAAACATTTCCGCTCTGACAGACGAAGCTCTCATTCTCAGCGTAGACTATTTCATAAGTGTCAGCATGAATATACTTATCACAAAAGACTCCAATTTCCTGCTTATCCCACGATGACTTAGAGGAAGTACTATATTCTAACAATGGTGATTCTATTTTTTCATCTGATAAGAAACAAAAATCAATATACTCATCATCTGTAATTGCAGCACTTTTATGAAACCAACTAAAGAATGCAGTCCAATCAGTATTCTCAAATACATCCCTGCCAGATGGTTTCATAATCTCAAAAGTTCCTTTTTGAGTAACTTTATATGTTCTTATTCCATCCATTGATTTCCAAAACAGATACTTGCGTATTGCCATTACTATTTACTCCCTCACTTCATCAATAATCTCATTTAAGACATCTTTACCTTCGTTTGGTTTCAGAGCATCGAGTACCTTAACAAGAACCTCTCCTGTCTTCAATCTATCAGAATCACCTGTGCCCCTAATACAATCACAAACATCATTAAGATTGACAATACCCTCATCCTTAAGGTTCCCAATTAAAGAAATCAATTCTTTAGCGTCAACTACAACCTTACCAATCTCAGCTACCTTAGCTACAATCTCAACTACATCAGCTGGTATTTCAATTCCAAGCTTTTCTCCAATAGCTCCAGCTTCTACTGCCATTCCTGTAATTGTATATGCAACTCGCTCCTCTTCAGAAAGTGCCTCAAACTTCTCTTTATCTAATTCAATTTCATTCTTTAAGTATGTAATATATGCCTCGATGGACTCAAAATCATCCACACCTTTATCAGCCTGAGCAATCTTTGCACCAAGTTCGTCTACCGGATCAGCATTGATTCCTAATGCAAATAAAATGTCTCCCATAATGTCAGCAGCTTTATCAATCATCTGTGCAAATTCTGCGATAGATGGATACTTTTCAGCTAATACAAGCATTCTTTCTGCAAAGCCTTTCATTGACTCTTGCAATTTAGGTGCAACAGTCTCGATAATAGGTTTCGCAATAGAAACAACAGTATCAATAATCTTTAATGTCTGTAATATCTCCATCTTCTATTCCTCCTCATACTTTCTAACTGCATCCTGCAAATCCATTATTTTTGTAGCAGCTCCATCACCAAGGGCTGTTGTCATTGCTTCTCCTGTCTTTAACCTGTCACTGCTACCCTTTCCATCAAGGAACTCTACAACATCATTCATGTTTGTAATTCCTTGTTCTTTAAGGGCCTGTACTATTCCTACCAATTCCTTTGCATCAATATTTATGCCTGCTGATTGTATTTTTGTCAATGTAGCTAAACATTCTGGAGAAATTTCAATTCCACCTATTTTTTCTTCAACAGCCTTTGTTTCTAAAGCCATACCGATTGCTTTACAACCCATTCTTTCTTCCGGAGTCATCTTTTCAAATCGTTCTTTATCAAGTTCAACTTCTTCCTTTAAGTACTTGATATATGCCTCGACATCATTATCAAAGTCTTCTAAGCTCTTTTCACTCTGTTCTGCCTTTGCTCCAAGTACTTCAGGATCTTCTTCAGATTTAATTCCAAGGAATTCTACTACCGCATGAATAATTTTTGCTGCTATAGAAATAACATTTATTAATTCCAATCCCGGAATAGGTAACTTTGCAATTATTCCAAATGCACTCTTTGCAAATCCACTAACTGCAGTTCCAATTGTTGATGCTGCACTACTTATAAAACTTCCTACTGCTGAAATAGCACTTGATATCCATCCCATATTAATATCCTCCTTTTTCTAATGAACCATCTAACATCATATAATTTTTATACTCTTTAACCGAATATGTTGTTCCTGTATCAATAATATTGTCCAACACTTCTTCTACGTAATCATATATCTCAGGATGAGAAACAAGATATTCTCTTCTATGGCAGAAGCAACACAATATTTGAACAATTGTCTTAAAATCATATTGAGCTTTTAATTTTTTTGCTTCTTCAGCCAAGACCTTTGATACTGATCTCTTATGAATGCAATCATAATATTCTTTAACAATCGGAGAAGAAGGTTGTAGAGATTCAAGATAAATACCAACCAATTCTTTACTTGGTGTTTCACCTAATCTCTCTAATCCAGGCAAAATACCTTTTTTATATACAGAAGCATAATACTCAATAATCCTATCTCTTAAAGTAGCATCTTCTAAAGGTGCTCTTTCAGTATCATTTTCTTCTGTTTTATCAATTTGAACCTGAATTGCCTTTGACAGACCTGGCATCATCATAATTGCTCTACCACTTGATAAATAAGAAAGATGTTCCTTCTGTTCATCCTTTAATGCCATAGTATTTCCGATTGCTTCCTTATCATCTTGCGCAAATATCTTATGTACAATCTTGGTATTTGTATTCTTCAAAACTTCAGGTGTAAGCTTATTAGGAATCTGATCCGCAATTATGAGTGATTCACCATATTTTCTTACTTCAGCAAGCATATCCGCAAACATCTCAACGCCTTGCTTTTTATTCATGCTATCGCCGGGCATGTATTTGCTGAGAAGACGATGTGCTTCCTCAATTAAGGTAAGATGATTAATACTCTTCTTTCCAACCTGATTATATTTAACTCTGATAGCCTCAGATAAATTCGCAAGAATAAATCCCATTATTAGCGACTTCTCAGAGGCACTCTTGATATATTCAAGTTCAAGAACCACTTTCTTATCCAAAAGTTCCACAAAATCTATTGAACGTGGCGTATTTAACATCTGTCCCTTTGAACCGACCGTCAATCCTTTAAGTCGTGCCCTCATAGAGCCAATGTACTCATCTCTTAGACGATCATCAAAGCCTTGGTCCTTAACAACCTTTTCGATTTTTCTTTCTAGATCCCCCAGCGTTGGGAATGAAAATACACCATCAGCGAAAGGATTCTCATAGATGTAATTCTTATTTGTAGAGATGTTCCAGCCCTTATCTTCATAACACTCATAAATAGCTGTTTCTAACAACTGCGGAATTGCTGCCTCCATATCAAAAGCAGCTTCCATACTTGCTTTTATCATATCTACTCTAGAAGTAATGTTCTCACCTTCAAAGAATTCAAATGGATTCAAACGGAAAGGTGCTCCTGTTTCCTTACCTAAAGTAAATACAAGCATTTCAGGAAATTCTTTTTCAGCCATTACTCGATATTCTGTTTTTGCTGGTTCAATAACAAGGAAATTATTTTCACTTGCTAATAACAGTTTCTGGCAAGTAGTTGTCTTTCCACCACCAGTTACGCCAGTTACAAAAATATGCTTATCAAAACAATCTTTATCAAAGTATACAGGTATGTTTGACACTCCATTCTTTCCATCAAGTACTACTCCGCTCTGCACTAAATGACCCAATGGAATAGGAGCTTTCATCTCTGTATTCATATTCAAACCAAACTCAACCTCTTCACGAAGTGCTAACCCCACAACTTCCTTCTGGGGCAACCCTGCAAGAAGACTTATTTCCTGAGATGACATCCAATTACCTAGCATTGCTTTTGTTGGTTCGATAAAGAACTGAGAACATGCCGTCCTTATTCCTACTTCATCTTCGTTTGATTCATTATTAAATTTAATCACAGGAACCTGAAAACGCTTTAATAAATTTGCTTCATCAACACTTGTTCTAGATGCATTTAATGGCATTTTGTTTCCAGCTTCTCCACCATATACAGATTTAATTGTATTTTCCAATTTAATCAAAGAAGCTGGATTTTTACCAAGCAATACTGTTGAAGCAATGAACAGTCCCTTTCCCTGACCGTAATCCAGACGTGGAAGAACAACATCATCCATATACTTTATCCAGTCCTGAACCCTTTTATTTACAACCTCCAGAGTAGTTGAACTTCCTGTATTCTTTCCAGTCTGTGTTGATTCAGTACTTGATTTACTTTTTGAAGTTGATTTAGAATCACTAGTACTTGTCGAGGTACTCTCATTTTTAGATTCTGAAATAGCCTTAGACCAGTTCTTATCCTCATGTGTACCTTCACTTCCACCTTTAGAACTCTTTTCACTTCCTGTACTATAATTCGTTCCTTTGTTCTTTCCAGATGCTCCTCCATCAGTTTGACTTGTTGAAGAACCTGTTCCTTTCTGTTTAGATTCAGAACTACTTGTACCCTCTGTCACAGAATCTCCTTGTGTAATTGACTCACTAGAGCCTGTACTCTTTCCTGTTGATTCTTGAACAGATGACTTTCCGATTGGTGCAATGGAATTGTATAGGTGATACATGCTATTTTGGATACTGCTAATATCAGATCCGGTTATAGGCTTTGCAACAATAACCAGTGCAAACTCATCTCCAAGCATCACATCTATCACTCTATCAACTGATTGAAATTTCTCATCATCCTTATTAATTCCAGGTACACCTTCGAGAATTTTGGTTTCTGCAAGAGAATCGATACTTGTCAGAATCTTTTTTCTTTCGTTTGCTTCAATTTCAGTAATAACACTTCCCCTAAAGTTTCCCTGTAAACTTGGTTTTAGAATTTTCTCTCCAATTTCAGAAATACCTAAGCTTATCTCTCCTTTATAAGAAAAATCTCTAGATACTCCATAATAAAAACTTACACCTGATGCATCACCTTTAATTATGTATACAAAGTTAACACCTTCAATACTCATCGAAGAAATCACATTTTCAAGGGCTTCTTTTCGAGGTGACTTATCCTCAAATGTAACTTCATCGATGCGGTACAATGCAAGGAAATCCACAGTGCCATCATGATTTAGCTTATCGCAATCCTCAATTCTATTTTGAGTTGCCTTCAAATACAGGCTACTAGAATCCGACAATCTGTCTAAAACAAATTCTTCACCGTTCATATTATAATCACAATTCCTTTCTAACTATATTGCCCAATTTGGAATCATCTACGTTACCATCCTTTGCAACAACATACTCTATGGTATGTGGATCAACTGCTCGAATATACACAAATGCATCTTCATCGACTACATCAATCTCACAACGCAAACGCTTTACAGCGGCATTTCCATCAACCATCAACTCACCACTTACACATTCTGGCAATGTTGTATAGCATAAATCGAATACAGAGTCATCCGCTTCAATAAATTTATACCACTCGTTATAATCAGGTTTACCTCTATACTTTGTTAGTTTCGAATCATCCTTAAATAGAACAAATTTCTTTCTTGATCTCCAACCAATGAAATACTGGAATGGAATTTCATCTTCGATGCCAACATTAGAAATACGTTCAATAGTGCCACCTGCTCTACATTGAATAAGTCCAAATGCAACGCCTGTCTTACCTGTTGGTTTTTCAAAATCGTTTCTACTAGGTGTGAGTCCTCTGCTTTCCATCTTCTTGTATGCTTCTTCTGTTCCAAGAGGTGGAAATATTTCAAACATACTACCTACTTCTTCTTTTATGTTGTATCTTTCTTTTATTTGTCTTTCTTGCTCTGCAATTGCTTCCTCAAACACCTTTTTTACAACCGGTGACTTACAAGAATTTCCTGCCAACAAAATATTTACAGTCGTTGGCTTTTTAACTTTTTCATTTTGATATGAAAGTAACAACGCAGAAAAGAAGTTATTAACACCATCTCGAATTCTATCTTCTATAATAGTTTCAAGTTTATGTTTTGGAAAAGTCAACTTTTCATTCGGATGATCCTGCCCCTCTTTATCAAATAGTGTAAGTACAAAATCTATTCTATTTTCACTTTCTTCATTAAAGCTAATCTCGTACTCTGTGACAATTTCACTCAAACGTTCTAAAACATATTCATCGCTATATTCATATGCTTCCTGCTCAGATAGAACACACTCAATCTCCTTCTCAACCTCATCCGCATATGGATGAATTGCTACTGCCTGTTTAATTCTAGCTATCGTACTATTTACTTTACCGTTTTCATTTGTTTCTTCTAACGTCTCTTTAGCCTGATTTTCCCAATATGGTCGAATCTTTTCCATCAGATTATGCATATTTTTTTCTGCTTCTTGCGAATCAGCTAGAAGAGAATCAGATCCTAGAAACTCTGTGCATTTTGGTGCCAAAGTAAATGTATATCCTTTTTCCCTCATTAGCTCTTGATTTTCCTTAAACACATCAAAAGCTAACATTTCAAGAAGATTCGCACCTCCTAAATACTCATCTCCACCGGCTCCAAAATTTTCTATTGTATAATCATATCTTCTCTTAGCGGACTGTTTCCACAAACCAAAATCGAAATCAGTTGTACCACCACCGAAATCAAAAATGCCATAGAAAATTTCCTCATCATCCTCTGGATCAAATCCATATTCTTGAAGAGCGCAAACTGCATAAGCTGCTGGTTCACTAATCTCCCCATTCACATGGAATTTTTTCATAATTTCCTCATTTTCTAATATTGACGAAGGCAACGATTTTTTTAGTCCCTTTTCAAAACTTCTTACAATCTTTTCCCTTATTTTAGTTTCATATGTTACCGGAAAAGAAAGGTAGTAATCTAAGAAAATTCCATGCCCCTTTCTCATGTTATTAATATACAAACCAATATAATAAGCATATATCTCAATTGGATTCCAATCTGATTCATCCAAGTCTAAAAATGCTGGTAAAACATATGACTGTCCGTCATGAGACTGCACCCTAAATTGCTTTTCTCTTTGTCCTGCCCACTGCTTTATCTGATGTAGATATTCATAATATTCTTCACTCTTACTGTTTGAAAACTGATCCATAGCAGTATGTGAAATCGTCAAGTTTTCCCACTTAGTCTTTGGTCTTCCCTTTCTTGAATCATAATCTTTCAAGAAGGAATCAAGATCAACAAAATGCATAACCGTAGGGTTCTCATATCTTTTAGGTGTAGGTTGCTTAGAAAGATTTCCATCACCTATTCCCATTGGTAATGAATGTTCAATATCTGACTGGTAAACAACGATTGTAGATTTGGTTCCGAAATCTATTGCAATTACACCATTTTCATTTATATCGCAAATCGGATTTCTAGCAACTAATTCATCTGCCACCTCAACAGTATACTGTGAGTCATCCTGTCCCAACCACAAATCCCAATGACCTCTATTAGGATCTGTAAGTATTCTTTCTTCATATGGATCAATATCTGCTCTTATTTTTTCACAATTTAACAAGTCTTCTTTAGTATCCATTTCAACATCTCCAATGTTCCTAATATCATATATTTGCTTTAACACATCGATTAATTCCCAATGCAGTTTCTCCATCCAAGATTTATCTGAATCCGTTCCATATTCCTTCACAATACTCTTTCCACCTCCAAATGCCACTTGATTCCCTGTTGTAATATATAGGCACTCCGGATATTTTTTACATATTTCAATCAAATCAGATAGACAATTTGTCGCCTCTAAAGATAGCCCTTCTAAGCACATTCCCAATGGCACAAGATAATTAACGAGAAGTTCATTAACATATGAATATTCCAAGTTAACAACTGGAATAATAATAGCAGGATTATCTAATTCCATAGAAATACTATCATCATATGGATTATATGCCACTTCTAATTCATAGTAGTGCGAATATCGTTTATCATCACAAGTACATACAAATTTACAGCCTTCCATAAAACACTCTGTCAATACACCTTTTTTTGACCTGAGTTGTGTAAATGTAGGAATATCGTATTGAATACGCCCATCAAAACATTCACCTACAAAATAATCTTCAGAATTAAATCCATATAAATCTGTTACTACCTCTCCTTCAAATCCATTTAAGTTTGGAAAAACACACTTAATTACCGTGTCTAAGTAAAAATTTCTTCCTAATAACAAAACACTTCTCTTCTCAGAAGTAATATTTTTGATTTCAGTTAACAAATCTGAAATATTGCTCATAAATGCTTGCTGCAACGGAAGCGTTTTTTCTAAAACAATATCTGTAAACTCTTCCTTTGAAACTGGATATTTCTTTGTCAATAAAGTATCCATTTGCCCCTCCTTACATCACTTGAACTACAGCCTTAAAAACTGTTTTCTTTGATATGGAATCATATATTCCATCTAAGAGCACTTTTTCAATTACACCATCTGTTTTTATTCCTTTAATGCTATGCTTATCGGAATCGTATTTTTCTCCAATACAAGGGCTAATTAAGCCATACCTATCGTTGCCATCAATAACTGAATACAACTCAAATGCTTTGGAGAACAAACAAACAAGTTCATCTAGTCCGTCATTTTCGTCCTCAATAATTCTACGTTTCGTAAATCCCCACAATCCCTCAATACAGTTCCAATTACTTACTACTGAAATCATAGAATACACATTATCGTTCACAAAAATATTACTCATTCGTTGTTTAAGACTTAATGGCAGCGAATTGTAATGTGTATACAATCCATATGCATCTTCAAAGAAGCTTGTATATTCTTCAAGTTTTTTTGATAAGCTTAGTATTTCTGTTTCTAGGGTATGCTTAACATCTTTTATTTTTGCTTTTTCATCTAATAAATCAGATGCCAACTGTTCATTATTAGATTTTAATTCTGCATTTTCCTCTTCTATCTTTCTTAAACAAGCCGACAGTTTATTAATTTCTGTTTCTTTGCCATCAAGATTGCTCTCTAAATTCAGCCTAATTAATTCGCTTTCTGATAATTTCTGTTTGAATTCTTCATGTTCCTGTCTATACTTTTCAATTTCTTTTTTCAGCAACAATATTTCTTCGTTTTCTTTCTTTTTTTCTGTAGATTCTATCGAAGAAACAATCTCTGATGTCTGCTCATTTAACAATTCTCTAAAATAGGCTTTCATTTCATCAGACTTAAGCATATCTACTATTACATTTTTTGTTTTTTCACCCATAATTCTTCTCTCCTATCATAGACAATATATCAATCTCAAATGACACATACTGTCATACATATCATTTGTTTTTAATATATTTTCCTGACCTGATTCTCTCGTCCTTTGGTTTTTCAGCGTTTTCCGGAATAGCCCACGTATTTCCGAATTTAATAGCTCCTTCTATTCGCCCTTGATTACATAATGCAACTATTCGTCTTACACCTATTCCCCATTTTTCTGATGCATCTGAAACTTTGATATATCCATTCATTCTTACACCTCACATAAAAAAAGCGCGCAGAAGTACCCAAATAGGCATTCTGCGCGAATGTTTCTCTATATTGCAACTGGCTGACATTTTACAGTCCCTGTAGTTTTGCGCACATAACCTTTCGATTAGTTTGCCTATTACATGTAAGTACTACAATTATACTACCTTCATCGGAACAAAGTCAACCATTTTTGTGCATTCGGTACATATTTCAACTATAATTTACATAAATATCAGCCAAGTATAACAAAAATCTAGTATACATCTTTATTTATACTTTTCCATTAAAGAATTCCACTTCTCCTGAAAATACTCCACACTCTTGTTTCCAAGAACATCATCCTCAGTGAGCACTTCCTTAAGCTTCTTCCAGCGAAGTTTTGTCTGCTCTCTCTGGTAACGAACCACGTTTCCACCAACAAACTTTACATCCTTAAGTTCTACATCTCTATCAGTGTACGCCTGACGGTTTGGTCTCTTAATAACCACATCACCAGTCTGGATATTCTTCGCATACTTCTTATCAGCTTCCACAATATTAAGGAATGTCTGATCCACACTAAACTGTGATGCAGTCATAGTAGCATACTTATCCGAGCAGCCAATCTCAATAAGAGCAAAGAACTTTTCAAGGTCACTCATTCTATCAAGGAATAAATCAAAGAGCTTCTGTACATTGATATCCATAACATCATTCTTAAGGTCTGGTCCTTCTCCATTTGGATCCTCAAAAGCCTCACCTTCCATGCCATCCTCTTCAAGCATCTTCTCTACAGAGATTCTGCCATCCAGATAATCAAATACTGCCTTAATATCACGAGCTGAATAATCAGGCTTTAACTCATGTACCATTTCAGGAGAAACCTCATAGATATCAATGCGCTTTGTAGCTGCGATTCTCTTTCTGATTGAAAGAATCTGATTGAACTTCTTTTCCACATCTCTTGTTACTCCGTGAATACCAGCATAGGTAAGCACAAGAGCCTCTGATGAAAGATGCTTAAGGAATGTTGAGAACTGATACTGCTTTTCTCCATCTACAAGGTGCTCAGAATCATTGAAGCTAAGTAAGTTATCTGAGATCACAATCTTGTAGTTACTGATGAAATCCTCATTGTCCTGGCCGAAATTGTGTTTCTTGATGCAATGCTTTCCTGTAGTTCTCTCCATCTCTTCCACTGCTAATGTCAAAGCCTTCTGGAAAAGTTCAAGCTTCTCTGTATCTGTTAACTCGATGCTGTAATCCACACCATCTGCTGCAGGCACATTATCTCTAATGGCTCTAAGAATCGCTGTGATTCTTGTCATGTAATCTGACAAAGACTCCAAGTTACTGTTAAATGTTAATGTTGTACGCATATTTTCTTCCTCCTGCGACTTAAAAAATTTGTCTTGGGAGGAAAACGCGTATCCTCTGGGTATTTAATTGGCTAAAAAATAAGGCCCCCTCCCGGTTGCTACCAGGAAGAAAGCCTTCGATTTTCCTATTCAGTTCAAAAAAATAAGACGTGAAAAACGCCCAGTCTTCGCTGGTAATGTTTTTCACGCCTCTCTTGGGTCATGCCCGTGTATCGTGATGAGCACTAATTCAATTGTTCAGTGTTCTTGTTGCCATTAGTTAAATGTAGAATCTGTCGCTAACAGCATGTTCTAATAACTTCTTTTCTGTGTACTTCTTAAGCATTAACACACGCTTGCAGCATGTACACTTGATGGCAACATTCGGTAATACCGGCGCGTCACCATCATTTGCAAGAATGTAGCTCATATGTAAGCTCTTCTTACAGTTTTTGCAAAATAATCTGATCTCTTGCAACGAATTCACCTCCATAAAAAGATAAAAATGGTCCATCTCTTCGAGAAATAAGGGAATAAAATTCTCGTGCAAATATGTAGCCATAGCCGTTGATCCTTCGGCTAATGAAGTAGGTTTTCCGTAAGACACCGAGTCCGTGTCCCCTACTGCAGAGTACTCTATGCTGATCACATCCGCTCGAATTATATCGAACTAATGTTCTGTTTGTATGATACTCCGCTTTCGAGAATTTTTCAAGTGCATTTTATTGCACATTCGCTCCAAAATCTCTCAAATGTAGATTTTATGCCTATTACAACGTATAAAATATTTATAAATCCAATACCCTTGGAATGGTATCGATTAACGATAAAAATGCCGGCACAAATAAGATCGAAGTCACCTATACTTCTTCTCTTATTTGCCCCGGCTAAGTGGTAGCTCGCTATGCGGCCCCTAGTGCTCAAGTAGCATTTATTAACATGCAAACTTCTTTGCAGAAGCTTTATACGCAGCCTTATGATCAAAATCCCATAAAACTATTCTTTTGCATCTTCCACATTCACTTGAGAACATACCAGATGCATCATTATAAATATATGCCTTACTCTTTCCACAGTAAGGGCACTTAATAACCCCTGTCATTTTGAGGTCATTAAGATTAACAGTAAAATCGTCTCCCATAAACAGCCTCCTTAGTTTTTATTCAAATAACTGGATAAGATGTCGAATGTTTCCTTGTTCATCTTATTCTTTGTTTCTCTCTGAACTGAATTGAAAAGTCTTCGCAACGAATACTGCAATGGCTTACGTCCAGGCTTTCCATTAATGTTGTAAGTATCTGCAATACCTCTATACTGTCTCTCTCCAGAGATCAACAGTATTTCATAATGAAAATCCAAGACTCTGTAAGGATATTCATTTCCAGCATTGTCACGGTCCACTTCATATTCACCAGTATCTGCACCAGTTTCAAAAAGTAAAACCTTCTGACCTTCTGCAATAAAAGTTTCATAAATAGAACCAACCAAGTACAACTTTTCTATAATGCTTGGATTAACTCTAATAAACTCAGCTTTACCTTTAAAAGGACTATCTTTTGCAATGTCAACAGAAAACAAATCTCTCCATGCCGGCTCAGCGTCAAGCTGTTCTTGATTAATCTCCGACCATGATAGTTCTCCATTCTTTGTCTGTCTGTTCATCTTCTCTAAAACTCGAATCACAAACTCATCGTCTTTATTCGGATATTCTATCTCTTCTGTATCAAGGGTAAACTGAGGTAAATCAAGAAAATTCTCTAAAGAAAGCTCTAAATCAAAGGAAAGCTTCTTTCCATTATTAGGATTAGCCAATCTTGTAAGATAACCATTGCTGATTCCTACACCTTCTTCTGTTTCCTTCTTTGTAATATCAAAGACACGAAGCAAAGTATCAAGATTCTTCATAGCTTTTTCTGTATTTACATCGCTTAATGCTATTCTTGCCATCTCCGCACCTCCTTAAGTTGTACTCATTGTACCAACTTGTACTATAATTGTCAAGAAGTATTTTTGCACTCATTTGTACTTAATTGTACCAACCGTTAATCAACACATCTTAGGAAATCTTCTAAGCCAGTTATTTTCTGCTCTTTTTCAAGCATTTCCGTAATATCTGGATGAGATTTACAATAATCTGCAAGGTGATTATAGTAAGGAACATAATCAGATACAATTGAAGCAGAATCCTCATCCCTTGAATAAGCCTTCTCTGCTTCAAAAGCACCTTTAGCCATAGCAAAGGTTCTTAAATCTTCCACAATTCCAGACTCCATCTTCTCTATCATTTTCTCTGTAATCTGATTAATAGCTACAAAGAAATCGTTTGCAGTACCAAGCTTAGCAACAATCTCATCAAGTACTGCATCAGATAATGGTTTATCAGGAATTCCAGCTTCTAATACATAGTTTCGATGGCCACAACCATCATCACAATATACAGCACCGAAATCTACTCCTCTTCTAGCCCCAAGTGAGCATTCTCTTAGTTTACGGAGCTGCTTTTCAAGCGCAACCGCCTGTCTTGCATAATCAAATCCAGTTAAGCACTGAATTGCAGATATCCATTCATCAACGGTAACCTCATCCGTTTCAAAAGACATTTCTGCACTTCTAATAGGAACTGCAAGCTGTGCGTTAAGAGCTATACTCGTCCATGGTTCACTTATATCAAGACTACCGTTAATCCACTTAACAATTAGATCGCCATCTTCCGTCTCACATGTATAAAGTATATTTCTGATAATCGCTGCATCTGCTTCAGGAACAAACATCTTCTTTTGTCCATTCTGCATTAATTCAGACTTACTAACAAACGCCACCTGCTCCAGCAAAAAAGTCACACGCTTGTTTAATAAACGTCGATGTGAATCATCTAATTCCATTTTTAATAATGCGCAAACATCCTTATAAATATCTGCAATCGCAATTCTATTACTCATAGGTTTAATACCTCCAAACTGTTGTATTTATCAGCTGATATATATATCGTACCACGATTACTAAAAAATGGTAGGAATGTATTCGTTCGTTTTCATTCCAAAGAAAAAAGGCTGAGTCATAAGCCTGCTCAACCTTAAATCCTACCATAATATTACGTTTTTTACTCCGTCTTCAAATACATCTGCACGCCGCCATACACAACTGCAAGGTTCAGATTCTCAACCTCATCTGGTGTTACCCATACAGTAAAGCTTGTTGCTATACCATCCTTCTCTGTAACCTTCTTACCTGAGTTATCATATACCTCTGCCACATACACATTTTCTGCGTAAAGAGTCAAATGCTCTGTTGCTGGATCAAGGGCATATACATCCACGATATCTCCCTTTCTAAGGGAACCATTTACACCATCAGCAAAATTCTGTGCATCAAAGGATGTGACCTCATAGCCATTTAAGTACTTATCCATGACTTCGTCCTTGGCAGCTAAGTTGCAATCAAGCACCATCTGCGCCTTCTTCATAGAATCCTCAATATAAAATCCATCCTTTGAAAGCTCGTCTAATGACTTAATCGCATTTTCAGGCACCGCCTCAAGCTGAACCTTCACAGTTGTAAAATACTTCTCGATATCTTTTCCTTCCACATAAGTATTTGGAGCCACATCCTCCTTCATACAAACAACAATGGTACGAAGATCATCCTGCACTGCCTTCTGCTGCATTGCCAGATAAATCGCACATACTACAATTCCTGCAAAAAGTAATGGAAGAACGATTACCTTTGCTGCAGAGAGAAGCTTGCTATCTTCTCCCTTAACTTTCTTTTCTTTCTTAACAGACTTCTTATTTTCTTTTACGAGCTTTTTCTTCTGCTCGTCAGTTACCTTTTTCTCAAACATATTCAAAATCTCCTTTCTAATTGTTCACCTCAAGGGTGCAATATATGTCTTTGGTCTTCATAATAATTTGATCGTTAATGATACTCTTTATGCCAAAGCGAACTCTGCCATAAGCTGATGTATCTCTAACAACTTCCCCTGTTGGGGCTCTTACAGCGCCAAGCCTTCCAGTTGATACACTCTTGTATCCGCCATCCCCTGCATATTCTGTAATGTTTACCTTATTTCCTTCTACCTCGTAACAGACAAAGGTATCAAAGCTAAAGTTGTAATAGAATCCAGTTGTAGATGCTACTGCATCATTCATACAATCCCTAAAGATTCGGTTGGATTCATCCTTATCTTTAAACTTTACCACTGGCGTACCAGTCATCTCGAAGGTCTCAAAGTAATACACATCATCTGCAACTAGGCTTGCTAATACTGAATCTGCCAGTGAATCATCCACATGATGCTGATGGGTCATAAACTTACTTACCTGAGCCATATACAATGTGATAATCACAAGTACAAGCACTGTCATAAACATAAACAAATATCCCATCGCGCCAGTGGCTTCTTTCTTTTTACTAATCCATTTCTTCATAGCCCACCACCTTTACTGCTTCGCCGTTGTCTGGCGCCTTATGGTAATAGAGCTTGGATGAGTCGTGTACTTACTAATTGCTCCTGCAAATGCAAGCACGTTATCGTCATAGGTTCCACTGATGCAAAGATAGATCCTGTCTCCATAATTTACTTCACTGGTTGTGCTTCCTGAAAAACTGATATTGTAAAGTCCGTAGTTTTCAAGTTCTGCCTTAAGTGCAGCCTGATCTGCTGGCTTAAGATATCCCTCTGTTTCCATAATCAGCATGTACTCTCTTGCAACCTGCCTCATTCCCCACTTATCACTGATGCCAGAAAAGGCACCAAAGATAATCACAAGGAATGCACAGACTAAAACCAAATTAATAAACATCACAAGTGTGTTTTCAATAACAGAGGCTTTGCGCTTTTTCTTTAATAACTTCATACCGCCACCTCCTTAAAATCCTATCTGAAGCTCTAATAGCTTCATCACAATGCAATAAAGAATCATGGCTAAAATATCCATAGCAATGAATACCACGTAGAGCATGGTCTTCTGCTCAAGGATAAGACAGCGTCTCTTATTTACACTTACCTGCTCTCGCTCGATATTACTTTCCAAAGTACGAAGCGCCTCATCCACCTGACCTGTTGACTGTAACGACTTAATAACCGTACAGAACGAACTAATCTCTCCATTTGAAAAGCTCATCTCAAGCTCATCAAGACAACTGTCTAAGGATCTTCCAGAATCCAGCTCACTTCGAAGCTTCATAAGAGCTATCTTAAGGCGCTTATTCTCAACTACGATTACCGAATCCTTAAGTGCATCTGCAATATACTGACCGCCTCGTTTTCCATAAAGCACCGATCTACTCATTTCCATGATGTCAGGCATCATCTCATCATTAGATGATTTGTTCTGTAATCTTAAGATCACATCTAAGAAGAACCAGCCAAGTACTGCTGCCACTACTGTTAATGGCTTTCCTGCTGAAGAATTCATAACTCCACTTACAATAAAGAAAGTGATCATTCCAAAAGTTGTTGCCATCAAAGCCTTAAACATGTACCACTGACTTACTGTCATCTGGTCTTTCAGGAGAACTCCGGCTCCCATCTTCTTAAGTTCAATCTGTTTTTCTGCAACAAACCTTGTTAACACAGATGAACTCTTTACTTTATTGATTGTCTTCTTTGCTTCCTTTGCCGGGGTTGTTCCTCGAATGAGATATACAATGCCCTGGGCAAAAGAAAATGCAATGATAAACAATAATGCATATAAAATCTTAATCAATCCATCGTCCTCCTTTCTTACTTGTCTGTCTTAAACATCTTGATACCGACCATAATCCATAATCTTTATTCTCCTTTCGCTTATTTGTTGGATTGTTATCCTTACAC